>NZ_CP015449.1:3128121-3451242 GCF_003096075.1 Dietzia lutea | reverse complement strand
GCCGTGGCAGCCGAGGTTCCTCGCCAACATGGCCGTCAACGCCGCTCTGATGGCGGGCTTCGAGTGGGGGATCGGTCTTCAGGCCGTCACCCTCGGCGCCGCGTTCGACCGGGACGCCGCCCCCGAGGACCGCCGCAAGGCGCGCGCGTTCCTGCGTAAGGCCGGCCAGCAGATCCTCAAAGACTACGTCCTGTTCCCCGTGCTCGCCGGGCCGAGCGGCCCCCAGGCGCTCACCGCCACCGTCACGGCCAACATCATCCGCAACGTGTGGACCAACGCCGTGATCTTCTGCGGCCACTTCCCGGACGGCGCCGAGAAGTTCACCATGACGGACGTAGAGACGGAGTCGCAGGCGGAGTGGTACCTGCGGCAGATGCTCGGCAGCGCCAACCTCGACGGCGGACCGGCCATGAACCTCATGTCGGGCAATCTGTCGTTCCAGATCGAGCACCACATGTTCCCCGACCTGCCGTCCAACCGGTACTCGGAGATCTCGCTCGAGGTGCGCGAGCTATGCGCCCGCTACGACCTGCCGTACGTCTCCGGCCCGCTGTGGAAGCAGTACCTCCAGTCGTGGCGCACCATTGCGCGGCTGTCTCTGCCGGACCGCTACCTGCGCCGCACCGCCGACGACGCCGCCGAGACCCGCAGCGAGAAGATGTTTGGCCACGGCCCGCGCATGTCCGGGCTGGCGACCGCGCTGGCCGGCGTCCGGAAGGCTCGGGGCCGGGCTCGCCGCAGCCGGAAGGAACGCTCCCCGGAGGCCCGCTGAGCGGCGGTGGCAGACTATGCCGCATGTCGCTGACGAGCATGCTGGAGTCCGCCGCACACGGTGGGACGGTCGAGGTCGAAGAGGGCTGGACGCAGGGCAGGGCCATCTATGGTGGTCTCACCGGGGCCCTGATGCTCTCCGCCATGAAGGGGAAGCTCCGCGATCTCGCGGGCAGCACCGGTAGCCCCGTGGTGGTCCCGCCATTGCGGTCGCTCACCGTGTCGTTCGTCGGCCCCGCGGCCACCGGCCCCGTCGACGTGGAGGCGGAGGTCCTGCGCGTCGGTTCCAACGTCATCCAGTGTCAGGCGACGGTGCGGCAGTCCGACGCGATCGTCGCCACTGCGCTGGCGGCCTTCGGCAGGCATCGTGAGTCGTCGATCTCCGTGCCGCCCGCGCACCCGATGCTCGACCTGGGCGACCCGGCGGCGGTCGAGCCGTTCCCCTACATCAAGGGCCTCACGCCGGAGTTCTACCGGTTCGTCGAGCTGCGCCAGGTGGGCGGGCAGATGCCGTTCAGCGGCGCCGAGGCGGCGGACCTGTCCGGGTGGACCGCACTGCGTGAGGCGCCGGAGCGGTTCGAGGAGGAGCACCTGGTGCTCCTGACCGACGCGTGGCCGCCGGCCCCCATCCAGATGCTCGACGGGTTCGCGCCCGGCAGCAGCCTCACGTGGACCATCGAACTCATCGCCGAGGTGGGGCCGGACGTCGTCCCCGCCGATGCGAACCTCGCCTACGCGGCCACCACCGACGCCGCCCGGGGCGGCTACGCGCACACCCACGCGATGGTGTGGCGGCCCGACGGCGAGCTTCTCGCGATCAGCCGCCAGACGATCACCATCTTCGGCTGAGCCGTCCGCCCGGCGCAGTGGGTGGATCCAGCACAGCGACCGAGCCTGGCGCGGCACCCCCGACTCGACGCACAAACGCCACCTTTCGAAATGCGCGCCACCTAGGGCATCCCTTAGGTGGCGCGCTTTCGGATAGGTGGCGCGTACGCCCGCCGGTCAGTCGCCCGGCCAGGCCGGCAGTCGCCCGGCGTTTCAGCCGGTCAGCCTGTCAGCCGGCGGAGCGGGTGGCGCGGCGGCGCTGGTCGTTGCGGGGACGCCCGGCGGCCTGCCCGATCGACTGGCGGGCACCCGTGTTGCGCGCGCCGGAGCCCTGGCCGCCCGAACGCTGCGCGCCGGCACCCTGACCGCCGGAACGCTGGGCGCCCGAGCCCTGTCGCGCGGAGCCCTGACGCGCGGCCGACGGCGCGCCGCTGTGCTGGGGGCGACGACGACGAGCGCCGCCACCGCCGGAGCCCTGCTGGTCGCGGGCACCGCGCTCCGAGCCGTCGTGATCCCGGCCCGCCCGGACCTGGCGGTCCTGGTCGGCGCCGCGCCGGCCGTCGCCACGGGACTGCCCGCCGCGACCCCGGCCCTGTTCGCCCTCAGCCTGCCGACCGCGGCCCTGCTGGCCCTGACCGTCAGCCTGCTGGTCCTGACGCTGCTGACCCGCGCGTTGCCGATTCTGGCCCTGGCGATCCCGTCCACGACCGCGACGGGACTGACCGCGGACCGACTGGCCCTCGGCACCGTCGTCGGACGGCACGTGGGCGGGCGGCTCGGGGGCGTCGGCCAGTGCGGCGGCAGCGTCGGCGCCCACGGGGAGTTCGATCTCGCCGGCGGTCACCCCGGCCGCGCGCAGCAGTGAGCGGACCTCGCGGACCTGATCCGCGGTGGCCACGGTGACGACCGTGCCGATGGCGCCGGCGCGGGCGGTGCGGCCCGACCGGTGGACGTAGGCCTTGTGCTCGGCCGGCGGATCGGCGTGGACGACCAGCCCGACGTCGTCGACGTGGATGCCGCGGGCGGCGATGTCGGTCGCCACGAGCACGGTCGCCTCGCCGGATGAGAAGGCGTCGAGGTTACGCACGCGGGCGTTCTGCGACAGGTTGCCGTGCAGGTCCACGCTCGCCACGCCGCGGCCGGTGAGCTGCTTGGCCAGGCGCTTGGCGCCGTGCTTGGTGCGGGTGAACATGACGGTCCGCGAGGTCGCGCCGGCGAGGTCGGCGAGGGCGCGGACGCGGTCGTCGGCGTCGACGTGGAACACGTGGTGTGCGGTCGGTCCGGGCGTGGCCGAGCCGTCGTCCACCGAGTGGTCCACCGGGTCGGTGAGGAACCTGGTCACCAGCTTCTGCACGCCCGAGTCGAGGGTCGCGGAGAACAGCAGGCGCTGGGCATCGGCCGGGGTCGCCGACAGGATGCGGGTGACGCCGGGCAGGAAGCCCAGGTCGGCCATGTGATCGGCCTCGTCGAGGACGCTGATCTCGATGGCGTCCAGGCGGCAGTGCTTCTGACCCATGAGGTCCTCGAGGCGACCGGGGCAGGCCACGACGATGTCGACGCCGCGGTTCAGCGCGTCCACCTGGCGGCCCTGGGACACGCCGCCGAAGATCACGGTGGTCTTCATGCCGACGGCGTTGGCGAGCGGGGCGAGGGACTCGTCGATCTGGCGGGCGAGCTCGCGGGTCGGGGCCAGGATGAGGCCGCGCGGCGCGTTGCGGGTGCGGCGACCGCCGGAGGCGGCCAGGCGCGCGACGAGCGGGAGGCAGAACGCGTAGGTCTTGCCCGAGCCGGTGCGGCCGCGGCCGAGCACGTCACGGCCGGACAGGGCGTCGGGCAGCGTCGCCGACTGGATGGGCGTGGGCGTGGTGATGCCCGCGCCGTTCAGGACGTCGAGCAGGGGGGAAGGAACGCCGAGATCGGCGAAAGAACGTGACAAGAGGAAGTGCTCCGAACATAGAGGATGGCGTCTTGCCCGGCGCGCTCACGGAAAGCCGCATCGCCGCTGAGGCGGTGCGTCCGGTGCGCGACCACGGGATGGTCGACAGGCCGCGGCCCGAGGCAAGAGTGGTGCGGGCCGTCCTCAGACCACCCTACTCGCCGACCGACCGCTCGCCCCATTCGCCGCGACAGGTGTGACGAGGACATCACGAGTGTCGGTGCGGGGTGGCACCATACAGATCGTGCGATTCGACCTGTCCCTGCTGCGCCGCCCGGAGCTCGGGTCGGTGCTGCTCGGACGGGAGCGGGAGTCCGCCCGGATCCGGGCGTGGCGCGTCCGGGTCCTGCTGGTGCTGTCACTGCTGGGTTCAAACCTCGTGGGCGTCGCCGTCGCCGTGACATTGGTCTTCTTCGTGCTGCCCGGGCCGGCGCTGCTGTCGCGGGAGTTCCTCGTCCCCACCGTCATCGTCGTGCCCGTCTACGTCTCGCTGGCGGTCATCACGGGCACGGTGTGGGTGACCCGCGCCGTCTACCGCCGGGTCCGCTGGTTCCTGGACGGACACGAACCCACCGAGCGGCAGCGCGTCCGCACCCTCCGGCTGCCGGGGCGCATCACCCTCATCCAGGCGTTCCTGTGGCTGCTCGGCGCGGCCGTGGTGACCCCCGCGTACGGCGTGGTGGACCCGTCGTCGATACCGGTGGTCGGGTTCACGATCGTCTTCGCGGGCCTGGTCGTCTGCGGCGTCGCGTTCCTGCTCGCCGACTTCGGGCTGCGTCCCGTCGCGGCGGCCGCCTTGTCCACCGGGCGGGCGCCGCGGGCCCGGTTCCTCGGCGCCATGACGCGGCTCCGGGTGGCGTGGGCCCTGGGCAGCGGGGGTCCCCGTGACAGGCCTGATCATCGTGGCGATCTACACCCTCGCGGGCCGCGCCCTGTCACTGGAACGCCTCGCCGTCGTCGTCATCGTCCTCGGTGCCACGTCGCTGCTGGCCGGCTTTCTCCTCATCTCCCTGGCGACGGCCTCGATGATCGGTCCGCTGCGGAGCGTGCGGTGGGCGATGGAGGACATCACCGCCGGCACGCTGTCCCGCCGGGTGGTGGTGTACGACGGCACCGAGCTCGGCGAGCTGCAGCGCGGCTTCAACCAGATGGCCTCCGGGCTCCAGGAGCGCGAGCGGCTGCGGGACCTGTTCGGGCGGCACGTGGGGCGCGACGTGGCCGAGGCCGCGGAACTCCACGAGCCGGAACTGGGCGGGCAGGACTCGCGCGTCGGCGTCGTGTTCGTGGACCTCATCGGCTCCACCGAGATGGCGGTGCGGTCCGAGGCGTCCGAGGTGGTGGACGTGCTCAACCAGTTCTTCTCCGTGGTGGTGGAGACCGTGGAGGAGTACGACGGCATCGTGGACAGCTTCCTGGGCGACGCCGCGCTCGTGGTGTTCGGGGCGCCGCGGTCGATGGCGGACCCGGCCACCGCGACCCTGGCGTGTGCGCGCGTCCTGGGGCGGCGGCTGCAGGAGCGGGTGCCCGACTGCCGCGCCGGCATCGGGGCGTCCTTCGGCGACGTGGTGGCCGGGTACGTCGGCTCGGACGACCGCTTCGAGTACACGGTGATCGGCGACGCGGTCAACGAGGCCGCGCGCCTGTGTGAGCTGGCCAAGGACCGGCCCGGCCTCGTGCTGGCCTCGGGCGCGGCGACCGACGCCGCCGCGGAGGCCGAGCGGGGCCGCTGGGACGAGGTGGGATCGCAGGTCGTGCGGGGGCGGAACGAACCGACCCGACTGTGCGCGCCGGCCGACACGGTGGACTCGGCGGACACGGCGGGCGGCGCGGGCACCCGCTAGCGCGGCGCGGGCTCCCGCTGCTACTGCAGGACCACGTCCCGCCCGCCGAGCGCGACCTCGAGCCCTTCCGGCACCACGCGCGCCCCCTCGATCACGACGCCGTCGGGCAGCGAGGCCACGGTCGAGTCGACGGTGCCGGTGATGCCCGAGAACAGGCCGCTCGGCAGCTCGAACCCGAGGAGTGAGGTCTGCTGCGGCGTGAGGGTCAGCTGACCGTCGGCCACGCCCGGGACGACCCCGACCTCCGCGATCCCGCCGATGTCCGCGCGCAGCAGCCCGGCCGCGGGGTCGGGCCGCACAGAGCGGACCTCGGCCAGGCCCGCCACCGGGGAGCCCTCCGCCGGGTTGCCCTGCGAGGCTGCGGCCGCGAGCTGCTCACCGCTGAGGATCGCGACGCCGTCGGCTGTGTCGGCGCGGATACCGCCGTCGACCAACCGCACGGAGTGGCCGGTCACGTCGATGCGCGGGACGGTCGCGTTGCCGGGCGAGGTCAACCGGGCCGTCCCCACGGCCTGGGTCGTGGCCAGATCCCACAGCACGGGAGTGCTGCCGAATGCCACCGACACCGGCGCGTCGAGCCGCGCGGACGCTTCGCTCTCGGCCCGGTCGGACAGGTACCAGCGGGCGCCGAACTCCGCGGCCACCACCAGCCCCACGAGGAGCAGGAGCAGCACGAACAGCGAGCACCCGCACCCGCGGCCGCGCCGCCCACCGCTGCGACGTCCGTTGGGGGCCATCCGATCTCGTCGTCCCATGGGGGTATGGTGCCGGACCCGCGCTACGCGGTCCACCGTCCCGGGGACCGGTTGCGAGGGGAGGTGCCCGCCCTCACGATCGGGGGCATGACCGAGACACAGGATGCACGAACCGACACCCGAACCGTCGCTTTCCTCGTGGCCTCCGAGGGCATCGAGCGCGTCGAACTCACCGAGCCGTGGGGCGCCGTCTCCGAGGCGGGTCACATCCCGATCCTCGTCAGCACGGACGGCGGTGAGGTCGGGCTGGTCGACCACCTCGACCCGGCCGGCTCGCACGCCGTCGACCGGACGAGCGCCGAGACCTCGGCCGCCGACATCGACGTGCTGGTCCTGCCCGGCGGCGTCGCCAACCCGGACGCGCTGCGGCAGGACCCCCACGCCGTGAACCTGGTGCGCGAGATGGTCGACGCGGGCAAGCCCGTGTTCGCCATCTGCCACGCCCCGTGGACGCTGGTCGAGGCTGACGTGGTCCGCGGCCGTCGGATCACGTCCTACCCGAGCCTGCGGACGGATCTGGTCAACGCGGGCGCGGAGTGGGTCGACGAGGAACTCGTCAGCGACAGCGGGATCACGACCAGCCGCCGGCCCGACGACCTGCCCGCCTTCTGCGACGCGCTCCTCGAGGCCCTTCGCGGAGACGCCTGAGGACGCTCCGACGATGATCGGCGTCTACGTCCACAACCGTGGGCGCGGGCATCTGCACCGGGTGCTGCCGGTCGTCGCGGCTCTGAGTGAGCGGGGCGAGGAGGTCACGATGCTCGTGACCGGGCCGTTCGATCACGCCCTCCGCCCGTCGGGGATCGAGGTGGTCCATCTGCCCGTCGACGGGGTCGCGGACGAGGGCCTCGCGGTCGCCGCCCGCCGCAGTGCGGTGGCGTGGATCGACCGCGCCAGGCCGCGGGCGTTCTGGGTCGACTCGTCGCCGGGGATGTCGCTGGCCGCGCGCATGGCCGGCGTCCCGATGGTGAGCACCCTGCCGCCCGGGCTGCGGGACGACGAACCGCACCGGCTCCGCTGTCGCGCCGCAGAGAAACTCATCGCGGCGTGGCCGCCCGGGGCGCACCGCGAGGCCGTCGCGCAGGCGGGCCGCGCGGTCCACGAGATCGGGGGGATCTCCCGCTTCGAACATCGCGAGCCCGCGCCCGAGCCGCGCGACCGGCGCCGACGCCCCCGCGTGGTCCACCTCAACGGATCCGGTGAAGTCTGGGATCACCGTTTCTGGCGCGCGGTCCGCACGACCGCCGGTGAGCTGGGCGTGGCGGAATGGGCGGAGCTGGGCGGGCCGGACGGGGCGTGGCACGACGACCCGTGGTCCGAGCTGTGCTCTGCCGATGTGGTGGTCACCGGGGCGGGCCAAGCGTCCGTGGCCGATGCCGCCTGCGCGGACGTCCCGCTCGTGGTGGTCCCGGGAAAGCACGATCACGGGGAGTACGACGCCACCGCCGAGGCGCTGGCCGGGCTCCCCGGCACGTCGGTGATGCGGTACGGGGACGGGCCCACGGCGGTCGCGCACGCGGTGCGCGAGCAGGTGGACCGCGCTCTGGACGGTGAGTCCGGGGGGATCCGGAAGTGGTGGGGGGTGGACGGCGCGGCGTCGCGCGCTGCGGAGGTCATCCGGTCGACGACGACGAGGGCATCGGCTCGCCGCTGACCACTCCGACCCACGGTGCCGGACATCAAGGGATGGACAACTTCTCACCAGTAGTGGATTCCGGCGTAAAAGTGCTGCGCAACCCCTTGACAGCCACATATACCTCTCGGTATGTGAGTTCACTCCGCGCGGCGCGGGGCGGATCACTGACAGGATGTGTGCAGAGCACCGCCTCTGGACGACCAGGGCCCATCTCGGGCACTTCGGAGCGGTGGGGACGGAGGCTATATGCCCAGATACAAGAACCTCGAGCCCACGGCGGCATTCTGGTCGTGGCGCGACGGTGCGGCGTGCATCGGGCACGAGGACCTGTTCTACAGCCTCGAGGAGGAGTCGAAGGGCGCGCGCCGGAAGAAGGAGGATCAGGCCAAGGCCATATGCGCCGGCTGCCCCGTCTTCGACACCTGCAGGACGTTCGCCCTCGAGACCAAGGAGTTGTACGGCGTGTGGGGCGGCCTCACCGAGGCCGACCGACACCGGATCGCCGGCCGCCACCGGACGGGCTGACGCCCCCGCACACCGTCAGTTCGAGTCCTCAGGGGTCGCCTCGTGTCCACGGCGGCCCCTGCTCCGACTCGCCTCCTTCATCTCCGCCTCGAAGACGTGCCGCCTGCCGCCGGTGAGTTCGTCGCGGACCGAGCGGTCGAGCTCGCGGGCTGTGCTCCAGAAGCCGTCGTCGAACTCCTCCACCATCTGGAAGGTCCAGCGCCCGTGGAGGAGGTTGATCCCCACCACCTCCGTGCGGATCCGCTCGGCCAGCTCGGCCCGACCGATCTGGTCGAGCTGATCAGCCGCCTGCTGGAAGAGGATGTCCGCCCGGCCGATGAGCTGGTGCAGGTCGTACAACCGACCGCGGGCCCGCTCGATGTACTCCATCGCCTCGCTCACGGTGCCGGCCGCCTCGACCTCGGCGTCGGTCGCACCCTCGGGCCGCCGATGCGTCTGGTCGACGCTCGGGGTGCGGCCGTCCGCGCCGGGGCCCACGTCGTCTCCCGCCACGTCAGACCGTCCGGGTGATGCGCTGCAACTGTCGGGGGTCGGTGTGGTGCTTGAGCGCCGTGACCAGGCCCGCGCGCCGACCGTCGCGGGTCTCATAGTTCTTGGGCTCGCCGGCGAACATCTTCTCCGACCGGGTCTCCGGCGCGTCGTCGGTCGTGGCCTTGAGGAACCGGTCCGGCAGCGACAGCTTGGCGATCGTGCGCCACGACTGCCAGTACTGCTTGTACAGCGGGCCGGTGGTGTACGGCAGGTCCCAGCGGCGGCAGACGTCCTGCACCTTCTCCGAGACCTCGGCGTACCGGTTGGACGGGATCGTGGGGAACAGGTGGTGCTCGATCTGGAACGACAGGTTGCCGGACATGAAGTGCGTGAGCTTGCTGCCGGTGAAGTTGGCCGAGCCGAGCATCTGACGCAGGTACCACTGCGCTTGGGTCTCGTGCTCCAGGTCCTCGAGCGTGAACTTGTCCGCACCGTCCGGGAAGTGGCCGCAGAAGATCACGGCGTTGGACCACAGGTTGCGGATGACGTTGGCGGTCATGTTCGCGCTCATGGTGGTCTTCCAGTTGGGACCCGACAGCAGCGGGAACCACACGTAGTCCTTGCCGACCTGGCGGCGGGCCTTGCGCAGGAACTGCCCGATCCGCTTCTTCTGCTCCTTCCACCCCGAGGAGTTGATGGTCCCCGGTGCGATCTCGAGGTGCTGGACCCCGACGCCCCACTGGAACGCGAACGCGAGCATGGTGTTCCACACCAGGTTGAGCGCGAAGGCGGGGTGCCACGGCTGGTCCCGCGTCACCCGCACCACGCCGTACCCGACGTCGTCGTCCATGCCGATGATGTTGGTGTACTTGTGATGGTGGTAGTTGTGCGTGGCCTTCCAGTGCTCGGACGTGCCGACGATGTCCCACTCCCACGAGCTGGAGTGCACGACCGGATCGTTCATCCAGTCCCACTGCCCGTGCATCACGTTGTGCCCGAGCTCCATGTTCTCGATGATCTTCCCGGCGGCCAGCAGGCCGGTGCCGAGGGCCCATGCGGGCCGGTACCCGGAGAAGAGCAGGACGACGCGGCCGCCGGCCACGAGGCCGCGCTGCAGTCTGATGGTGTTCTGGACATAGCGCCGGTCGCGGTCACCGAGCGAGTCCACGGTCTCCTGACGGATCGCCTCGAGCTCCTCGCCGATGGCCTCTACGTCTTCGGCGGTGAGATGGGCGTATTCCCTGACATCTGATATCGCCATGTGCCGACGGTACGCACCGGTGCATGCCATGTCGACCGGTCCGCGGTACGCATAGCGGACACGTCCCCGGTCTTGGGGCGGCCGGGCCTTTCGGAGCCCTATAGTTCCTCACATGGCTCTCGTCGAGATCTCAGGCGTCAATAAGCACTTCGGTGACTTCCACGCGCTCAAGGACATCAACCTGTCCATCGAGCAGGGAGAGGTCGTCGTGGTGATCGGGCCGTCCGGCTCCGGTAAGTCGACGCTGTGCCGCACGATCAACCGGCTCGAGACGTTCGAGTCCGGTTCCATCACGATCGACGGCAAGCCGCTGCCCGAGGAGGGCAAGGCGCTCGCCAAGCTGCGCGCCGACGTGGGGATGGTCTTCCAGTCCTTCAACCTCTTCGCCCACAAGACGATCCTGGAGAACGTCACCCTGGGGCCGGTCAAGGTCCGTAAGCAGGGCAAGGCGGAGGCGGAGAAGCGGGCCATGGAGCTGCTCACCCGGGTCGGGGTCGAGCAGCAGGCGGCCAAGTACCCGGCGCAGCTGTCGGGTGGCCAGCAGCAGCGCGTGGCGATCGCCCGGTCGCTGGCCATGGACCCCAAGGTCATGCTCTTCGACGAGCCGACCTCCGCCCTGGACCCCGAGATGATCAACGAGGTCCTCGACGTGATGACCGGCCTGGCCAAGACCGGCATGACGATGGTCGTGGTGACCCACGAGATGGGCTTTGCACGTAAGGCCGCCGACCGGGTGATCTTCATGGCGGACGGCGAGCTGGTCGAGCAGGCCACACCCGAGGAGTTCTTCACCAATCCGCAGAGCGCCCGGGCCAAGGACTTCCTGTCCAAGATCCTCTCCAACTAGAAGGGCCCGTCCGCGGACCCGCTCAGGACCCATCCACCCCACCCCACGAGGAGTACTCATGAACATCCGACGGATCGGAGCGGCCGCGGCGGCCGTCTCCCTGGCGCTCGGGCTGAGCGCGTGCGGCAGCGACGACGGCGGCGACGGCGGGAACCAGCTGAGGGTCGGCATCAAGTTCGACCAGCCGGGCCTCGGCCTCAAGGAGGGCAACGAGTACACCGGCTTCGACGTCGACGTCGCCCGCTACATCGCGGAGAAGCTCGGCACCGCCGAGGACGACATCGAGTGGATCCAGGCGCCGAGCGCCCAGCGCGAGACGCTGCTGGAGACCGGTCAGGTCGACATGATCGTGGCCACGTACTCCATCACCGACTCCCGTAGGGAGAAGGTCGGATTCGCCGGGCCGTACTTCATCGCCGGCCAAGACCTGCTGGTCCGCAGCGACGACGACTCGATCACCGGCCCGGACTCCCTCGACGGCAAGCGCCTGTGCTCGGTCACCGGCTCCACCTCGGCGCAGACCGTCAAGGAGCAGGTGCCGGGCGTGAACCTGCAGGAGTTCGGCACCTACTCCGAGTGCGTCTCCGCGCTGGTGTCCAACGCGGTCGACGCCCTGACCACGGACGACACGATCCTCGCGGGCTACGCCTCCCAGGACCAGTACCAGGGTCAGCTCGAGGTGGTCGGCGCGCCGTTCACCGAGGAGCGCTACGGCGTGGGCATCGCTAAGGGCGACACGGAGAAGTGCGAGCAGATCAACGAGGCCATCCGCGAGATGATCTCGGACGGCAGCTGGGACACCGCGGTCGAGGAGAACCTCGGCGCCGCCGGCTTCACCCCGGGCGAGGGCAACCCGCCCGAGCCGGACGCCTGCGCCTGATCTGAACCGTCCCTCGCCGGCCGGGTCGACACACGACCCGGCCGGCCCCGCCACCTCCGCGCCTGCCGCCCACCCGGGCGACGGCGCGGAGGGCCGGCACCCCATCACGGAAGGTGGACCATGGGCGACATCTTCGCCGACTATGACGTCCTCGGTGCGGTCTGGGTGACCATCCAGCTCTCGATCCTGGGCAGCATCGGCGCCCTGATCCTGGGAACGATCGTGGCCGTCCTGCGCGTGTCCCCGGTGGCGGTGCTGCGCGGCCTGGGGACCTCGTACGTCAACACGTTCCGGAACCTGCCGCTGACGCTGCTGATGGTCTTCAGCATCCTGGGCCTGTCCTTCATCCTCCAGCTGTCGGTCTCCGACGACTTCGCGCGCAACGCGTTCTGGTGGGCGGCGATCATGCTGGCCGTCTACCACGCGGCCTACATCTGCGAGGCCCTGCGCTCCGGAGTCAACACCGTGCCGGTGGGGCAGGCCGAGGCGGCCCGATCGATCGGACTGGGCTTCGGCCAGTCCCTGCGCGAGGTGATCCTCCCGCAGGCGTTCCGCGGCGCGATCGCCCCGCTGGGCTCGGTCATCATCGCGCTCATCAAGAACTCCACCGTCGCGGCCGTGATCGGTGTCGGCGACTCGGCGGGACTGCTGCAGGTGATCACCGAGAACGAGGGTGCGAGCCTGCCGACGTTCTTCTTCTTCGCGATGGTCTTCGTGGTCCTCACCCTCCCGATCGGGCTGTGGACCACCTCCCTCTCCCGGAAGCTGGCGGTGAAGCGATGAGCACCCAGGCCGTCCTGTTCGACGCGCCCGGCCCCAGGGCCAGGCTGCGGCACCGCATCCTCACGGCGGTGGGCGCGATCCTCGTGATCGGCATCGCCTACGTCGTCTACCTGCAGTTCCAGAAGGCCGGCCAGCTCAAGGCCTTCATGTGGGAACCCTTCGTCACCGACCCCGACGTGTGGACGTCGTACCTCATCCCGGGCCTCAAGGGCACGTTCACCGCGGCCGGGATCTCGATCGTCCTCGCGGTGGTGTTCGGCCTGCTGTTCGGCATGGGCCGCCTCTCACCGTTCGCCCCCCTGCGGTGGTTCTGCAGTGTGATCGTCGAGTTCTTCCGCGCCGTGCCGGTCCTGCTGATGATGGTGTTCGCCTACTTCGGCTACTTCGCCACGTCGAACCTCGTGCCCAACCAGCACGCGCCGCTCGCCGCCGTCGTCACCGCCCTCACGCTCTACAACGGTGCCGTCATCGCCGAGCTCGTCCGCTCCGGTGTCCACGGTCTGCCCAAGGGGCAGTCCGAGGCGGGACTGTCGGTGGGCCTCACCTCCGGGCAGGTGCTGCGGTCGATCCAGCTCCCCCAGGCCCTCACGGCGATGCTCCCGGCGCTCGTCGGCCAACTCGTCGTCGTCCTCAAGGACTCCGCCCTGGGCTACGGCATCACCTACCTCGAGTTGCTCAACTGGTCCAAGACCCTCGGCTCGGCGTACGCCAACACGGTCCCCGCCTACATCGTGGCGGGCATCCTGTTCATCGTCATCAACTACACGCTGACCAGGTTCGCCGTGTACCTCGAGGGCCGGATGAAGAAGCGCCGGGCCAGGGCCTGACCCGCCGCGCCACTTCCTGTTCCGCCCGCCGGCCCGGGCCTGAGAGAGGGGCCCCGCCGGATCCGATCCGGCGGGGCCCCTCTCGTCGTGTGTCGACCGGTCAGGTCACTTCGGTGGCATCCGGATGCCACCGTCGACGCGGATGGTCTCGGCGTTCATGTACGGGTTGGTGAGCAGCTCCATGACCATGGACGCCAGCTCGTCGCCCGAGCCGAGGCGCTTGGGGTGCAGGACGCTCTCGCCGAGCTTGGCCTTGAACGCCTCCGACTCCGGGCCCTCGCCGTAGATCGGGGTGTCGATGAGGCCCGGCGCCACGGTGTTGAGGCGAATGCCGGCGGCCGAGAGGTCGCGGGCGACCGGGAGGGTCAGGCCGACGATGCCGCCCTTGGACGCGGAGTACGCGGCCTGGCCGATCTGGCCGTCGAACGCCGCGACGGAGGCCATGTTGACGATCGCGCCCCGCTGGCCGTCCTCGTCGGCCTCCTGGGTGCTCATCTTGGTGGCGGCCAGGCGCAGCATGTCGAACGAGCCGATGAGATTGATGTCGATGACCTTGCGGAACGAGTTCAGGTCGAAGGCCGACGAGTACTCGCCGTCGCGACCGATCGTGCGCTGCGCCCACCCGATGCCGGCGGAGTTGACGAGGTAGCGCAGCGGGCCCAGCTCGAGCGCGGCGGCGACGGCCTTCTCGTTGTCCTCGGTCTTGGTCACGTCGACGGCGACGAACGTGCCGCCGACCTCGTTCGCCAGGGACTCACCCTTCTCGGCGTTGAGGTCGGCGACGACGACCTTGGCGCCCTTGGCGGCGAGTTGACGGACGACGGCGGCGCCGATTCCCGATGCGCCGCCCGTGACGATGGCACTTGCTCCAGAGATCTCCATACGTGCACCGTAACAAGCACCGGCGATGGATACGGGTGTCTTCCATCAGGCTCGACGGCGATCGGCAGCGGGACGCCGGTTCCGCCGCGGCCGCCGGCTACCCGCCGGTGCCGGGGACCACGACGTCCCAGCGGATGCCGAACCGGTCGTGGACCTGCCCGTACCGGTCGCCCCACGGCGCGACCTCGAACGGCATCGCCATCTGACCGCCGCTGTCGGTGACCTTGGCGAGGAAGGCGCGGGCCTCGTCCTCGGTGTCGAATCCGAGCAGGAACGAGTAGACGTCGTTTCGCAGCTGCGGCAGGGACTCGCCCATGGCGTCGCCGCCGGTGAGGGTGATCCCAGGCGCCGCGAGGGTCGCGTGGGCGACCGAGCCGTGCGGCGGGTCGAACGGGAAGTCGTCCGTCGACGGGAACTGGTCGTAGGTCATCAGGCTCAGCTCCCCGCCGAAGAGCTCGTGGTAGTACGGGAACGCCTCCGAGGCGTTGCCCGGGAAGGAGATGTACGGGGCGCAGGTCATGGACATCTGCCGCGGCCTCTCATCGTGGGCGTCCGCCTGTCGGTGCCGCCCGGTAGCGATAACGCTAGACCGTGGATGTGGGCTGAGTCACGTTAAATCGAGTCGGCGTGATCCTGGCGACCGGACAGCGCGAGGAGCCGGGTGCGGGCATCGGCTCCGATCGGGACCGGGACCGCGTCGGCGAGCACGTCGAAGGACCGCATCAGCTCGACCACGTCCCGCGCGTGGGCCAGGGTCCACGCGGCGAGCTCCTCGGTGTCCTCCGACTCCCACGAGGCCGGGTCGAGGTCGTGGGCGTGGATGAGCAGTTCGAACACACGCAGCGCGAGGAGGTCGCGGACGGGGATCTCGGCCAGCCGGTGCTGGACGGGGGCGTCCGCGTCGCGGGCCCGGGCCAGTTCCTTACGCAGGCCGGCGGAGGTGCGGTACAGGGCGGGGACCGGCGTGTCGCCGGCGTGGTCGGCGGTGCGGGTCCAGCCGATCTCCGATTCCGGAAGTCGCGGGAAGTAGGCGGCGTACCGCAGCCCGCCGCCCAGGACGTGGTTGGCGAGGTCGCGCCGGGACCAGCCGGGGCAGGCCTCGCAGTCGCCGTCCAGCGGCGAGGTGAGCGCGCGCGCGAACACCTTCGTCGACCGGTCGAGGACGTCGAGGTCCTCCGGGGGCAGTGGCGACGGGGTCACGGGCGGCACCTCATCTCGGGGAATGTCAGAGCTCCACACTAGGTTGGTCCTGACGGCGAGAACAGAGTGCATGTGGTGAGCGCACCCGCCTCTCGCCCCCGTGCGACGTGACGAGAAAGGACCGATACCCGACATGAGCCCGCAGACCTCCGGTGCCGCCGAGACCCGGGAGTTCCAGGCCGAGACCCGGCAGCTGCTGGATCTGATGATCCACTCGATCTACTCGAATCCGGACACCTTCCTTCGCGAGGTCATCTCCAACTCCTCCGACGCGCTGGACAAGCTCCGCCTGGCCGCGCTGCAGGATTCCTCGCTCGGGGTGGACACCTCGGACCTGCACATCGAGCTGGTCCCGGACGCGGCGGCGCGCACGCTGACGATCCGAGACAACGGTATCGGCATGTCCCGCGACGAGGTGGTCGACCTCATCGGCACGCTCGCCAGGTCGGGCACCGGTCAGATGCGCGAGGCGCTCGCCGCAGCGCGGGCCGCCCAGGAGTCCGGCGAGGTCTCCGAGCAGGCCACCGCGGACCTCATCGGCCAGTTCGGCATCGGCTTCTACTCGACGTTCATGGTCGCCGACACGGTCACGCTCGTGACCCGCAAGGCCGGCGAGAGCACGGGCACCCGCTGGGCCTCGAGTGGCGAGGACACGTACACGATCGAGGAGGCGCCGGACGCCCCGCAGGGCACGTCGGTCATCCTGCAGCTCAAGCCCGCCGGTGGGGACGCGGCCCTCCCGGACTACGCCGAGGAGCACACGCTCCGCCGGGTGGTGCGTACCTACTCGGACTTCATCGCGTGGCCCATCCGGATGGACGTCGAGCGCCCGGCGCCGGGAGACGAGGAGGGCGCGGCTGACGGGGAGTCCGGCGACGCCCCGGCCGGCGGCACCATCACCGAGACCGTCACCCTGAACTCGCAGAAGGCGCTGTGGACCCGGCCGAAGTCGGAGGTCACCGACGAGGAGTACGCCGAGTTCTACCGCCACATCTCGCACGCGTGGGACGAGCCGCTGGAGACCATCACTCTCAAAGCCGAGGGGACGTTCGAGTACCAGGCGCTGCTGTTCCTGCCCACGCAGGTGCCGTTCGACCTGTTCTCCCCGGACACCAAGCGCGGCGTGCAGCTGTACGTCCGCCGGGTGTTCATCATGGACGACTGCGAGGAGCTGGTCCCGCCGTTCCTCCGCTTCGTCAAGGGCATCGTCGACGCCCAGGACCTGTCGCTCAACGTCTCGCGCGAGATCCTGCAGCAGGACCGTCAGATCCGGGCGATCCGCAAGCGTCTGGTCAAGCGGGTGCTGCAGACCATCGAGCAGCTCCGCAACGACCGGCCGGAGGAGTTCCGCAGCTTCTGGGCCAACTTCGGCGCGGTCCTCAAGGAGGGCCTGATCTCCGATGTCGACGCCCGCGAGCAGCTGCTCGCCGTGAGCACCTTCGCGTCGACCCGGCCCGCCACCGCGTCGGAGAAGGCGCCGAAGGGCGAGGGCGAGAAGACCGGGGACGACGACGAGGTGGGCACCACCATCGCCGACTACATCTCCCGCATGGCGGACGGGCAGGAGGAGATCTACTACCTCACCGGCACGTCCCGCGCGGCGGTGGAGAACTCCCCGCACCTGGAGGCGTTCCGTGCCCGTGGCGTCGAGGTCCTCATCCTCACCGACCCGGTCGACGAGGTGTGGGTGGATGCGGTCGGCGAGGTCGACGGCAAGCGGCTGCGGTCCGTGGCCAAGGGCGACGTGGACCTGTCCGGCATCGGCGGGGAGGTGGAGGAGGGCAAGGACGAGCCCGACGCCGCCGAGTACGCCGACCTGCTCACCTGGCTGGGCGAGGAGCTGTCCGACGAGGTCAAGCAGGTGCGCCTGTCGCACCGCCTCACCGAGTCGGCGGCGTGCATGGTCGGTGACGAGTTCGACATGACCCCGCAGCTGGAGGCCATGTACCGCGCCTCGGGCATGGAGCTGCCGGTGAGCAAGCGGATCCTCGAGCTCAACCCCACGCACCCGCTGGTCGAGCGCCTGCGCGCCCGGCACGCCGAGGATCCCTCGGCGCCCGAGCTCAAGGACACCGCGCGGCTCATCTCGGGTGCCGCAGTCCTCGCCGAGGGTGGCACGCTGTCCGACCCGGCCGCGTTCGCCAAGCTGCTGGTCGACCGCATCTGATCGGCGGCGTCCGTCACAGCTCGTGAGCGGCGGCCGGGGGTCAGGACGCCCCGGCCGCCACCGAGGTAGCCGCAGGCCAGGCCGATCGCCGCGCCCGCGGCCGTCTCGACCGGCGTGTGGTGACTGATCCGCACGCGCGCCCACGCCACCGGCGGCACCAGCGCCAGCAGTCGCCAGTAACGAGGCGAGAGCTCGTGGGCGAGCACCGCGATCACCCCGCTCAGCACCGCCGTGTGGAACGACACCTTCACCTTGAGGGTCGCGGACCCGGCGACGCCCAACGCCACGAGCGCGGCCCGCGTCATCCGGCGCAGCTCGTCCGGCGCGCCGCGGCGCTGCTGGGCCGCCAACAGGGTCGCCACCGACACGGCGATCCCGGCGATCACCAGCGGCCGGTCCTCTCGGCGGGTGACGTGGTGGTCGGAGAGCGCCTTGCGCCGGACCCGCCACGTGATCGCCGCCTGCGGCACCACGCCCAACCCGGCCGCCGTCGCCACGCCCCATCGGGTCGACCCCACTCGCCGGCCCAGGTGTACCGACCCGACCGTGAGCACCACCCACGGCGCGAAGACCTCTGTCAGCACGGCCGCAGGGGCCACGCCCGGGCCGGGAGCGCTCGCCGCCTCCCGTGCGCCCTCGACGATTCGTGTCCCACCTGCGTCCGCCACCATCCACGCCCCCGAATTCGCTACTCCGTCTCGGCATCCGCTACTGCTACACCGGTAGCGAACCCGGAGGGAGAGTAGCGAATTTCGCCTGGAGCTGGTCGGACCGGGCCGGGCGGCTGGAGCTGGTCGGATCGGGCCGGCTGGAGTTGGTCGGATCGGGCCGGGCGGCCGGGCGGCCTGAAAGCCCCGGGCGGGCGTGGCGGGGAGACCTCAGTCGCCGAGCATGTCGGCGCGGCACTCCTCGGCCAGGCGCAGGGCGTCGGCGTCGAAGAGCACGAGCGTGGCGGTCTCGACCCCGGTGTCGGTGGCGGCCAGCGTGGCCAGCGCGGTGCGGATCGCGTCCTCGCGCGGCCACCCGTAGGCCCCCGCGGAGATGAGCGGGAACGCCACCGTCCGCGCGCCGAGCTCGTCGGCCACCGCGAGCGAGTTGCGGTAACAGTCGGCGAGCAGCCGGTCCCCGTCCGGATCGCGGCCGTGGATCGGCCCGACGGTGTGGATCACCCAGCGTGCGGGCAGGTCGCCGGCACCGGTCGCGACGGCCTGACCGGTCGGCAGCCCGTCGGGCAACGGGCCGGACCCCAGGTCGCGACACTCCGCCAGGATGGTCGGCCCGCCCGCGCGGTGGATCGCCCCGTCCACCCCGCCGCCCCCGAGCAGCGAACTGTTGGCCGCGTTGACCACCGCGTCCACGTCCATGCGCGTGATGTCGCCGTGGCTCAGCTCTGTCCGTGCGCGCCTCGTCGTCGTCATACCGTCTCCCTCCGGCGGATCATCGGCGTCGGCGCGTCATCGAGGCGGTCCATCAGCCACATGATGGTCGCCACCTCACCCACCCACGCCAGGCTCACGCACCATCCCGCCAGGATGTCGCTGGGGAAGTGCACCCCCAGATACATCCGGGTGCCGCCGATGGTCGGCACGTACACCGCCGACCCGGCGATCACCGCGGCCCGCCACCGCGTCGGCCACGCCAGGACACACGTGCACCCCGCCAGCGCGGCGCTGGCCATGGCGTGACCGCTGGGGAACGAGAAGCTCTCCTCCTGCACGATGTGCGGGAAGAACGTCGGCCGGGCGCGGCGGTACAGGGCCTTGAGCACCGAGTTGATGATCGTCGACCCCACCAGCGACACCGTGAGCAGCGCGGCCGGGCGGCGGCTGCCCCGCACCGACACCAGGTAGGCCGACGTCGCCAACGCGAACAACGGCACCGCCGTGACACCGCCGAGCTCGGTCACGGCCCGGGCGATCCGCGTGTTGCGGGGCGAATGCCTGCGCTGGAGCCACATCATCACCGGCTGGTCGAAGGGCAGCTTGGCGCCGCTGCGGATGCGCTCGGCCAGCTCGACGAATCCGATCACCGGCGTCGCGAACCCTACGAACGCCACCCCGAAGATCGCCCACGTCCCCCGGGGCAGCGGCACATCTCGCCGGTCGACGATGCTGCCGAGCAGCCCGTCCGACGGATACAGGCGGCGCAGCACGTCCCGCGCCGAGGACAGGGCCCGGGCGCCGCGGATGGTCGTCGTGCGCGACATGCCCCCAGACTAGGCAGGCTCACGGGGTCGCCGCCCGCGGATCGCAACGAGGCCCGGTGTCCCGCGGTTAGGGTGGGCCGGAGTCGACCCGAGAGGCGGAGGACGAATGACCCGGACCCGTGTGGAACAAGACCTGCTCGGCACCAAGGAGGTCCCGGCGGACGCGTATTACGGCATCCACACGGTCCGGGCCGTCGAGAACTTCCCCATCGCACCCACCACCGTCAGCGACATCCCCGACTTCGTGCGCGGCATGGTCATGGTGAAGAAGGCCGCCGCCCTGGCCAACCTGGAGATGGGCGTCCTCGACGAGACGGTGGCGGACGCGATCATCGGGGCGTGCGACGAAATCCTCACCGACGGGCGCTGCATGGACCAGTTCCCCTCCTGCGTGTACCAGGGCGGCGCCGGCACCTCGGTCAACATGAACACCAACGAGGTGGTGGCCAACCTCGCGCTCGAGCGGCTCGGCCATCCCAAGGGCTCCTACGACATCGTCAGCCCCAACGACGACGTCAACAGGTCCCAGTCCACCAACGACGCCTATCCCACCGGGTTCCGCATCGCCCTGTGGCACGCGCTCGAGCGGCTCGAACCGGCGCTCGTCGCGCTGCGGGAGGCCTGCTACGACAAGTCCGAGGAGTTCCGCGAGGTCCTCAAGATGGGCCGCACCCAGCTCCAGGACGCCGTGCCCATGTCGCTGGGCCAGGAGTTCGGCGGGTTCGCCGTCAACCTCGACGAGGAACTCCACGTCCTCGGGTCCGCCGCCCGCATGCTGCTCGACGTCAACCTCGGCGCCACCGCGATCGGCACCGGCGTCAACACCCCGCCCGACTACCGCCGCGCCGTCATCAACCACCTGCGCGCCGTCACCGGCCTCCCGGTCACCGGCGCGATGAACCTCATCGAGGCCACCAGCGACACCGGCGACTACGTCAACGTCCACGCCGCCCTCAAGCGGACCGCGGTCAAGCTGTCGAAGATCTGCAACGACCTGCGGCTGCTGTCCTCCGGGCCGCGCGCCGGGCTCAACGAGATCAACCTGCCCGAACTCCAGGCGGGGTCGTCGATCATGCCCGCCAAGGTCAATCCGGTCATCCCCGAGGTCGTCAACCAGGTGTGCTTCAAGGTGATCGGCAACGACATGACCGTCACCATGGCCGCCGAGGCCGGGCAGCTCCAGCTCAACGTCATGGAGCCCGTGATCGCCCAGGCCATGTTCGAGTCCATCTCCCTGCTCACCAACGCCATGGAGACGCTCACCGAGAAGTGCGTCCGCGGGATCACCGCCAACGCCGAGATCTGCCGGGCCAACGTGATGAACTCGATCGGGATCGTCACCTACCTCAACCCGATCATCGGCCACCACAACGGCGACATCGTGGGCCGCGAGTGCGCCCGCTCCGGCCGCGGGGTGCGCGAGGTCGTGCTGGAGATGGGCCTGCTGTCCGCGGAGGAGCTCGACGACATCCTGTCCCCGGCCAACCTCCTGCGCCCGCAGTACAAGGGACGCTCGACCAAGAACGTCGTGGCGCAGCCGGGGCAGGACATGACGGGGCCGACGGGCTGAGGTCAGGGCTCAGCGCCGAGTAGTTAGCCTGCCAAGGGGCTGATTCCGGACGCCGGGACCGCTACCGTCGGCCTATGACCTCTCCCACATCACGCGTCGTCGCCGGACGTGAGATCACGTTCCCGGTTCCCGTCGTGTCCGCTTCGGTCTCCGGGGCGGCCTTCCTTGCACGATCCGCCGTCGTGCGCAGGCTCATCGCCGGCGGGCGGCAGTCCGCCGTGATCGAGACCGCGGGTGCCGAGCCGGTCTCGCTGCCCGGCGGGCGCACCCCGGCGATCATGATCCACGTCCGCTACCACGACGTTCCGGGCAACGTCCTCGGCGCCTATCACGAGATCGGCCTGGCGTTCCAGCTCGCCGTGCCCGGCGCGGGGACGCTGGTGCACATCCACGAGCTGCCGGTCGACCAGGATTTCACCCTGGCGGCGGGCAACGAACTGTGGGGCTTCCCCAAGTGGAAGGGCGACATGGTCGGCACCGCCGGAGGCGCCCTCGACGACGCACGTCTGGGCGCGGTGGGCTCGGCCGGAGCGGGAGGCGTCGAACTCCGGCTGGACACGCGCGTAGGCCTGCCGATCCCCGGCCGTCAGTCGCTCGCCATGAACTGCGTCCAGGTCCTCGACGGAGCACCCGTCCTCGTCCGGGCCCAGGCCACGGCGACCGGCGGGCGGATGCGTCCGCTCAGCGGGGCGCGCGTGACGATCGCGCCCGGAGCCGACGACGCCGGCGGCGACGTGGCCCGGTTCGCCGAGGCCGTCCGCGAGCTCGGGCTGGACCGGGCCCGCGCGCTCGGCACGTTCTCCTACGAGAAGTTCGAGGCCGAGTTCCAGGCGCCCGCGCCGATCGGCTGAGGGGCCGGCCGGCCCCCGGCGCGGGCGCCTCAGTGTCCTTCGCCGAGATTGCCGGACAGTTTCTCCAGACGATCCTGACTGGCGCCGTCCAGTCCGATGATCTCCACGGTCTTGCCCTTGGCCGCGTACTTGTGGGTGATCGCGTCCAGGGTGGCGACAGTGGAGGCGTCCCAGATGTCGGCCTCGGTGAGGTCGATCACCACGTGCTCGGGGTCGCCGGAGTAGTCGAACTGGTACACGAGGTCGTTGCTGGACGCCCAGAACAGCTCGCCGCGCACCCGGTAGGTACGGATGTCGATGGTGCCGTCGTCGTCGACGTCGCGCTCGGAGACCTTCTCCAGGCTCGTCATGTGGGCCACGCGCCGGGCGAACATCATCATCGCGGTGAGGACACCGAGAACCACGCCGATGGCGAGGTTCTCGGTGATCACCGTGGCGACCACGGTGACGGCCATGACGACCGTCTCGCTCAGCGGCATCAGGCGCAGCGTGCGCGGGTGGATCGAATGCCAGTCCAGGGTGGCCACCGACACCATGATCATCACGGCGACGAGGGCGGCCATGGGGATCAGCCCGACGATGTCGCCCAGCGCCACCACGAGGATGAGCAGGAAGACGCCTGCCAGGAGGGTCGACAGCCGGGTGCGGGCGCCGGACTGCTTGACGTTGATCATCGTCTGGCCGATCATCGCGCAGCCGCCCATGCCACCGAAGAACCCGGTGACGAGATTCGCCACGCCCTGGCCCCAGCCCTCGCGGGTCTTGTCGGTGCGCACCTCGGTGATGTCGTCGACGAGCTTGGCCGTCATGAGGGATTCCATGAGGCCCACGAGGGCGGTGGCCAGCGCGTAAGGGGCGATGATCTGCAGCGTCTCCAGCGTCCACGGGACGTCGGGGAAGAACAGCGCCGGCAGGGAGGAGGGCAGCTCGCCCTGGTCGCCGACGTTCGGCATCGACCAGCCGAAGAGCAGGACGACGGCGGTGATCGCGATGATCGCGATCAGCGGGGCCGGCACCGCGGTGGTCAGTCGGGGGAAGAACACCATGATCGCGATGCCGGCCGCGACCATCGGGTAGACGAGCCACGGAACGCCCAGCAGGTGGGGGATCTGGGCGGCGAAGATGAGGATCGCGAGCGCGTTGACGAAGCCGATCATCACGCTGCGGGGGATGAAGCGCATGAGCTTGCCCACCCCGATCAGGCTCAGCACCACCTGGAAGACACCGGCGAGCAGCACGGTGGCGACGAGGTAGTCCATCCCGTGGTCGCGGGCGACCGGGGCCACGACGAGGGCGATCGCTCCGGTCGCCGCCGAGATCATCGCGGGACGTCCGCCGGTGAAGGCGATCGTCACGGCCATGGTGAACGAGGCGAACAGCCCGACGCGCGGATCAACGCCGGCGAGGATCGAGAACGAGATCGCCTCGGGGATCAGGGCGAGCGCGACGACCAGACCGGCCAGCACCTCGGTCCGCAGCCGCCGCACGGAGGAGAAGGCGTACCGGAAGGAGGCCACGACGCCGACCGGCGCCACACCGTCATCGTCACCGGCGGGCGCCGGGGAGGAGGCCCCGGGCGTGGTGGCGGGAGCCGACATGGGGATTGTCCTAACCGAGGAGGGATGTGACACACTCTCCCGTAACGGGAGATTCTGAAGGTACCGTAACGGTAGGTTTGACGATGCGGCGAATCTTCGGCGACCGCTGTGAGCAATCCCACAAGGAGGAGCATGTCGGAGGGCGCGGTACGGAAGATCGGCGAGGTCGCCGAGGCCACCGGTCTGTCGATCCGGACTCTGCGTCACTACGACGAGCTCGGACTGGTCGTCCCTTCCGGCCATACCGCGGGCGGGTTCCGGCTCTACACGGATGACGACGTCGAGCGCCTCCTGCTGGTGCGGCGGATGAAGCCCCTCGGCTTTTCTCTCGAGCGCATGAAGCAGTTCCTGCAGGCCACGGACGTGCTCGCCGCGGGCCGGCGCCCACAGGCGGGGGAGTCGGGGTCGGAGGAGAGGCGCGCGGCGCGGGCGACCGTCGAGGAGATCCACGCCGAGGCGGAGGCGCGCTACCGCGATCTGCAGACCCATCTCGCCTACGGGGCCGAGTTCCTCCAGTTGGTCCGCGAGAGGCTCGACTAGTCCGCCGAGACGTCCCGCCCGGACGGCGAACGAGTTGGCTGTCCGTCCGCAGAGTGCGGCCACTCTTGTCACATCTGCAACAGTGATAGCCGCTGGTCACAGCGGTAACGCGGTGCCGAGTCCGGCTCGTTACCTGCTCGGTCAAACGGTTCGCGTCAGGCGCACCGAAGCGGCATTATCACCATCATGCGCACCAGGCTCACCGCGTCACTCGCGACGATCGCCATCACCTCCGCCACCCTCCTGGGCGGCGGGGCGGCCACGGCTTCCGCCCAGACCCTGCCGTCCTTCATCCCGCAGCACCTGATCCCGGCGCACCTCGCGCCCCAGGTGGAGGGGATCGTCTCGCAGGTGCGCGCCGCCCTGCCGCCGGAGGCGTGGGCGGCGGTCGGCTCCAGTGAGATGGCCTATGGGGATGTCGCCGCCTTCGGGGTCTCCGGCGGACTGCGCGAGGGGATCATCCGCGAGATCGACGCCTACCGCGTCGCCCACGGCCGCGGGGCCCTGGCGCCCAACGCCGATCTCGACCGGGCGGCCCAGGCGTGGGCAGACCGCCTCGCCGCCCGCGACGAAGTGATGCACAACACAGGGCTGATCGACCGCGGCCACGGGGAGAACATCGTCGCGGCGGGCACCCATTGTGGGGCGATCTGCCTGGTCGATCTGTGGAAGAACTCGCCCGGTCACAACGAGAACCTCCTCGACCCGGGCTACCGTTCGGCGGGCATGGGTATCGCCTACTCCGGCAACGGCAAAGTTTTCGTGGTACACAACTTCGCGTACTGACTTGTGAACTCTGACTGAGCCACTCGATCCGGCAGCGGTGCTCTGAAGGGGCCGAGACGACGGGAGAGACCATGTCCGAACGGATACTGCGAGCACTGAGGCTCAAGACCGACCCGGGGGTGTTCTTCTCGACTGTCGGGGTGATCATCGCCTTCGTCGTCATCACCTTCTTCTTCGGCGACTGGGTGGGCAGTGTCTTCGGCACCGCATCGGGCTGGATCATGACCAACCTCGGTTGGTTCTACATCTTCGGCGTCACCGCCTTCCTGGGTTTCCTCGTCTGGATCGCGCTCAGTCGGTTCGGGCACGTGCGGCTCGGAGGGGACGGCGAGATGCCCGAACACTCCAACGCGGCGTGGTTCGGCATGCTGTTCGCCGCCGGCATCGGCACGATCCTCATGTTCTGGGGCGTGGCCGAGCCCATATCCCACTTCGCCACCCCGCCCCGCGGGGACGTCGAGCCGGGCACGCCGAACGCTGCGAGTGAGGCGATGGCGTTCACGCTCTACCACTTCGGCCTGCATACCTGGACGATCTTCGCGCTGCCGGCGTTGGCGTTCGCCTACTTCATCTACAAGCGCAAGATGCCGCCGCGGGTGAGCTCGATCTTCGCCCCGATCCTCGGCGACAAGGTGTTCGGCCCGCTCGGTAAGACCATCGACGTGGTCGCCTTGGTCGGCACCGTGTTCGGCGTCGCGACCTCCGTCGGGCTGGGCACGCTGCAGATCAACGCGGGCCTGAACGAGTTGTTCGGCATCGCCATGTCGTCGGTGGTGCAGGTGCTCATCATCGTGGTCGTCACCACGGTCGCCTGCATCTCGGTCGCCCTCGGCCTTGAGAGGGGCATCAAGCGGCTGTCCAACTTCAACATCGCCATGGCGATCGCCCTACTGCTGTTCATCCTCGCCACGGGCCCAACCCTGTTCCTGCTCAAGGGGACGGTCGAGTCTCTGGGCATCTATCTGTCGAACCTGCCGGAGCTCGCGCTGTGGAACAACGTCTTCCCGGCCTCCGATGACCTGGCGTCGTGGCAGAACACCTGGACCGTCTTCTACTGGGCGTGGACCATCACGTGGTCGCCGTTCGTGGGCATCTTCATCGCCCGCATCAGCCGGGGCCGCACGATCCGTCAGTTCGTCTTCGGCGTCCTCGGCCTGCCGGTGGGCTTCTCGGTCCTGTGGTTCGGGATCTTCGGTATGGCGTCGTTCCATATCGAGATGTTCGGCACGGGCGGTCTCGCGGAAGCGGTGGTCGAGGAGGGCGACATTCCGGGTGCGCTCTTCGCGTTCCTCTCGAACTACCCGCTGGCGACATTCCTCTCCGGGCTCGCGGTGGTCCTCGTCGTCATCTTCTTCACCACGTCGGTCGACTCGGCGTCGATGGTCGTGGACATGATCGCCTCCGGCAAGGACGACGACGTACAGACCTCGCCGACCCACCAGCGCGTCATCTGGGGCGTGCTCATGGGTGCCGTGGGCGCCACGATCCTCGCCGGCACGGGCGAGGGCGGCCTCACCGCGTTGCAGGAGGTCATCACGGTCATCGGACTGCCGTTCTTCGTCTTCGGCTTCGTGATGATGTACAGCCTGGTGCGGGGCATCAGCAACGACATGGGGGAGCGGCCGCCCACCATCACGCGGCAGTGGCGGAGGACCTACTCGCCCGAGGCGCTCGAGAAGCACGAGGAGGCGCCCTCACCGGAGCCGGTCCACCCGCTCTATCACATCCCGGACGGCGAGCAGGATGACGGAGCCCCGTCGGTCGCCGGCGAGGAGGAGACGTCCAGCGGCAAGGGCTAGTGTCCGCGCACGTCGAGCATGGTCATGCCGGCGTGCATCTCCCAGACGAGGATCTCGGCGCCCTGGGCGCCGGCGGTGACGCGTCGTCCGCCCGTGGCGGTCATGCGCGCGGCGTCGCCGGCCTCCAGGGCGCCCTCGCCTTCCAGGGTGGCCGACCCGATCGGGACGTAGAGGTGGAGGTAGGGCGCGTCGGGGAGCTCGACGGTGCGTCCGGGTGTGAGCCGGGCGGCGTGGAGCGCGGACGCGCGGTTGCGGATCCGGATGGCGGCGCGCTCCGCGTGGGTGGGTAGGCCTCCGGCGACGACGACGAGCTTGTTCTCCAGCTCGCGTGGGTCGATCTCCAGCTGTTCGTACCCGGGCTGCTCACCGGTCGTGCCCGGGACGACCCACATCTGGACGAGGTGGACCGGTTCGGCCGGGATGTCGGTGCGGAGCGAGCCGCCGCGCCAGCCGTCGTTGCGTTCGGAGTGCAGGATCCCCGAGCCCGCGCTCATCCGCTGGGCGAGACACGGGTAGATGACGCCGCTGTGGCCCTCGGAGTCCTGGTGGACCAGCGAGCCGGACAGCACCCACGTGACGATCTCCATGTCGCGGTGCCCGTGGGTGTCGAAGCCGGTGCCGGGCGCGATGCGGTCGTCGTTGTTGACCAGCAGTCGCCCGAAGTGCGTGTTCATGGGGTCCTGGTAGCGGCCGAAGGAGAACGAGTGCCGTGAGTCCAGCCAGCCGCCGCGGTCGCGGGACCGCGTTCGGGAGCGGTGGATCCTGACGCCGGGGACGAGCACGGACACGGTGACCTCCTCGGGGGTGCGGCGGGCTCGGCGCGAGCGCCGCACACTGCGGTTGACGCATCAACTATAACGCCCGTGCGGGCGGTGCGGCCGAGTGCGGCCGTCCGGTGGCACCCCGAACCCGGGATGGTTAACCTTCGGAACCACGCATCAGAACGGCTGTCCAAGTTTGTGGCGGATGCGCCCGCGGCGGCCATGCCAGCCGGTATCGTGACGGGTGTCACACTGACCGACGGAGGGTTGAGGATGTTGCAGAACGCGCTGATCGCCACTGTTCGAGTGAGTGTGGCCACCTACGCCGGGGTGACGCAGATCCTCGTGGACAACACTCTCGGCCGCGTGCTCGACACGAATCCGGACAAGGTCCGCTAGGGGCCGGACGAGCTCTGGCGGGCGGCCGGCAGGGTCTGATCGGTCTGCGGGGTGGCGTCGCGGACCTCGCCGACGAGTCGGGCGAGCACGTCCTCCAGCACGACTAAGCCCGACGGGCCGGACGCGTGGTCGTCGCCCGCGGCGCCATCGCCGCTGCCGTCGACGATCGCCAGGTGCGCCCGCGCCCGCTGCATGGCGGCCAGCACGTCGTCCAGCGGCGTGTCGGGCGACACCGATCCGAGCCGGCGGATCCGCTCCGGGCGCAGCGGGCGGGACGGGTCGTCGGCCAGGACGTCCTTGACGTGGACGTACCCCACGTACCGGCCGTCGCGGAGAACGGGGAACCGCGAGTGCCCGGTGCGGACGCACAGCTGCTGCACCTCGCCGGTCGTGAGGTCCGCATCGACCGCGTCGACCTCATCGAGGGGCCGGAGCACGTCCGCCGCGGTGATGTGGTCGAACTCCAGCGCGCCCGCGATGAGCGAGGTCTCGTCCTCGTCCAGGAGGCCCGACTCCCCTGACGCCGCGACCATCCCGCGCATCTGATCCACCGTGACCGTGGTGTCCACCTCGGATTTCGGCTCGACGCGTAGGACGTGGCGCACGACGAGGTCGGCGGTCTTGTTCATCAGCCAGATGGCGGGCAGGAACACCAGGACGAACACCCGCAGGACCGGACCGAGTAGCAGCGCGGCGGCGGCCGGCCGGGCGATCGCCATGTTCTTGGGCACCATCTCGCCGAGCACCATGTGCAGGAACGTGACGATGAGCAGGGCGATCACCAGCGCGATGGGGTGTGCGAACCCGGTCGACACCCCCAGCCACTCCAGTGGCCGTTCGATGAGGTGCGCGATGGCGGGCTCGCCGACGGCGCCGATGAGGAGGGAGCACGCGGTGATCCCGAGCTGCGTGGCGGCCAGCGAGAGCGACACGTTTTCCATGCCGCGCAGCGACCAGCGGGCGCGGATGCTGCCCCGGGCCGCGCGGGGCTCGAGGTGGTCGCGGCGCGCGGAGACCATCGCGAACTCGGCGGCCACGAAGAAGCCGTTGCCCAGCAGGAGGGCCGCGAGCACCAGGATCGCGACGCCGTCACTCATCGGACTCCTCCGTCCCCGCGTCGCCGCGCTGGTCCGCGTCGGCGGACTCGTCGGGCTCGCCGCGCAGGACGGTGGCCCGGAGCCGCTCGGCCCGGTAGTCGCTCACCGTCTCGACCCGCAGCCGTACGCGCGCCCGGGTGGGCAGGTCGTCACGGTCGCGGTGCTCGTGGTCGTGGGCCTCCAGCTCGACCTCGTCACCGACCTCGGGTAGGCGGTCCGCCGATTCGGACAGCACCCCGGACAGGGTCGACGCGGCGCCCGCCGGGGGGACCTCCAGCCGCAGGATCGCGCCCAGTTCGTCGGGCCGCATCATTCCGCCGACCAGGACCGTGTCGTCGTCGATCCGCTCGTGGGTGCGGGAGGCGCGATCCTGCTCGTCGTCGATCTCGCCGACGATCTCCTCCACCAGGTCCTCGAGCGTGACGATCCCCGCGGTGCCGCCGAACTCGTCCACGACCACCGCCATCTGCAGATCGGTTTGCCGCAGCAGCCGCATCAGGGGATCGAGGGTCATCATCTCCGAGACCACGGTCGGCTCGGCGGCGATCTCGCGCACCGGCGTGCGGTCCCGCTCATCGGGGTCCACGGCCAGCGCCTGGCGGTAGTGGACGACGCCCACCACCTCGTCGACGGTCCCGCCGAGGACGGGGAAGCGGGACCGGCCGGTCGCGGCGACGGTGTCCAGCAGGTCCTGCGCACTGTGGTCGCGCAGGAACGTCACCAGCGGCCTGGGCACCATCGCGTCGGCCGCCCGGTGCTCGCCGAACGAGATCGACCGGGTCACGAGCTCGGCGGTGTGCGGGTCCATCACGCCCTCGCGTCCCGACCGCGCCGCCGACGCGCGCAGCTCCTCGGGGGAGCGGGCATCACCCGGTTCCTCCGTCGGGGTGAACCCGAGCAGACGCAGCACCTGGTTGGCCGAGGCGTTGAGGGCGGTGACCAGCCACCCGAACACGGTCATAAAGGTGCGCTGCGGGTGCACGACCAGTCTCGCCACCTGCATGGGTGCGGCGATGGCCCAGTTCTTGGGGACGAGCTCGCCGAAGACCATCTGGAGGAAGGTGACGACGACGAAGGCCGCCGTCATCGCGATACCGCGGGCAGCGGCCTCCGGCATTCCGGACAGGCCCAACGCGCCGGTGAGCAGTTCCCCGACGGAAGGGCCCGTGAGGTATCCCGCCACGAGGCTGCTGACCGTGATGCCGAGCTGGGCCCCCGACAGGTTCGTCGAGGTCTTCGAGAGCGAGGAGTCCAGGGCCGCGGCGACGCGATCGCCCTCCGAGCCGGCGGCGCGGACGTCGTCCCGGTTGACTGTGAGGAACCCGAACTCGACCCCCACGAACAGCGCGTTCGCTGCGATGAGCAGGACCAGCGCCAGCGTGAGGAGGAGTGCGACGGTCACCGGGCGACCGGGCTACTGACCGTCGGCCGTGCCGTCGGAGCCGCCGACGGCGTGATTCGGCTGCTCGGGGGTCCGGTACACCTTCGACTGCTCGGCCCTGTCGGCGGAGCTCTCTCCGGACGCGCCGGTGGCCTCGTCGCCGGAGGCGTGCCCGGTGTCGCCGGCGGTCGAGGGCCGGGACGCCGGGGCGCGGCCCTCCTCGTCGGTGCCGCGGGTGGTGCTCCCGTCACCGGCGCCGGAGCCATCGACGGTGTTGCCGAGCTCCTCCGGCGACTCGTCGGGCACGCGGGCGTCGTTCTCGGGTCGGGTCGAGTCGGTCACGGTCGCCTCCGGGTGTCGTGGTTCGTGGTGTCGCTTCTGTGGTGTCGACCCTAGCCGTGTCCGCCACGGCCCGTCGGGCTCTCGCGGCGTCACAGGTGTGCCTTAGTCTGGTGCCCATGTCGGACAATCCCTTCGGTCGGGTCATCACCGCGATGGTGACCCCCATGCACGACGACGGCTCGATCGACTTCGACGCGCTGCAGCGACTCGCGGTCCATCTCGCCGACCACGGCCACGACGGTCTGCTGGTCAACGGCACCACCGGCGAGTCGGCCACCACCACGGACGACGAGGACTACGACAGCGTCGCCGCGGTCGTCGAGGCGGTCGGCGACCGCGTGCAGGTCATGGCCGGATGCGGCACCAACGACACCGAGCACTCCATGCGCGCGGCCCGCGAGATGGTGGCGAGGGGTGCGGACAGCCTGCTCGTGGTGACCCCGTACTACAACAAGCCCACACAGCACGGGATCGTCGAGCACTTCCGGATGATCGCCGAGGCCGCCGACCGCCCGGTGATGGCCTACGACATCCCGGGGCGCACCGGGACCGCGCTGGCCACCGACACCATCCGTCGGCTCGCGGAGATCCCCCACGTGCGGGCGGTCAAGGACGCCAAGGGGGACCTGTTCGAGGCCAGCCGCCTCATGGCCGAGACCGACCTGCTCTGGTACTCGGGTGACGACGTGCTCAACCTGGCGTTCCTCGCGCTCGGTGCCACGGGGATCGTCTCGGTGGTCGGCCACGTCGCCGGCGACGACTACCGGGCCATGATCGACGCCGTCGACGCGGGCGACCTGCCGCGGGCCCGCGAGATCCACACGCGCCTCATCCCGGCGGTGGACGCGATCATGCACACCTCGCAGGGCGCCATCCAGGTCAAGGCCGCGCTGAAGATGGCCGGTCTCATCGGCTCGGACCGACTGCGCATGCCGCTCCTCCAGGGGCCGCCCGAGCATCAGGCGAAGCTGCGCGACGGGCTGGCCGCCGCCGGGCTGAACTGACCCACCGGGCCCCGGCCCACCACGGTCACCACGGGGCGCGCGACGACCTCGCCGTCGTCGCCCCTCGCGCGCCGGCTACCGGAACGCCGCCGCCTCGGTGCACCGCAGCCACAACGCGGCGGCGGTGGCCCGGTCGTGCGAACGGCGGCTCGACCGGGTGAGATGCGGATGGCCGCGCAGGCCACCGAGACGGTCCGGCCCGACGAACGCGCCGCCGGGCACGTCGGGGGCCGTCGCGGCGTAGAGCACCGACAGTGCGCCCATCTCCGGCGACAGGCCCGCCCAGGTGAGGGAGTTGCCGAGCGCGAAGAACCGGTCGGCGACGGGGTCGCCGCTCTGCCGGATGAGTTCGGTCGCGGTGTAGCCGGGGTGCGCGGCGACCGAGCGGAGGCCGCCGCCGGCCCGCTCGAGGTGTCGCTGCCACTCGTAGGCCAGCATGATGCACGCCAGCTTGGAGTTCGCGTACGCGGCCATCGGCCGGTAGCCGCGAGCGTCCATGCCGAGGTCGTCGGTGTCGATCCGCCCCATCAGATGCGCGAGCGAGCCCAGCCACACCACGCGGTCCGTCAGGATCGGCTCGAGACCCAGGGTGAGCGCGTGGTGGCCGAGGACGTTGACCCCGAACTGCATCTCGTGGCCCTGCGCCGTGCGGGCGTGCGGGATGTTCATCACGCCGGCGTTGTTGATGAGGACGTCGACCCGGCCGGCACCGGACCGCGCCGCGTCGGGCGCCGCGTCGGGCGCCGCGGCCTCCGCCCGCATGGCTGCGGCGAACTCGTCGACGGAGTCCAGATCGGCCATGTCGAGTCGGCGCACCTCCGCCCGCTCGCGCGAAACCCCGGGCAGGGTCGCGCGTGCCGCTTCCGCCTTCTCGAGATTCCGGCAGGCCATCACGACCCGGGCACCGCGGGCGGTGAGCGCGGCCGTGGTGGCCAGCCCGATGCCCCCGTTGGCGCCGGTCACCACGAACGTCCGCCCGGTCTGGTCGGAGATGTCGACGGGGGACCATCTGCGGGATCGTGTCATGAAGATCAGTCAACCAGCCGCGCCTGCCGTGCGGTGGTGCTCTCCTGTGGTAACGCGGGGATATCATCCGCGATCTCTTTGTGACACACTCGTCGGGTGCGTGAGTCCCACAGGCCACACGCCTCCCTCACCGTTCGAGATGCCGGAGTACCTCCATGACGTTCGACCGCCGATCCTTCCTCCGTCGCGCAGGCCTCAGCGCGGCCGGGGCCGGCGCCATCGCCGCGGGCCTGACCCCCGCGGTGGGCGCGCAGTCCTCCATCCCCGCCGAGATCGGTGCCCTGCCGGGCGCGGGAGCCGGGGTCCCGGTCGGCACGCTGCTCGACTACGCCTCCGGTCCGCCGTCGGCGGCGTCGGTCCGCGCGGCCGGCCACATGGGCGCCGTGCGGTACTGCTCCAACCAGCGCCCTAACTCGGCCTGGATGACGGGCAAGCCGCTGCGGCGTCGCGAGGTGGACGACTTCCGGGCCCACGGACTCAACATGGTCTCCTGCTACCAGTACGGTCGCGCCGAGACCGCGGACTGGCACGGCGGCGCCGGCGCCGGCGATCACCACGCGCCCATCGGCATCCGCATCCACCGCGACGCCGGCGGTCCGTCGGGCGTGCCGATGTACGTGGCGATCGACGACAACCCCACCCGGTGGCAGTTCGACCACCAGATCCGCCCGTACCTCGAGCGCTGGCGCGCCCACCTGCACGGGTCCGGCATGAAGCTGGGGGTGTACGCCAACGCCCCGACCATCGACTGGTGCCGCCAGATCGGCCTCGGGCAGTACTTCTGGCAGCACGACTGGGGCTCCGGCGGGCGGCTCAACCCGGCCGCGACGATCCACCAGCTGCCGGTCCGCCAGCAGGTCACCGTCGGCGGCGTGGTGTCCGACCTCAACCGCGTCTACGCGCTGGACTACGGCCAGTGGTGGCCGATCGACCCGCTCGCGCTCGCGCAGTCGGCCCTCGGTAGCTCCATCTGATCCACCGGCGGCGGTGCCGCTCGCCCCGGCGTCGTCCGCGTCCGCGATCTCGCGGGCCGGTGAGGCCGGGGCGCACGGCTACCCGGCGGCGGTCACTCGACGGTGATCTCGCCCATCGTGCCCCACTGATCGCCCTCCGCCGTGGTGTTGATGATGCGCGGCGTGCGCTCGAGGTACTGGGCGGCTGACCCCGTGAAATGCTGGAAGTGGTCCGACTTCACGTGCTCGACCGGCGCGTCACCCTCGCGGAACGCCTCGCACAGCAGGTAGGTGTTCGGGGACTCCGGCGAGCGGTACCAGTCGAACCACAGGTTGCCCGCCTCGGCGCGGGTGGCCTCGGTGAACTCCCGGGTGATGTCGAGCCAGGAGTCGGCGAATTCTTCTTTCACGTCAAAGCGCACGTTGATGAGGATCATGTCCCCATCCTGCCGGGCCCGGCGAGGGGCGTCGAGGCGTGGCTCGGCCCGGGCGATCCGGCCGTGACTCGCCCCGCGTCGCCGCACACGCCTACCCTGTATCAGGTGACCATCGAGCTGAGCATCGAGAACCCGTGCGTCCCGCAGGCGGAGGCCGACTCCTCCGTCCGCGCCGTCTGGAACCGCTTGTCGCTCGACGCGAGCTCGAGCCGGAACGAACCGCTGATCGCGGGGCTGGTCCTGGATCTCATCGACGGGTGCGACGACCTCGGTGAATCCCTGGCGAGGATCGCCGCGTCCCGCATCGCGACGCCCGAGATCGGCCGCCACGTCCTGGAGAAGGAGATCCGGGCGGTCCTGGTCGAGCACCCCCACGTCCTCGACGCCGTGGCCGCGGACCTCGTGGTGAGCTACGAGCGGAACCCGGCGTACCCCAACTACCTGGTGCCTTATCTCTTCGCCAAGGGTTTCCTCGGCCTCCAGGTACACCGCGTGGCCCACGAGATGTGGAACTCCGGTCGCGTGATGGCCGCGTCGTTCCTGCAGAGCCGGATCTCCGAGGTGTTCGCGATGGACATCCACCCGGCCGCGCGCGTGGGCTCGGGCATCCTCGTCGACCACGCCACCGGCATCGTCGTGGGGGAGACCTGCGCGATCGGCGACGGCGTCTCGATCCTCCAGGGCGTCACGCTCGGCGGCACGGGGAACGAGGACGGCGACCGGCATCCCAAGATCGGCTCCGGTGTCCTGCTCTCGGCGGGCTCGATTGTGCTCGGCAACGTCCGCGTCGGCGATTGCTCGAAGGTCGCCGCCGGTTCGGTCGTCCTGCACGAGGTCCCGCCCCACACCACCGTGGCGGGTGTGCCCGCCAAGGTCGTCCGCCGGCACGCGGATTCACTGGTCCCCGCCGAGCGGATGGACCAGGAGATCGACCCGCGGGCCTAGGGCGGCGAGCCGATGCGGGTTCTGGTGGTCGACGACGAGCCGGCTCTGCGCGAGAGCCTGCGCCGCGGCCTGGCCGCGGGCGGGTGGTCCGTGGAGACCGCCCCCGACGGCGAGGCCGGTCTCGAGATGGTCTGCGGCGACGACTTCGACGTCGTCGTGCTGGACATCATGATGCCGCGCCGCAGCGGGTACGAGGTGGTCCGCGAGATGCGGCGGGGCGGGATCTGGACCCCCGTGCTCATGCTCACCGCCAAGGACGGCGAGTACGACGAGGCCGACGCGTTCGACCTCGGAGCCGACGACTACCTGGTCAAGCCGTTCTCGTTCGTCGTCCTCGAGGCGAGGCTACGGGCCCTCGTGCGCCGCGGCGCACCCGAACGCCCCGCCACGTTCGAGGCCGGCGACCTCGTCGTGGACCCCGCCGCGCGGGAGGTCCGCCGGGGCGACACCCGGATCAGCGTGACCGCCAGGGAGTACGCGGTGCTCGAGTACCTCATCCGTAATCGCAACCAGGTGGTGTCCAAGGCGCAGATCATGCGTGCCGTGTGGGACTCCGCCTACGACGGGGACGACAACATCGTCGAGGTCTACGTCGGATACCTGCGTCGCAAGATCGACACCCCGTTCGGTGCCCACGCCATCGAGACCGTCCGCGGCCAGGGCTACCGGCTGGTCGACAGCGAGGTCACTCCTTCAGGGACAGCGCCTCGCGGTAGGTGAGCTTGCGGCCGGTCTGCATGATCGACCGGCGGTAGACCCGCTCGGCGATCCGGATGATGACCGCGGCGGTGACGAGCGTGATCACGGTGGCGACGGCCGGCTCCCACCACGACGCGGTGCCGGCCACCAGGCGGATCGGCATCGTCACCGTCGACATGATGGGCACGTAGGAACCGATGACCTGCCAGGTGTCCTGGAGGAAGAGGCCTCCGAAGAACACGACCATGATGACCGTGAGCAGCGGCGAGGTGGTGGTCTGGACGTCCTCGGCGCGGGTGGCCATCGCACCGGCGACGGCGAACAGGCACGCCAGCGCGACGAAGCCGATGACGAAGAGCACCAGGTACCAGACCGCCGCGCCGACGACCGACGGCAGCAGGGTGGCGTAGTCGGTGAAGCTGAGGCCGATCAGGCCGATGGCCACGAAGATCACCATCTGCCCCAGGGCGAGAGCCGTGGCGCCGACGACCTTGCCGACGAGCAACTGCCGCAGCGGGATGGCGGCGGCGAGGATCTCGACGATCCGCGACTGCTTCTCCTCCACGACACTGTTGGCGATGGCGTAACCGAAGAGGATCGCCGCCATGTAGAAGAGGAAGACGAAGACGAACCCGGCGATCACCTGAATCCCTTCGTCGTCCGCCCCGTCGGCCTCGAGGAGACGCTCCTCGACGATCGAGCCCGCCGTGAGATCGGCGACGGTGGTCCCGGCGGCCGCGGCGTTGCGCTCGAGTGCATCGGCCGCCACCGTCGCGCTGACCGCGGCGGCGATGTCGGAGTCGACGCCGTCCGAGCCGACGAGCGTCCACGCCCCCTGCTCGCCGAGCAGGGCCGCATCGACGTCGCCGTCGCGGACCGCCTGTTCGGCCGCCGCGGGATCCGCCACCTGCTCGGTCTCGAGTCGCACGGTGGGCGCGCCCGCGGTCGCCGAGGAGTCGGTGTCCTCGCCGTCGGCGGCGTCGGCCCGCGCGTTCGTCTGCTCGACGATCGTCACCGCGTCGCCCGAGACGACGGCGATCCGCTTCTCCCCGTCGTCTCCGCCCAGCAGGAACGACACCCCGAACGCGACGATGAAGATCGCGATGGTCGTGAGGGTGGAGATGATGAAGTTCCGGTCGCGGAGTTTGACCATGATCTCGCGCCCGGCGACGATCCGCCATGCGGCGTCCGTGGAGCGGGGCCCGGTGGAGGCGTCCTCGTGGTCGGCCGACGACGGGCGTCGTGTGAGGGGGGTGGTGGTCATGAGGTCACCTCGCGGTAGATGTCGGACAGGCTGGGCACGACCCGGGCGAGTTCGCTGACGCTGCCGCGGGCCATCGCCTCACGCAGGACGAGGTCCGTGCTCCCGGGTCCTTCGAGTTCGAGCAGTGCGGTGGGGCCGTCGACGTCCACGACGTGGACGCCGGGCAGTGCACGCACCCAGCCGGCGTCCCCGCCCACGACGAGGCGGTGCAGCACCCGGCCGCGGCTGCGGAGCTCGGACACGGTCCCGGTCGACACGACCAGCCCTCGGGCCAGGACGACGAGCTGGTCGCAGAGCCGCTCGACGAGATCGAGTTGGTGGGAGGAGAACAGGACGGGCACGCCCCGGGTGGTGTGCTCGCGCAGGAGGTCGACCATGGAGTCCACCGCGGCCGGGTCCAGGCCGGAGAAGGGCTCGTCGAGGACGAGGAACTCCGGCTCACCGATGACGGCGGCCGCGATCTGGACGCGCTGCTGATTGCCGAGTGAGAGCGACTCGAGTTTGTCGCCCGTGCGCTCGCCCAGGCCGAACCGGTCGAGGAGGTCGAGCGCGGTCTGCTTGGCGCCCGCCGCGCTACGGCCCTGCAGCCGGCCGAGGTAGACGAGCTGGTCGAGGATCGGCTGCTTCGGATACAGCCCCCGCTCCTCCGGCATGTAGCCGAACGTGCGCCGGTCCGCGACCGTGATTTCGCGACCCGCCCACGTCACGGTTCCCGAGGTGGGCTGGAGGACGCCCATGATCATGCGCATCGTGGTGGTCTTGCCGGCGCCGTTGCCGCCGACGAAGCCGGTCATCGCCCCGGCGGGGACCTCGAAGGTCACGCCGTCGACGGCGAGGTTGTCGCCGAATCGTCTGGTCAGTCCGTTGACTCCGAGCATCGTGCCCTCCCTGGCGCCGGTGTACTGCTCACGCTAGGCCCGGGACGCACGTCGGCGGATCAGCCCACGGGATGATTCGGCGCGGAAGGCGGCGGAGGGATCTCCTCCTCAAGAAGGAGGGCTGCTCGAGAGGAAGGGACCGGGCGGGATCAGTCGCCGGGGTGGACGAGGCCGACCTCGTAGGCCAAGACCACCGCCTGGACGCGATCGCGCAGGTGGAGCTTGGCCAGGCAGGACGACACGTGGGTCTTCACCGTAGCCTCGCCCACCACCAGTTCGTCGGCGATCTCGGCGTTGGACAGCCCCCGCGCGACCAGGCGCAGCACCTCGGTCTCGCGTGCGGTGAGCACGGCGAGCGCGGACGCGCGCGACCTCGGCCGCTCGGCATCCGGAGCGTCCTCTGTCGGGGGCGGGGCAGCCAGACGCTCGATGACCCGGCGCGTGACCTCGGGCGCGAGCAGGGCGTGGCCGTGGCCCACCGCACGGATACCGTCGACGAGGTCGTCGGGGTCGGAGTTCTTGAGCAGGAAGCCGCTCGCGCCGGCCTGTAGGGCGTCGAACAGGTAGTCGTCGCGGTCGAAGGTGGTGAGGATGAGGACCTTGGCCAGGTGCTCGCCAGTGATGATCTCCGTGGCGGCGATGCCGTCGGTCCCCGGCATCTGGACGTCCATCAGCACGACGTCCGGACGGAGGCGGCGGCACATCTCGATGGCTGTCGCACCGTCCGCCGCGTCGCCGATGACGTCGATGTCCGGCTCGACGCCGAGCATCATCGAGAACCCGGAGCGCATGAGCGCCTGATCGTCCACGACGAGCACACGGAGCACGCCGGCGCGGGCGGCCTCGTCGGTGTGCTCGCTGCCGGCGCGCGGTCGGTCGTTCGTCCCGGGCATGGTCACTCCCCGCCGCTGTTGATGTGGCCGCCGTTGTCGGTGCTGCGGCCGCCGCCATCGCCGCCGCTATGGGACCCGTCGCCGTCGGTGTCCGGCCGGTACGGCAGCCGCACGCGGACGCGGTAGCCGCCGGTCACCCGCGGGCCGATCTCGCACTCCCCGCCGTGCGAGCGGACCCGTTCCCGCATTCCGAGCAGGCCGAGACCGCTGCCCGAGGTCCCGGTGCGCGGCCGCCCGTCGTCGAGGACCTCGACTTCCGCGTACGGGGTGCGGTCAGGGCCCTCTCCGGTGCGCAGCACGACACCGGCACGGTTGGCGGTGGAGTGGCGCCGGACGTTGGCCAGCGCCTCTTGGGCCGTCCGGTACAGGGACAGGCCGATGACCGACGGGACCTCTTCGAGCGGATGCCCGGCGTCGGCGGCCACGGAGAAGGTGGTGGAGAAGCCGGCGGTGTCATGGGAGGCGGCCAACCGCGCGACGTCCGCGAGCCCGTGACCGGCGGCCCGGGACACGTCGCCCGTGGACCGGGACGCGTCGCCCTCGGAGCGGGACCCCGGGTCGGCGGACCGGAGCGCGCCGAGCAGGGCCCGCATCTCCGCGACGGCCGAGCGCGAGGAGTCCTCGATCGTGCGCAGAGCGCCCGCGGCGGCGTCGGGATCGCGGTCCATGACCCGGCGCGCGGCGGCGGCCTGGACCCCGATCGCCGCGACGTGGTGGGCGATCACGTCGTGCAGTTCGCGGGCGATGCGCAGACGCTCCTCCACGACGGCCCGATCCCGCAGGGCCTCTGCCTGCTTCTCGATCGTCCGGGCCTGCTCCGTGAGGTCATGCCGACGGCGGGCGCCGCGCCATGAGGCGATGCCGAGCGCGGTCGCCCCGCCGAAGTAGACGATGTTGATCAGCACGGTGTACAGGAGATAGGCGGGGACCGGCGGGAGGAGGCCGCTCGAGCGGTCGACGTCGTCCACGGCGTCGAGAATCTGCTGCATCCCCGAACCCAGGGCGGCGTACCAGACCATCCACACCGCCAGGGCGGCGGTGATGCCCGCGGCGACGCCGATGAGGGCCCGCCGGTCGCGGGCCCAGGAGACCGCCGAGTACACCGCGACGAAGTACAGCACCTGCTGCGAGACCTGGCCCATCACCAGGGGCATGACGCTGCCGACCACCAACAGGTGCGCGGTCGCGCCGAGACCGGTCGTGAGCGGGAAGCGGCGGCGGACCGCCAGCAGGGCCGCCACGCTGGCCATGGCCAGGTACTGAGCCCAGACCGGCGCGCTCTCGTCGGCCAGGACCCCCATGCTCCGCAGGATCTCCACGCCGACCGCCGAGCACGCGAACACCACCAGGGCGAGGACCGCGTCGGCGCGGAGGTAGTGCTCCGGCAGGGGGCGGACCCATGCGTCCTCGGCGTCGAACAGGCGGTTCAGACGGTCCCACACGAAAGGTGAGCCTATCCGGTGGCCGGACGGCCCGGCTCGCCATCCGGTTCGTCTCCCGGCTCGTCCAGCGGCTCGACCGGCAGCTCGACGACGAACCTCGCGCCTCCGCCGGGCGCGTCCTCCGCCCGCACCGAGCCGCCGTGGGTCCGCGTGATCTCGGAGACGATCGCGAGGCCCAGCCCCGACCCGCCCGTGCCCCGCGCGCGGTCCGCGTCCAGGCGGGCGAAGCGATCGAAGACCGATTCCCGCTGGTCGGGGGGAACGCCCTCGCCGTCGTCGTCGACGATGATCACGGCCCGCGGGGCTCCGGCGCCGGACCGGTCGACGGTGAGGCACAGCGCCACGCGCTCGCGCGCGTGTCGGCGGGCGTTGTCGACGAGATTGCGCACGACGCGCTGGAGGGCGTCGGGATCGCCCACCAGTCGCGCGGGCTCGACCGAGACCGCCACCTCGAGACCGCCCGCGTCACCGGTGCCGGCGAGGCCGCGCAGGCGCGCGGCCTCCGACAGGACCACGTCGTCGAGGTCCACATCGTCGCGCCGCAACGGCATCCCGCGCTCGTCGCTCTTGGCCAGCAGGAGCAGGTCCTCGACCATCGCGCGCATCCGCTCCACCTCCGGCAGTAGCAGTTCGTCGACGGTCTCGACGTCCACCGGGGCGCCGGAGGTGGAGGCCAGCTCGAGCATGGTGGACAGCGTGGACAGCGGACTGCGCAACTCGTGGGAGGCGTCGCCGACGAAGGCCACCTGGGCGGTGCGGGCAGCGTCGAGGCGGGCGAGCATCGCGTTCATGGTGCGGGCCAGGCGCGCGATCTCGTCCTCGGCCTCCGGGACGGGCACCCGCTCGCCGCGACCGGAGACGGAGATCTCGGCGACGCGGGAGCGGATCGACTCGACCGGCCGCAGCACCCGGCCCATGGCGTAGTAGACGAACCCGGCGGTCGCGAGTCCGGCGACGGGCACGAACGACAGGAACAGCACCGCGCCGGCGGCCAGGACGGTGTCGTACCGGTCGCTGTCGGTGCCGACGTCCACGGCCAACGTCACGCCGCGCATGTCCACGCCGACGGACGTGACCCGCAGGTCGGTGCCGTCGGGGGCGTCGACCTGGCGACGGAGGATATCGCCGGGAGCCGGGACGGGCAGGGCGGGGACGGTCTCGAGCCCGCGGGTGACCTGGCCGGCCAGGATGCGGCCGTCGGGTGCGACGACCCGGACCAGGTCCACACCGGACAGCGGTTCGGAGACCAGTTCGAGGGAGGCCTGCGGGCCGCGGGCGGCGAGCCTGGACGCCACGTCGACCGCGCGGTCGCGCGCCGCCGAGTCGATCGCGCCGTGCACCGCCGAGCGCAGCAGCAACCAGGCACCGCCCGCCGCGAGAGCCAGCACCAGCATGACGATCGCGGTGGCGATCACCGTCGTGGCGACGCGGATGGGCCAGCGGCGGGGGGTCGTCAGGGCCTCGGGGGTCAGCGGCACGCCTCCATTGTGCGGTGCGCCGTGGACCCGGACGGGCGGGAACGCGGACCGGGGGCGCGACTAGAACACGTGTTAGCGTCGCCGGGTGAGAGAATCGCAGCACAACGGCCCCGAGCCTCGCCTCGGCTTGACGTTCAGTGAGAACCCGGACGGTACGGTGAACTGGCACCAGCCGGTCTCGGACCAGTTCGTCGACCCGTCCGGTCGCTTCGCCACCGGCGGCCTGGCCGTGCTGGTGGACTCGGGGCTCGGCGCGGAGAACCACCGCCGCCGCCCGAGCGGGAAGTGGACCGTCACCACCGAGCTGCGCCTGGATCTGATCGGCGCGCCGCGCGAGGGGTCGACCGGCCTGGGTATCCGCGCGGACCACCTGGGACACGACGGTCACTGCCTCACCACGCGGGGTGAGGTCGTCGACGACGACGGCGAGGTGATCGCCTCGGGACTGGTCAAAACCATGGAGTTCGCGGCGGGCGTGGACGCGGAGGGATATGACGACGAGCCGCCGTGGCCGTCCGCGCTCGAGCCGGGGACGCTGACCGAGGTGCTGTGTCTGACGCTGAGCGAGCGGGGCGACGGCCCGGGCGGCAGCCGCGTGGTGGAGGGCGTCATCGCGCCGGAGCCGACGCTCGCCAATCCCCTGGGGAATCTGCACGGGGGCGTGTTCGCGGCGGCCGCGGAGGTCGTCGGCGCCGCGGTGTTCCCGCACGAGCGAGACGTCAGCTCCTCCTCGCTGGACGTGCGGTACGTCCGGCAGATCCCGCTGGTGCAGCCGGTGACGATCCGGGCCGAGGTGCTGCACGACGGGCGGAGCTGGGGTATCTCGCAGGTCACCACGCGGGACGAGCGCGGACGGGTCAGCGCGGTGGCGACGGTCACCGTCTACGGCCGTCGATAGTTGGTTGTCACGTCACTCACGTACGATCGGGACTCAGACACCAGATCCGTACGTCGAGAGGGGACCGCGTCAAGATCGGCATCATCCTGGGCAGCATCCGTGAGGAGCGTTCGGGCCAGTCCGTGGCCGAGTGGGTCGCACAGCAGGCGCGCGAGCGCCGGGACGCGAGCTACGAGCTGATCGACCTCAAGTCCTTCGACATCCCGCTGCTCACCTCGGCCACCGTGCCGGGCGCGGCGAACAAGCAGTACGAGGACGAGCGGGTGCAGCGCTGGAGCGAGACGATCGACTCCTACGACGCCTTCGTCTTTGTCACCCCCGAGTACAACCACAGTGTCCCCGGCGGTTTGAAGAACGCCTTCGACTCGCTCGGGAACGAGTGGGCCGACAAGCCCGTCGCGTTTGTCTCCTACGGTGCCGAGGGTGGTGTACGCGCGGTCGAGCACTGGCGGCAGATAGTGGCGAACTTCCGCATGTTCGGCGTGCGTCAGCAGATTTCGCTGAGCCTGTTCACCGAGTTCGGCCCCGAGGGCGTGCAGCCCGCGGAGCGACGCACCGCGGAGCTCGCGACCCTGTTCGGCCAGCTCGAGGACGCCACGCGGCGCTTCTCCCTGGTGGACGCGAGCGCCTGAACGATCGCGCGCTGACGGCCCAGCGCTGACGGACCGGCGCTGACCGCGTCACGCCCACAACAGACGCCGCGGCCCGCCCCCCGGATCCCCGGGTGGCGGGCCGCGGTCGCGTCCAGAGCGTGTCAGTTCACGGCGGCGAGCGCGGAGTCGTAGTCCGGCTCGGTGGTGATCTCGTCGACGAGCTGGGTGTGGACGACCTTGCCCTCGGCGTCGACCACGACGACCGAACGGGCGCACAGGCCGGCCATCGGGCCGTCGGTCATCTTGACGCCGTAGTCGGACGCGAAGTCGCTGCGGAACGTCGACCCCGCGGTGGCGTTCTCGATGCCCTCGGCGGCGCAGAAGCGCTTGTGCGCGAACGGCAGGTCGGCCGAGATGTTGACGACCACGGTGTCGTCCAGGCCGCTGGCCTTCTCGTGGAAGGTGCGCACCGACTGCGCGCACACGCCGGTGTCCACGCTCGGGAAGACGTTGAGGATGAGCTTCTTTCCGGCCAGCGACTCGGAGGTGACCGGGCCGAGATCGGTGCCGACCAGCTCGAACGCCGGAGCGGTGGAGCCGACGGCCGGGAGCTCGCCGGAGGTCGTGACGGGATTGCCCTTGAATGCGGTGGTTGCCATGTGTCCGTTCTACCGGACGCCCGTGGCGGACGGGTGGCCGGTCAGCGCGGCGTCGCGACGTGGACGGCGATCTCCTCGGGCACGCCTTTGACCCCGCCCCACCGGAAACCGCGCTTGGGGCGCGTCGCGATCCGGGACGGGTCCAGCCCGGCGCGAGTGGCCTCGCTGACGAGGATCTCCCCGGCGCCCGCCTTCTCGGCGAGCCGCGCGGCGATGTTCACGTCCATGCCCAGGTAGTCGCCGCCGATCCTGCGGGGCCGCCCGGTGTGCACGCCGACCCGCAGCCTCGGGCGCCACCCGGCCACCTCGACCCCGGCCACCCCGTCGAGGCACGCCGCTACCGCGTCGAGCGCGAGCTGCGGCGACGGGAAGGCCGCCATGAGGCCGTCACCGAGTCGCTTGACGACGGTCCCGCGGTGCTCCAGCACCTCGGGCTCGGTGGCCGCGGCGACCCGGCGCAGCAGGAGCAGCGACTCCTCGTCACCGACGCGCATCGCCCAGTCGGAGAACCCGACGATGTCGGTGAACACGATCGTCACCTCGGCGCCGACCTCCGCGCGACCAGTGCGTTCACGCAGAGAATGCCACACCTGCAGGCCGCCGAGCGTCACCTCGCGGCTCGCGGTGGGCTGCTCGTCGAACAGTCGCCCGGCCAGCCGCGCGATCGTGCCCGCGCTGTCGCGACCCGCGGCCGAGAGCGGGTCGCCGAAACCCGCGTCGCCGGGCAGGACCCGCCGGGCGCGGCGCAGCAGTTCGACCGAGGTGGGGTTCCTGTTGGCCTCCCGCGCTCTCGCCGCGGCGCGGGCCGCCGCCGCCCGCGTCCGGTCCCAGTAGAGGTTCGCCATGCGCACGAGCCTAGGACGCCGCGGTCGTGGCGGGCACCGACTCGTCCGTCTGGTCGACCGCGCGCCACAGGTACCAGGACGCCACCGACCGGTACGGGGCCCACAGCCGCGCCCGCTCGAGCATCAGGTCGGGGGAGGCCTTCTCGTCGAGGCCCAGCACCCGCTCGAAGCCGCGCCGGACCCCGACATCGGCCACGGGGAAGACGTCGGGTCTGTCCAACAGGAAGATCAACAGCATCTCCACGGTCCACCGGCCGATCCCGCGGACGGTCGTCAGGGAGGCGATGACCTCGTCGTCGTCGTACTCCCTCAACTCGGCGAGGGAGGGGACACGACCGGTGCCCACCGCATCGGCGAGATCGCGCAGGGCGGCCACCTTCGGCCGCGAGATGCCGCACGCCCGCAGTTCCTCGTCCGACAGGGCGGCCACCCGGACGGGGTCGAGCTGGCCGGCACTCGTGGCGCGGTCGCGCAGCCGCCCGGCGATCGTCGCGGCGGCCTTGACCGACAGTTGCTGGGAGAGGATCGACGAGGCCAGGCGGTCGAACAGGGTGTGCGGACCCGTATCCGGCGTGGGAGTGAGCGTGCACGGACCCACCACGGCGATGTGCGCGCCGAACTCCGGATCCGCATCGTGGAGGTACCGCGCGGCCGTTACTCTGTCGTATCCTTCCGGCATGCCGTGCAGGGTACGCGGCGAATTCGTGACCGCCCCGTGCCATGGGTAACGGCGGCCCCGTGATCGACGATAACCATCGCGTCACGACACTGCTTGGGAGAGGAACGTTCTCGTGCGTAGGACACTCACGCGTCTCGTCGCGATCGCGGCCGCCGGCGCGCTCGCGCTGGGAGCCGGGGCCGGCACCGCTTCCGCCGGGTCGGCCGAAATGCCCACCCCCGTCGCGCTGTACGGCGGGCTGACGTCGCTCGGCTGCCAGCAGGTCGACGCCTCGTTGCTGCCGCTGTGCGGCGACTTCGAGGTGCTCACCTCCGACGATCCGGCGATGCTCACCATCAACCCCTTCACGACCGACATCGTGATCCTGGGCGCCGGCCTCTTCCCCGACGGCGGCATCCGCCCCGTGCTCGAGGAGCGGTTGCGCACCGGCTACCGGCTGGCTCAGGAGTACCCGACGGCCCGCATCATCGTCACCGGCGGCGTGCCGCAGAACGGGCGCACCGAGGCGCGGGCGATGGGCGACTGGCTCCGCGGCGCCGGCATCTCGCCGCTGCGGATCACCGAGGAGGGCAACTCCAACTCCACGGTGCAGAACGCCCAGTTCACCGACCGGATCTTCCGCGATCGCGGCACCACCGGCGCGGTCGTGGTGACGACCGGCGACCACGTCAAGCGCGCGGTGCTCAACTTCCGCCAGGCCGTGGGCGGCCGCATCCCGATCACCGGCGTCGTCGCGCGGGGCTGACCGGCGGCGCCGCCCGGCGGTCGGAGCGGGTGGCCCGCCCGGTCGACCGGGCCGCGCGGCGCCGCCCGGCCGAGCGCTAGTCGGAGTCGGACTCCGGCCACGCGCCGGTCCGCAGCAGCTCCAGGCTCGCCTGCTGGTCGACGATCGGCTGGCGCATCTGGTCCGCGCAGAAGTCCAGCAGCGCCTCGGACAGCTCCGAGTTGTCCGACGAGATCGCGCCGCGGGCGATCGCCACGTGCAGGTTCTCGGCGAACCCGTCGATCGCCGTCTGCGCCACGCAGCTGTGCGTCGACACGCCGCACACCAGCAGGTGGTCCACTCCGATGTGCGCGAGCCGCGCCTTGAGGTCGGTGTCGAAGAAGGCGCTGTCGCGGGTCTTGACCACCTCGATGTGGTCGCCGGTGGCCAGCTCGTCGAGGAACTGCGCCTGCTCGGTGCCGGGGAAGGCGAAGCCCTGGTCGTCCTCGCACATGTTGAGCGTCCACGTGGACCTGTCCCGGGCGTGCTCGGTGCGCACCAGCACCACCGGCCGGCCGGCCTCGTGGGCGGCCTCGATGAGTTCGTTGATCGACGCGACCAGCTCGTCGCGCACCGAGGCGAGGTCGGGGAACTCGAAGTACGAGTTCTGCATGTCGATCACCACGAGCGCGGTCTGCTCGCCCGGACGCCACCAGGCGTCGGACACCTCGACCGGGGTCGTGCGCTTGTGTCGGTTGCGGTGCCACACCGACTCGATGGTCTCGGCGATCTGCTCGGGCACGTCGCGGCCCTCGAGGTAGTCGTCGATGTCGTCGTACCGCAGGCCCAGCTCGTCCTCGTCGGTCTGCCCCTCGTTCTCGTCGAGCAGATCGGCGGTGGGGACCTTGTCCCACAGTTGCTTGGGCGCCCCGAGATGGCGCAGCAGCGCGCGACCCTGACGCTTGTTCAGGCCCGACAGCGGGAGCACGTCGGCGGCGCCGTCGCCGAACTTGGTGAAGAAGCCGGTGACGTTCTCGGCGGCGTGGTCGGCGCCGATCACGAGCAGTCCGCGGTCCCCGGCGAGGGCGTACTGGGCGACCATCCGGTGGCGGGCCTTGGCGTTGCCCTTGGTGAAGTCGGTGAGCTCGCTGCCCGTGGCCTCGCGGATCTCGCCGTTGAGCGCATCGACGCCGGGCGCGACGTTGACGGTGACGGCCTCGTCGGCGTCGACGAACTCCACGGCCGTGACGGCGTCGGCCTCGTCGTGCTGCACGCGGTAGGGCAGGCGCATCCCGACGAACACCGCGTCCCCGCCCTCGGCGCGGACCTTCTCCACCGCGAGCTGGGCCAGGCGACCGGCCAGTGTCGAGTCGACCCCGCCGGACAGGCCCAGCACATAGCCCTTGGCGCCGCTCGCCCGCAGGTAATCCACGAGGAACCGCACCCGACGGTCGACCTCGGCGGCCGGGTCGATCTCGGGCTTCACCCCGAGGTGGTCGATGATCGTCCTCTGAAGTTCACGCATGTCCCCATTGTGCGAGGACGACGCGATGGTGCCACCGCTGCCCGCCACCGCCGGCCGCCGCCGACCGCCACCGCTACCCGCCGCAGGCCACCACGAACTCGCCGACCAACCGCGGCCACGCCGCCACCTCGGCAGGGGTGCGCGCCACCTCGAGCCGGGCGTCGGGAAGCAGCTCCAGCAGGTGTTCGGCCACCTCGAGCGGGTGCGAGGCGTCCTGCGGCCACGCCAACAGGAGGACCGGCATCCCCAGCCGCGCGATCTGCTCCTCCGGCGGGAGGTCGGTCGCGGCCGCGCCCCGGAACGCGGCGGGCAGCCACTCGTCGCGCACGTCGGGGGTGGTGTGCGGCCGGTCGGGGTCGATCGCCGGGGACGTCGGTGGCAGTCGGGTCGCCTCGGCCCACCGCGCGCCGCCCCACCTGGCCACCTGCCGCGCGGCGAGGTCGTACAGGCGGGCCTGCTCGCGCCGCCACCGCCACACCGTCGGGGGGATGCCCAGCGTGAGGGAGGCGAACCGGTCCGGCTCGGCGGCCGCGGCGGTGAGGAGCGTGGCCGAGCCCATCGACTGGCCCACCCCGTGCACGCGTTCGCCCGGGAACTCCTCGTCGAGGAGCGCCAGCAGGTCGCGGGCCAGCGCGGGCCACGTGTAGTCGTCGGGATCGGTGGTGCCGGGCGACTCGCCGTGTCCGCGGGCGTCGTAGCGGACCACCTGCAAGCCGTCGCGGCCCGCCGTGAGATCGAGCCCGAACACCTCGTCGCGGCGCCGGCTCGAGCTGAGCCCGTGCAGCTGTACCACCGGAAGGCCGGTGCCCCTGCGATCCCGGGCCAGCGCGTGTCCGTCCCCGCCGGGCGGGGTGTCCGCCCGTCTCGTCGTCGTCACACTTCGCGCCTTTCCCCGTAACACGGCGGCCCTACCGTGCGGGCCATGAGGCTCACCACGGTAACCCGGATGGAGCTGCCGGACGGCGTCCTCCACCGGTATGTGACGAAGATCAGTCCAGCTCAGGATGCCGATCTGCCGCCGTCGTTCGACCAGGCGCGGCACGCCTCGCTGGGGCCGCGCGCCGGGTCGTGGATGGGGCTGGCGTTCACCCTGCCGCTGGCGGCCGACCGCGACCTGGTGGCCCGCGCGTGGCTGCGGGTCATCGAGCGGCACGGGGCCCTGCGCACGGTGCTCGAGGGCGGGGGGCACCGCGTGGATGACGACGACGAGATCGACGACGAGCTCCGCCTGCGGCCGGTGACCGTGCAGCCGCTCGGCTGGCGGGTCCCGCGGACGAAGCCGGGTGAGGACCCGCGGGCCGTGGTCCGGCGGGTCTTCGACGAGGCGTGTAGTCCGTTCGCCCGGCCGGCGCACGCGTTGTGCCTGGTGCAGCCACGGGATCCGCGGGAGCGGCCGGTGGCGGTGATCGGGTTCGACCACAGTCACGTCGACGCGTGGTCGCTGCTGGTGGTGATGCGCGACTTCTGCTCCGGCCTGGACGACCTGGCCCGCGGCCGCGAGCCCGCAGCGGGACTGCCGCCGGCGGCGCCGTTCGCCGAGCACACCGCCGAGTTGGCGGCCCGGCCTCCGGCGCCGGCCCGGGTGCACGAGAAGTGGGCGGCGATCATGGACCGCGGCGCGGGCGGGATGCCGGTCTTCCCGCTGGACCTGGGCGACATCGCGGTGCCCCGCGAGCAGGTGGTCGAGGTGCGCGACGTGCTCGACCGGGACGGGGTGACCGCGCTGGAGGCGGCGGCCGCGGCGGGCGGGGTGCGGATGATCGCGCTGGCCGTGGCCGAGATGACCGCGGTGTTGCGCCGCCGCGCCGGGGTCGGGCTGCGGGCGGTGCTGCCGGTGCACTCGCGCCACGACCCGGACCGGCCGCACCGCTGGGACGACTCGGTGGGCTGGTTCATCACCAACTCGGTCATCGAGTGCGACGACCCCGACCCGGCGGCCTGCGCGGCGGCGGTGCGGGAGGCCATCGAGCTGGGCTCGCACGCGCTCGCCCCGATCCTCGCACCGTACGGCGGGATGCCGCACACGCCGGGCATGTTCGCGGTCTCGTGGCTCGACCACCGGCGCCTGCCGATCGACGTGGACCTCGGCCTGCGCCCGCAGCACGTGTCGGCGGTGATCCGCACCGACGGGGTGATGGTGTGGTTCGTGGTCAACGGCTCGGGACTGCACGTGCGCTGCCGCTACCCGGACACGGCCGCCGCCCGGGCCTCGGTGGGCGGGTGGCTCGACGAGCTGTGCGCCGGGCTGGTGCGCCGCGCCCTCGGAGCCCTCAGCCCGGCGGGGGTCGGTGATCCTGGGACCCCTGGTGGGCCGGGGGCCGGTGACCCGGACGCGCTGTCGGGGGCGCCGCCGGGTTCGGCCCGAGGTCGGCCTGCAGCCAGGTCACGTCCAGCCACCGCCCGTGCTTGAACCCGATCCGCTCCAGCCGCCCCGCCTCCCGGAAGCCCAGCGCCCGGTGCATCCCGACGCTGGGTTCGTTGGGCAGGGTGATGATCGCGAGCATCCGCCGGAACCCGCGCCCCTCGAGCCGGGTGAACAGTTCGCGGTAGAGCGCCCGGCCCAGCCCGTTGCCGCGGGCGTCGGGGTCCACGTAGACGCTCACCTCGCACGACCAGGCGTACGCGGCGCGCTCCTTGACCGGCCCGGCGTAGGCGTAACCGGCGATGCGCCCGTCGAGCTCGGCGACCAGCCAGTCGTACCGGTCGAGCGCGCGCGAGATCCGCGCGGCGAACTCCTCGACGGTCGGCACCTCGTCCTCGAACGTCACCGTCGTCTCGCGCACGTACGGCGCGTACACGTCCCGACATCCGGCGGCGTCGCCCGTCGTGGCCGGTCGGATCACCGGACCCGCCGCCGACCTACTCGCGCTTCTTGCTGACCTGCTCATACCTCCGGCCCTCCCGGGTTGCATCCCTCGGCCAGCATCCGCTCGGGCGGCACGACCGGCCGCCACGGTTCGACGTTCCACGTGGGCTTGTCCGGCTCGAGCAGCCGCGCCCACGTCCAGTGGCAGTCGAACTGCTCCCACATGCCCGGGGTGTCCGCGTCGGGGGCCAGCTGCAGGACCTCGCGCCAGGCCGCCTCGGCGTCGCCCGCGCCCCACGCGCGGCGTCCCGAGTCGGTCGGCGCGACCTGGAGGGTGACGCCGTAGTCGGAGTCCGCCCAGGTCGCGGCTGCGATGAACGGCGGCGCGGGCGGGGTCGGCGGCGTCGCGGTGGGGGAGGGGCCCCGCGGCGAGGATGTCGGCGCGGTCGAGGACGTGGGGGCGGACGACGAGCGCGCGGTCGACGCCGGACCCGGGGACGACGACGAGGAGCTCCCCGGCGCGGACGGCGTCGCGTCGCTCGCGGTCTCCGGCCCGGCGGGCTCGTCGGGGTCGGCCGCACACCCGCCGGTGAGGGCGATCGCCAGGATCGCCGCGAGGGCGGCGGGCCGGAGGGGCGGTCGGTGGCGCATCGCACGCAGTCTGCCACGGGAGAGGCCTTGCGCCCGAGTGTGACGGCAGAGGATCCTGGGGGCAGAGGGAGCTCGGCGCCGGCGGAGAGCCCGCACGCCGCCCTCTGCAAGAGAAGGAGCGTGACAGATGCCCCCGTTCGACCTCTCCCAGCTCCAGGCCATGTGGGATGGGATCTTCCCCGCGATCTTCGGGCCCCTGGCAGCCGTGGTCGACACCATCGGCGCGTCGGTGCAGGGCCCCTGATCTCCTGACCGACCAGCCCGGCGGTGACCGGCCGGACGCTCAGCCCAGGGCGAGGACCTTGCGCAGCGTCCTGATGTTCCGCATGGTCAGGTGCCGCCCGTGCGACCTGTCACTGGTCACCTTGGCGGCGGGCGAGCTCAGCGTGAGCCCTCTGGGCACCCGCCAGTAGACGCACACGGATCCGGCCGCGACCTCCTCGGTGCCGGCCGGATCGACCGCCGCCGCCATCGCCTCGGCCACCGCCGCGGTCACCTCGGGCTCGTCCGAGAAGACCAGGTAGTCGTGGTGGTCGTTCAGGTCGGCGAACGGGTACGCCGCGACCGCGTCCTCGACGGCGCCGCGGGTGAGCACCTGGACCACCGCGTCGTAGCCGAAGCGGTCGGCGTAGGCCGTCTCCAGCACCGCCCGCAGCTCGGCCACGGGGCGAGGGTCGGTGGCCACCACGTTTCCGGTGGCCAGGACCGTCTTCACGTCCGCGCATCCGGCGGCCTCGGTGCACTCCCGCAGGTCCGCCATGGCGATCCGCGCGGACTTGCCCACGTTGATCCCCCGCAGGAGGGCGATCTTGCGATCGGTGGCGGCGTTCATTGATCGATCGTCCCACCGTATTCGCGCGTGAGGGTAACTTCTCGGCCATGGCAGTGTCAGTGCAGTCCGTGACGACCATCGAGGCCGGGGTCCCCGAGATCATGGCCGTCCTGGCCGACGTGGAGTCCCTGGTCGACTGGTCGGAGGCGCACCGCGCCGTGGAGGTCCGCGAGGCCGACGACGACGGCTGGCCCATCGTGGTGTGGGAGCAGATCTCCCAGTACGGCATGACCGAGGAGATGGTCGTCCGCTACGAGTGGTACGACGGCGAGGTGAGTTGGACCCTCGAATCCGGGACCAACCAGATGGTGCAGAACGCGCGGTACGTGCTCACCGACAACGGCGACGGGACCACCCGGGTGGTCTTCGACCTCGAGGTGGAGCTCAAGGCCAAGCTGCCGGGCGTGGTCGTCAAGAAGGCGCAGAAGCACATCGCCGACGTGGCCACGGCCGGCCTGCGCGAGGAGGTCCTGCGCCGCTACGGCTGACCTGCACCCGGGTGTAGGAGATCGAGCGTCGCGCGCACCCCGGCCGCGGGCAGCTGGCCGGGCGCCGAGGCCTCGCCCAGGGTGGCGAACGTCGCGGCCGAGCCGAACGCGCCGCCGCCGACCCGCGTCACCGCACCCGACGCCCCCATCGACATGGTGATCAGCGGGATCCCCGCGTCCCGGTAGCGGCGCTCGGTGGCCGCGAGCAGGGTCACCACGTCGGCCGCCGAGCGCGGCATCACGGCGATCTTGGCCACGTCCGCGCCCGCCTCCTCCATGGCGGCCAGGCGCGCGACGATCTCCTCGGTCGGCGGGGTCGCGTCGAAGTCGTGGTTGGACGCCACCACGGCGACGCCGTGGTGGTGCGCGGCGGCGATCGCCCGCGCGGCGAGCGGGTGCCGGTATTCCACGTCGACGGCCGCGGCGAGGCCGCTCGCCGCGAGCGTGTCGACGAGCCGGACGTAGAGCTCGTCGGACAGTGGCGCGCCGCCGCCCTCGGCGGTGGTGCGGAACGTCGCCAGGATCGGAATGTCCGGCAGCGCGGCGGCGAGGGCGCCGAGGGCGGCCACCACCGGGACGGGATCGAACCCGCCCCCGGAGGCGCCCGCTCCGGTGGTGCCCGCCCCGGCGGGTGCGGTGAACGGCTCGTAGAGGTCCACCCGCCACTCGATCAGGTCGAACGGCCGGCCGCCGCCCGTGGGGACGTCGTCGTGCTCCACGCCGTACGCCCCGCCGTATGCCCCGTAGTACGACGGGGCGTCCGCGCTGCCGTCCGCGCCGGCTCCGAGGTCGACGCCGACTCCGGCTTCGGCCCCGGCCCGGACCCGCGCGAGTGCCTCGGCCTGTCGACCGAGCTCGGAGCGGTCGCGCGCGGTGACCGGTACGATGATCGACGGCGAGTTCGCGTCCAGGTGCAGCTGAGTGCGGGGCATCCCTAGACCCTACGACGACCCCGGCCCGGCCCCGGCTGTCAGTCGCACACCTCGCACGGGCAGGGCCGACGCGCGGGGATCAGCTCCAGCGCGGACAGGCCGCCAGTCCCTGCGGTGCGGTAGTAGCGCCCGGCCAGCACCAGCGTGCGCGAGGGACGCCGCACGGGCACGAGTTCCCAGGTCGGCCCGCCGGAGCCCTCACACAGTAGATGCCCGGCGTCGAAGACCTCCCCGGACAGGACGGTGTTGCCCCACCGGGAGAGCAGCTCGGCGGTCTCCCGGGCGCCCAGCCCGCGGACCATCAGTTCCGGGTGTCCGACGCCGGTCAGTCCGATCGTGTAGCCGAACCTCTGGTCCGGTGGTAGCGGCGCGGCCGTGCACTCCCCGCAGTCGCACCGCTCGCCGATGTGGACGACGTGCATCCCGTGACGGTCGATGGCCGAGGCGATCTCGGGCATGGTCGGATCGATCGTCGCGGCGAGGCCGGAGCGCGGGGTGAGCGGGATGGCGGTGCGGGACATGGCTTCTCCTGATGGTGAGTCGTTCGGGCGGTGCGCCCGGTATCGAACAGGCGCTCGATACGGTGCAGACGGTAGATCGCGCCTACGACACGAACCGGCGACGATGACGTCCGTGCCCGGGACGCACCCGGTGCACACTGGTCACGACCGCGCGGGGGCCGCGCGGAGACTGGGCAGGAGGGGGCGTCGATGAGAGTGGCGCTGGCACTGGGATCCGGCGGGGCACGCGGGTACACGCACATCGGGGTGATCCGCGAGCTCGAGGCACGCGGGCACGAGGTCGTCGGCGTCTCCGGCGCGTCGATGGGCGCGATCGTGGGCGCCCTCTACGCGGCCGGGAAGCTCGACGACTTCGAGGACTGGGTGCGCGGGCTGACGCAGCGCGAGGTCCTGCGGCTGCTCGACGTGTCCTTCGCCGGCGGCGGGGCCATCCGGGCCAACAAGATCATGGGCGTGATCGGCGCGATGCTCGACGACGTCCGCATCGAGGACCTGGCGATCCCGTTCACCGCCGTCGCCACCGACCTGCGGGCCCGGCGCGAGGTGTGGTTCACCCGCGGCCCCGCCGACGTCGCAGTGCGGGCGTCGTTCGCCATCCCCAGCGTCATCACCCCGGCGCTCGTGGGTGGGCGGCTCATCATCGACGGCGGCGTCACCAATCCGGTGCCGCTGGAGCCGCTCGCACCGGTGAGCAGCGACCTGCTTTTGGCCGTGTCGCTGACGGGCCGCCGGACCGGGATCCGGGGGTCGACGTTCGAGGAGAGCTCGGATCCCGACGAGGCGACCCCCGACGCGGAGCCGCGGATCTCCCGCAGGGGCCCCGGCGCCGGCGGGGCGAAGCCGGCGGGCCGGCTGACCGGCCGGATCCGCACCGCGGCCGCGGACGTCCGCGACGCCGACCTCATCCGGCTCATCGCGGCCCGTTTCGGTCAGGACCCCGAGCCCGATCCGGACACCGCCGCTGTCGACGGGGTGGACGCCGCCGAGGACCCCGCCGCCCCCGGCGGCGGAGTCGGGATGAAGCTGCGGCAGCCCTCGCACGAGGTCGAGGAGGCGGTGGAGCACGGCGAGGAGGAGGTGGCCGACGACGACGAGGAGTCGCTACCCGGGTCGCTGCGCATCTTCGACGTGGTCACCCACTCCATCGAGGCGATGGAGAGCATCGTGACGGCCTACCGCCTGGCGGGTAACCGCCCCGACGTGCTGGTCGAAGTGCCCTCCGACGCGTGCTCCACCTTCGACTTCCACCGGGCCGACGAGCTGATCGCCCTCGGGCGCCGGCTGACCGCGGAGGAACTCGACCGGGCCGGCGTCTGAAACCGGGCCGGCGCGTGAGCTACGCGCCGCCCCCGTCCTCGCCGCCGCCCTGGCCGTCCTGGTCGCCATCGCCGACCTGCGGCAGGTGCTGCGAGCAGAACGCCTTGACCGCTGCCGTGACCACGACGGGTGCCTCGGTGACCGGTGCGTCGGGGTGGGCGTCGTTGTACTGCTGGAGCACGTCGACGTAGCCGACCCCCGCGTCGAGCGAGGCGCAGGCGTCGCGGCCGCGGGCGAGGTAGTCCTGCTCGTTCCCGGCGTCCACGCCCACCCGCTCGATGTCGTTCAGGAATTCCTCGTCCGGGTTCGCCGACCCGCCCTCGCCGCCCGTGGTGTCCTCGGGCTGCGGTTGGTCGCCCGTCGTGGCGCCGGGGTCGCCCTCGCCGTCGTCGCGTGTGGCGTCACCCACCGCGCTCGTGGCCTCGGCGGCGGCGGACCCCACCGCGCTGGTGGCCTCGCCGACCGCCTGCTCGGCGGTGCCCTCCTCCCCGCAGGCGCCGAGCGCCAACGCCAGGGCGGCGAGGCCCGACGCGGCGGCGACGGCACGGGGACGGGCGGTGCGCGAACGGGCGGGGCGAGCGGATCGGGATGCGGTGAACACTCGGGTCCTCCTCCGGAGTCGGTGCGCACGGCCAGGGGTGTGCGCAGAAACGGTGTGCGGGAACGGCCCTCGGGGCCGACGTGCCCGAGAGGCTACGGGCCCGCGTCGGTTCGGGTGGCCCGGATCCTCCGATCGTCTGTGAGTGGTGTCACAATCGAGACGTGAACGAGATGGGTTTCGGGGAGTCGCTGGCGCGCGCGCTGGCCGCGTTGGCCGATCCGTTGCACGAGCCGGTGCTGCTGGCCATTCCGGTGTTCGTGCTGTTCGTGGCGATCGAGTGGGTCTCGGCCCGTGTGCTCGAGGCCCGCGAGCCGGGTGGCTACCAGCCGCGCGATGCCGTCACCTCACTCATCATGGGCGCGAGCTCGCAGGCGTTCTGGCTGCTCGGCAAGCTGGTCGGCCTGGTCCTCTACGCGGCGGTGTGGGTGTACCTCGCGCCGTGGCACCTGCCGTCGAACGCCTGGTACACGTGGGTCCTCGCGATCCTCGGCACCGACTTCCTCTACTACTGGTATCACCGCGGCGCCCACCGCATCCGTCTGGTCTGGGCGACCCACCAGGCCCACCACTCCAGCGAGTACTACAACTTCGCCACCGCGCTGCGGCAGAAGTGGAACAACTCCGGTGAGATCATCGCGTGGCTACCTCTACCACTGTTGGGGGTGCCGCCGTGGGTGGTGTTCACCGGCTTCTCCGTCTCTCTCGTCTACCAGTTCTTCGTCCACACCGAGCGCATCGGCCGACTGCCCGCGCCGATCGAGTTCGTGTTCAACACCCCGTCGCACCACCGCGTGCACCACGGCAGTGACACGGAGTACCTCGACCGCAACTACGGCGGCATCCTCATCATCTGGGACCGCCTGTTCGGCACATTCCGGCCCGAGACCCACCGGCCCACTTACGGTCTGACCACACCGGTGAACTCCCATAACCCGTTCTGGCTGCAGCTGCACGAGTACGTCGCCATCTGGCGCGACCTGCGCCGCGCGGGCAGTTGGCGGGACCGACTCGGCTACGTGTTCGGCCCGCCCGGGTGGAAGCCCGCGGCACCGCCGGCACCGTCCGCGCCCGCCCCCCGATCGTCGGCGGGGGCCACCGAGCGCTACTAAGGTGTGACGCATGGGAACCGCCGTGAGTCTCGCCGAACCACTCGTCGTCGGTACCGAAAGCCACGCCCGCGGCGTGCAGCGACTCGTCGAGAGCTTCCGTGCCGTGCCCGCCCACGAGCCGGTCCGGCTGGCCAAGTCCACGTCCAACCTCTTCCGCCCGCGCGCCTCGTCGTCGTCGCCCGGTCTCGACACCACCGGCCTCACGCGCGTCGTCTCCGTGGATCCCGACGCCCGCACCGCCGACGTCCAGGGGATGTGCACCTACGAGGACCTCGTCGACGCCACCCTGGCGTACGGCCTCATGCCGTACGTCGTGCCGCAGCTCAAGACCATCACCCTCGGCGGCGCCGTGACCGGACTGGGCATCGAGTCCACCTCGTTCCGCCTGGGCCTGCCGCACGAGTCCGTGCTCGAGATGGACATCCTCACCGGCACCGGCGAGATCGTCACCGCGCGCCCCGACGGCACCGAGCGCGAACGCGCGCTCTTCCGTGGCTTCCCCAACTCCTACGGCTCCCTCGGGTACGCGGTGCGGCTGCGCATCGCGCTCGAGCCGGTCAGCCGGTTCGTGGAACTGCGGCACGTGCGGTTCGACTCCCTCACCGCGCTCGAGTCGGCGTTGGCGCGGGTCGGTGAGTCAGGGACGTACGACGCCGAGGAGGTCGATTTCCTCGACGGGATCGTCTTCTCGGCCGACGAGTCCTACCTCTGTCTGGGACGGCGGACCGACGAGCCCGGGCCCGTCTCGGACTACTCGGGTGTGGCCGACAAGCAGGCGATCTACTACCGCTCCGTCCGACACGGCGGTCCCGCCGGCTCCGTGAAGCGCGACCGCCTGACCATCCGCGACTACCTGTGGCGCTGGGACACCGACTGGTTCTGGTGCTCGCGCGCGTTCGGGGTGCAGAACCCGCGCATCCGCCGGTTCTGGCCGCAGCAGCTGCTGCGCTCCTCGGCGTACTGGAAGATCATCGGACTGGACCACAAGTACGACCTCGGCAACAAGATCGGCGCCCTCAAGGGCGAGGGGCCGCGCGAGCGCGTCGTGCAGGACGTCGAGGTGACCATCGACCACACCGCCGAGTTCCTCGAGTGGTTCCTGCGCGAGGTGCCCATCGAGCCGCTGTGGGTCTGCCCGCTGCGGCTGCGCGAGTCCAGCCCCGCCCCCGGTGTGGGCGGCGGACCCGGCTCGGACCGACCCTGGCCCCTGTACCCGCTCGCGCCGGAGACCACCTACGTCAACATCGGCTTCTGGTCCTCGGCTCCGATCGAGCCCGGCATGGCCGAGGGCGCGTGGAACCGGCGCATCGAGGAGGAGGTCTCCCGGCTCGGCGGCCACAAGTCGCTGTACTCGGAGGTCTTCTACTCCAGCGAGGAGTTCGCCGAGCTCTACGGCGGTGACCACGCGGCCAGGCTCAAGACGGAATTCGATCCCGAGGGCCGGTTCGCGACCCTCTTCGACAAGGCGGTGGGTGCACGGTGACCACGACGAGCGCGGGGACCGCGGGTTCCGCGGGTGCGGCGAGCGCAGCGGGCAGCAGGATGACGATCGGCGAGATCATCGGGGCCTTCGCCACCGGTGAGCCGCCGCTGCGGATCGAGGCGTACGACGGGTCTGCCATCGGCCCGGCGGACAGCGAGCTGGTGCTACGCCTGAAGAGCGAGAAGGCACTGCAGTACTTCGTCACCGCCCCCGGCGACCTCGGACTGGCCCGCGCCTACCTCATGGGCGAACTCGAGATGGACGGCGTGCACCCCGGCGCCCCCCACGACGTGTTCGGCGCCCTCGAGGTGTTCCGCAAGCACATGACCCGCACGCCCGACGCCCGGACGCTCGCGCGGATCGCACGCTCCGTGGGTACGGAGAACGTCCGGTTCCTGCCCACCCCGCCGATGGAGGTCAAGCCCGCGTGGAAGCGCGTCCTGTCCGGCATGCGGCGGCACTCCAAGGAGCGGGACTCCGAGGTGGTCAGCTACCACTACGACGTGTCGAACCGCTTCTATGAGTGGATCCTCGGTCCGTCCATGACGTATACATGCGCGTGCTACCCGGACGCCGACGCGTCGCTCGAGGTGGCGCAGGAGAACAAGTACCGACTGGTGTTCGACAAGCTCGGGCTCAAGGCGGGTGACCGGTTGCTCGACGTGGGCTGCGGCTGGGGCGGCATGGTCCGCTACGCCGCGAGCCGCGGCGTGAAGGTGATCGGCGTGACCCTGTCCGGGGAGCAGGTCGCGTGGGGCCGCGCCGCCATCGAGGCCGAGGGGCTGGGCGACCTGGCCGAGGTGCGGCTGCAGGACTACCGCGACGTGCCCGAGCGGGACTTCGACGCCGTGAGCTCGATCGGCATCACCGAGCACATCGGCCGGAAGAACTACCCCGGCTACTTCGCCAAGCTGCACGGATACCTCAAGCCGGGCGGGCGGCTGCTCAACCACTGCATCACCCGGCCGGACAACGTCGGCAAGGTCAAGGCCGGTCAGTTCATCGACCGCTACATCTTCCCCGACGGCGAACTCGCCGGCGCCGGCACCGTGCACCTCGAGGCCGAGAACGCCGGGTTCGAGGTGGTGCACGAGGAGAACCTGCGCCAGCACTACGCGTTCACCCTGCGCGACTGGTGCGCCAACCTCGTCGAGCACTGGGATGAGGCGGTCGAGGAGGTCGGCGAGCCCATGGCCAAGCTGTGGGGCCTGTACATGGGGGCCTGCCAGTACGGGTTCGAGCACAACAAGATCCAGCTGCACCAGATCCTCGCCGTGCGCCTGGACGAGCGCCAGACCTGGGGCGTGCCGCTGCGGCAGTGGTGGCAGGCCTGAGCGACCGATCGCGAGCGCGCGCGGCCTGACGCACGCGAGCCCCCGCTCGTCGCCCCGACGGGCACCCCGTCGAGAAGACGGTTTCGCACGCATCTGCCGAGTGGCGGCGTGCGAAACCGTCTTCTCGATGGCGGCGGGCCGACTATGCGGCCCGGCGACTACGCCGGGTCACTGGATGTCGAGGGCCAGCAGGACCTGACCGGTCGGCGCCGGCGAGCCACCCGCGGGCTCCTCGGTGATGCCGATCTGCTCGGAGTTGCGGATGCCGTCGATCTGCGCCGAGGGGGACGGGCCCACCTCGCCCGCCTCCATCGTCCCGGCGGATATGGGCTCGTGATCACCCATGAGCCACAGCTGGTAGGCGCGGCCCTCGGGCGGGGCGGGCAGGTCCGTCATCGAGATGACGGCCATGTCCGCCGTCTTCGACGCAAGCACGGTGGCGGTGCCGGTCCCGCCGATCTGGCCGCGGACCACCGCGAGGTCCTCGGCGGCCAACAGGGAGGTGACCTGACCCGGCATCGTCCCCGAGGGGGGCGCGGCGGTGGGCAGATCGTCGGACCCGGACCCGTCGGTGATGCGGCCGATCGTCACGCCACCGACCAGCAGTACCACGGCGGCCGCGGCGACGGCGAGGAACGTCAGCGGGCCGGGCCGCCGGCGCTCGCGCTCCCGGCTCAGGTCGAGGACGTCCGCACCCCCGGCCGCATCCCGCTCGGAGCCGCGGCGGCCGCCCGGACCGACGGGCCCGGTGGGGTCGGACGGCGAGGAGGCCGCCGCCAGCTCGAGGATGCGCTCCCGCAGATGCGCGGGAGGCGCGGCGTCGAGGCCGGCGTCGGCCACGAGTCCGGCCATGACCTCGCGGGTCGAGGCGATGTGCGCGAGCATCGACGACTGCTCCTCGGGCGCGGCACCCACCAGCGCGGCCTCGACGGCGTCGGCCTCGTGCTCGGGCAGTGCGTCCAGGGCGTAGAGGTCGAGGTCCTCGGGGCGGACGCTGTCAGGGGTCGACGGATGATCGTGGTAAGAGACGCTCATGACAGCTCACCTCCCAGGCAGTTCTTCAGGCGACGGAGCCCGTCGCGGATTCTCGATTTGATGGTGGGCAGTGCGGAACTGAGCTGGTCGGCGACCTCGCGGTACGTCAGGCCGGAGAAGTAGGCCATCTCGATGGACTCGCGCTGGTTGCCGGTCAGCGTCTCCAGACACCTGCGCACCTCCGCGGCGTCCTCGTCGCGGGAGATCTGTTCCGTGACCTGTTCGGCGACATCGTCGCCGTGGATGGAACCGGTCGCGGCATCGATCTCGTCGCGCCGGGCGGCCGACGTCTCGGAGCGGACCCTGTCCACGGCCCGGCGGTGCGTGATGGTCAGCACCCAGGACTGGACGGACCCGAGCGATGGCCGGTAGTCGGCCGCTTGCTTCCAGACCTGCAGGAACACCTCCTGCACCGTCTCCTCGGCGTAGCCCGGGTCGCGCAGAACCCGTAGGGCGAGCCCGTAGGCACGTGGGGCCATGAGGTCGTAGAAGCGACCGAAGGCCTGGAGATCACCGGACGCGGCCAGCTCGAGCAGGCTCCCCGGGTCGGTCAGTGGCGGGGCGACTGGCTCGGACACGGTGGCCAGTCTAGTGCCAACCGGGTCCGGGCCGCGCGACGGCGGCGCGGGTGGTCGAGCCGGTGGCCGCGCCGGCGGTCTGCGGGTCGCCTGGAGGGTCATGCCGTCGCCACCCGGAACGTGCGGTTGTGCCAGCCGGTGGCGCCGCTGGGAACGGGGTCCCTGCGTTCCTCCGGCTGGACCTCACCGGTCGAGTCGGTGGCACGGACGTGCAGCGTGTGCAGACCCGGCTCGGCGTCCCAGACCCACGACCACATGCGCCAGGTGTCCACCGAGTACTCCTCCGCCAGCCGGGCGTCCTGCCACGGCCCGTCGTCGACCCTCACCTCCACGCGGTCGATGCCGCGGCGCTGTGCCCACGCGGTCCCGGCGACGACCGTCGGACCGGGCGGCAACTCCGCGAGCGGGGCGGGCCGGTCGATGCGGCTGGCGGTGCGGATCGGGCCGCGCTCCGCCCACCCGCGGTCGGTCCAGTACGCGCTGGCCTGGTCGAAGCGGGTGACCTCCCAGTCCACTACCCACTTGGTCGCCGAGACGTACCCGTAGAGGCCGGGAACGATCTGACGGACCGGGTAGCCGTGTTCGAACGGCAGCGGCTCACCGTTCATCCCCACCGCCAGGAGGGCGTCGCGGCCGTCCGTCAGCGCCTCGAGCGGGGTGCCGGCCGTCCAGCCGTCGACCGAGGTCGACAGCAGCATGTCGGCGTCGGGCAGGGGGCCCGCCTCGGCGAGCAGGTCGGCGATGGGGAACCCGGTCCAGGTCGAGGTGCCCACCAGGTCGCCGCCGACCTCGTTGGACACGCAGGTCATGGTGATGATCCGATCCTGCGCCTCGCGCTCGACCAGGGTCTGCCAGTCCAGTTCGATCTCCCGCTCGACCATCCCGTGGATCCGTAGCCGCCACTCGGTGGTGCTCAGGGACGGCACGCGTAGGGCGGTGTCGATGCGGTAGAACTCGGCGTTGTCGGTGAGGAACGGCGTCACGCCCGGCGCGTCGGGCGTGACGCCCGGCGGAACGGGGGCGGCCGCGTTGCGGGCGAGCACCCGCGGCAGCCGCAGACCGGTGCGTTCGGCGACCGCGTCGGCGGCGCGTCGGGTCAGCGCGATGCCCGTGGTGCCGGCGGCGGCGATCACGGCGACGGCGGACCCGGCCAGGACGAGGAAACGTCGGCGGTCGGGTGCGGGCCGGTCGCCGGGCGGGCCTCCGGGCTGGGGCGTCGGCGCCGGCGGTGGCGTCGGCGCCGGTCCCGAGTCCGAGGCCGTGGCGGTGGCCGAACGGGTCCCGGCCTCTGCCGGGAACAGAGCCCCGATCAGGGCGCGCAACGCCACGACGGCGGCGACCACGCCGAGCAGGGTCGGTACCGCCCACAGCGGCCCGGCCGACGGGCGGGCCAGTGCCGCCACCATGCCGACGAGCCCGAAGACGACCAGGACGGCGCTCCCGGCGGGGCGACGCGGACGCTCGACGAGGCCGACCACCACGCCCGTGACGAGGAGGATGGCCGCCAGCCCGATCATCAGGGCGGGCTTGTCGGCGGTGCCGAGCGCGTCGATCGTCACCTCGCGCACCGCTGCCGGTGCGCGGTCGACCACGGAGTCGGCGACCGCGAGGAATGGGGACGAACCCGGTGTGACGACGCCGGCCACGGCGTGCCCCACCGCGACGGCGAGGCCGGTGGCGAGGAGGCCTGAGGCTGCCCGAGCGATCGCCCTGGGTCGTTGCTCTGTGCTGTCCATGCCAGGAGTTCGGAGCCGGGGTCCCGATGGACCGGTACGAAATAAATTCCCTACGGCACCCATCCGGTCCGGCTGGCCCGCCGAAGCACTGGTGACCCACTGCACAGAGTCCCGCCAACTCGGCGGGGCCCTACCGAAAGGAAACGCACCATGGGCATCACGATCTCCCGGCGCGTCGCGTCGATCACCGCGGCCGCCGCGGTCTCCGGACTCGTCCTCGCCGGCTGCGCGAGCGATGAGGGAAGCGATACCGAGAACACCGCCGAGGGCACCTCCTCCTCGATGATGACCACTTCGTCCGCGAGCGAGACCTCCGCGATGGAGTCTGACCCGGCCGGCATGCTCGTCGGCGCGGGCTGCGCAGACTACGCCGAGGCCAACCCCGAGGGGCCGGGCTCGGTCGAGGGCATGGCGATGGAGCCGGTCGCCACGGCCGCCTCCAACAACCCCATGCTCACCACTCTCACCTCGGCTATCTCGGGTGGCGTCAATCCGGAGGTCGACCTGGTCGACACCCTGAACAACGGCGAGTACACGGTTTTCGCCCCGGTCGATGACGCGTTCGCGCAGATCGACGAGGCCACCATGCAGGCGCTGCAGACCGACGCCGACATGCTCACCAGCATCCTGACCTACCACGTCGTCGAGGGTCAGGCCACGCCCGACCAGGTCGCCGGCGAGCACACCACCCTCAACGGTGCGCAGCTCGAGGTCACCGGCTCCGGTGACGAGCTCATGGTCAACGGCGCGGGCGTCGTCTGCGGCGGCGTCCAGACCGAGAACGCCACCGTCTACCTCGTCGACGAGGTGCTCATGCCCGAGGAGTGAGCCGACCGGCGGCAGGTGCCCTGAACACCTGACGCCACCCGCGGTGGGAGCCCTGAACTCCCACGCACTGTGACCCGGGCCCGGGCCGACACCACGTCGGTCCGGGCCCGCGTCGTGACGCGGGCATTCTGCCAGCACGAGTCTCCGCGGTCGCGCTGCCCCTTCGCCCTGCGCTGGCACTCTGTACGCATACGCTGGGGTTGCGCTGGGTCGTTGGACCACTCCGCCAGCGTGAGTCGAAGAGGCAGCGCATCTGCGGCCGGATGCGCTGGCGGATCGCCCGCCCGCCGACCCCTCGGCCCAGTGCCCGGCTCGCCCGTCCGCCGACCCCTCGGCCCAGTGCCCGGCTCGCCCGCCGGCCCCGCGGCCCGGTGCTCGGCTCGGCCCGGTGACCCCGCGGCCCGGTGCTCGGCCTGCCCGGGTCGACACCGTCGTCGGCCCGGGCGCGGTCGCGTCAGAACCAGTCGTCGCGCATGTCCAGCGTCGTGCGGTCGCCGGCGACGAGCAGGTCGAACTTGGCGTCGACGATCGGCAGTTCTCGGCGCAGGAAGTACTCGGCCGCCCTGAGCTTGCCGGCGGCGAAGGCGTCGGACGCCGAGGCGCCGTCGCCCGCCCCGCCCGCATCGCGTGCGCCGCCCTCGCCATCGCCCCCGGCGCCCGCGCCAGCCGCAGTGACCGCCGTCACCCGGTCGCCCAGCGCCAGCAACTGCTCGATCCAGATCCACGCGATCACCACGTGCCCGGTGGCCTCGAGGTACTCGGTGGCGTCGGCCAGGAACGCCTCCGGGTCGGTTGCGCCGACCTCGGCGAGCGCGGTGGTGACCTCGATGAGCCGGGTGACGCGCGGGCGCAGCAGCGAGGCCAGCTCGGCGACGACCCCGCCGGCCGTGGCCGCCCGGTCGCACGTGGCGGTGATGCGCCCGGTGAGCGCGGCCAACCCGGCGCCGCCGCCGGCCACGACCTTCCGGCCCAGCAGGTCCTGCCCCTGGATGCCGTGGGTGCCCTCGTGGATGGGATTGAGGCGGTTGTCGCGATAGTGCTGTTCGACGTCGTAGTCGATCGTGTACCCGGCCCCGCCGAGCACCTGCACCGCCAGCTCGTTGGCCTTGAGGCACCACTGCGACGGCCACGATTTGGCGATCGGGGTGAGGACGTCCAGGAGCGTCTTCGCCGCCGTCGACTCCTCCGGAGTACCCGTCTTCTCGTCGTCGACCAATCTCGCGCAGAACAGGCCCAGCGCCAGCGCGCCCTCCACGTACGACTTCTGGGCGAGCAGCATCCGCCGGACGTCCGTGTGGCGGGTGAGCATCACCTGCGGCGTCGACGGATCCGCGCCGGCGGGCCTGCCCTGGGGCCGGTTGCGCGCGTAGTCCAGCGACTTGAGGTAGCCGGTGTAGCCGATGGCCGTGGCGCCCAGGCCCACGCCGAGACGGGCCTCGTTCATCATCGTGAACATCTTCTTGAGGCCGGTGTTCTCCTCGCCCACGAGGTACCCGACCGCGCCCGGCCGCCCGCCGGGGGCGTGCATGCCCTGCCCGAGAGTGGGCATGGTGTTGACCGTGCCGCGGAAGCCCATCTTGTGGTTGAGGCCGGTGATGACGATGTCGTTGCGCTCGCCGAGCGAGCCGTCGTCGTCGACGAGGAACTTGGGCACGATGAACAGGCTGATGCCGCGGGTGCCGGGCGGGGAGCCGGGCACCTTGGCCAGGACGAGGTGGACGATGTTCTCGGCCATCTGGTGCTCGCCGCCGGAGATCCACATCTTCTGGCCGAACAGGCGGTAGGTGCCGTCGGGCTGGGGCTCGGCGCGCGTGGTGATGTCGGCGAGGTTGGAGCCGGCGTGCGGCTCGGACAGGCACATCGTCCCCGTGAACCGGCCCTGGATCATCGGCTCGACGTACTTCCGGATCTGCTCGTCGGAGCCGTGGGTGAGCAGCAGGTTGGCGTTGCCGGTGGTGAGCAGCGGATAGGCGGCCGTGGAGATGTTGGCCGCGTAGAACCACGCCATGCACGCCAGGTACGCGGTGTAGGGCAGCTGCAGGCCGCCGACGCGGGAGTCCATCGCCGCGCCCACGAGGTCCGCCTCGGCGAACTTCGCCAGCGCCTCGCCGATCTCGGGGATGAGCTCGACCTCCTCGCCCACGAGCCGGGGCTCGGTGAGGTCGGCCTTGCGGAAGTGGGGCGCGAAGTACGTCTCGGCGAGCTCGGCCGACAGGTCCAGCACAGCCTCGATCGTCTCGCGGGAGTGGTCGGCGTAGCGCTCGCGCCCGGTCAGCTCGGACACCCGCAGCCAGTCGTGCAGGAGGAAATCGAGGTCGGCGCGGGACATGAGGTGGGAGGGGGTCATGCCCCGCACGTTACTCGCGGGTGGCGCGCGCGAACTTCCGTCCCATCTCGGTCATCGTCTTCTCGTACGCGGCGGGAAGGAGCCGCTTGCCGCGGTAGGACCTGCGCGCCTCGGGGTCGGGGAGGATGAGGAACCGCCCGGCGTCGAGTCCGGTCATGACCTCGGCGGCGATCTCGGTGGCCCCACGCTCGGAGCGGTCGATGAGCTTGCTCGCGAACCCGCTGGCGGCGGGGTCGGAGGAGTTGAGGCTCGAGGCGAGGTTGGTGCGGAAGAACGACGGGCACACCACGGACACGTCCACGCCGAACGGCTCGAGCTCCCAGCGCAGGCTCTCGGAGATCGCCACGACGGCGGCCTTGACGGCGGTGTAGGACGACATGGTGGGCGGGTGCACGAGCCCGGCGAGGGAGGCTGTGTTGACGATGCGCCCGCTGCCCTGCGCCTTGAGCATCGGCACGAACGTGCGGCAGCCGCGGGCCACGCCGAGCAGGTTGATGTCGACGATCTGCCGCCAGTCGTCCTCGGTGAGCATCTCGATGCGCCCGCCCTGGGCGATGCCGGCGTTGTTGACCAGCACGTCGAGTCCGCCCCAGATCGCCTCGACCTCGGCGCGCACGGCCTGCCACTCGTCTTCCGAGCGCACGTCGAGGCGCAGGTAGCGCGCGTCGTCGGGAACCGTGTCGGGCCGCGCGTCGGTGGGGGCGAGGTCGGTGACGATCACGCGGTCGCCGCGCTCGAGGAACGCGGTGGCCAGGGCCAGGCCCAGTCCCGAGGCGCCGCCGGTGACGAGGACGCGGCGGTGGGTGTCGGCGGGGGAGGGGGACGACGACGAGAAGGGCAGCCGATCGAACCCGGGCAGCGGCAGAGCGGACAGGGAGACCGCGGGCAGGGAGAGTGCGGGCAGGGGGACCTTGGGCAGGCGCATGAGCCGAAACTACCGGTTCAGCCCGCGGGAAGCGGGGCGGGTTGCCCTGCGGCGCCGAGGAAGTCGGCGGCCATCTCCACCGCCGGGGCCGAGGAGTCGGCACCCTCGATGAGCACGGCCACGGCGATGTCGCCGGTTGATCCCACGAACCAGCCGTGCGACGGGCCGCTGCCGACCTCGGCGGTGCCGGTCTTGCCGATCAGCCCCGGGATCGAGTTCGCGGCGGTCGCGGTGCCGCTGCGCACGACCTGCTCCATGTACCGGCGCAGGGTGTCCACGATGCCCGGCGGCAGCGGCTCGGGGGCGTCGTTGGCCACCGCGGGCATTCCCGCGACGACCTGCGGCAGGATCATCCGGCCACCGTTCGCGACCGAGGCCTGCATGACGGCCAGGCCGAACGGGCTGGCCAGCACCTCGCCCTGCCCGATCGACGCCTCGACGCGGGCCGGGCCGCGCTCGGTGACGGGTACCGACCCGGTGAACCACGACGAGCTCATCCCCGGGCCGGTGAACCCGACCCCCAGGCCCAGCTGCGCGGCCGTGTCCTTCATGGCGGTCGGCTCGAGCCGGTCGCTGATGACGGCCTGGCTGGTGTTGCAGGAGCGGGCGAACGCGGTCTCCATGGGCACCTCGCCCAGCGCGAAGTCGCTGTCGTTGGGGATCGTGCGGCCGGAGACGGTGATCGATGCGGGACACGGCACGATCTCGTCGGGGCCCAGGACGCCGGACTGCAGCGCGGCGGATGTGGTGACCACCTTGAACGTGGAGCCGGGCGGGAAGCGGCCCTCCAGCGACACGGGCCCCTGCTGGTCGGCGGCGGAGTTCTGCGCCACGGCCAGGATCCCGCCGGTCGACGGCTGGATCGCGACGATCGACGCCGCCAGCCCGGTGCCGGCCACCGCGTCCGCCGCCGCCTGCTGCACGGAGATCTGGACGGTGGAGACGAGGTCCTCGACCTCCCCGACCGGTGCGCTGCCGAGCTCGATCGGCTCGGCGTCGGGATTGACGATCTCAGCGCGCCACCCGCCCTCGGCCTGCAGCGCCTCGAGCCACGCGTTCGGGAGCCCGTCCAGTACCGGGGAGCGGAGCTCGCGGTCGGTGCGGATGAGGTCGCCGCGCTCGGGAAGGCTCACCCCTTCGATCGCGGCGAGCTGCTCGCGGATCGGGTCGATGTCGCTGGGGCGCAGCCCCACCACCTGGTACGGCTGGTCGCCTGCCTCCGCCATGCCGTCGCGGATCGACTGCCCGGTGATCGTGGGCGCGGCCGTGCTCACCAGGGCGGCGACCGCGTCGGCGCTCCCGGCGGCGTCCGCGGCGAGCGTCACCGCCGTGACCGGAGTCCATTGCAGCAGCGGCGCGCCCGTCCGGTCGAGGACGGACGTGTCGTAGTCGAGGATCTCGGAGAACGCCAGGTAGCCACCCGGTTCGAGACGGGTGTCGAGGATGGTCGGCGCCCATTGCACCTTCCACTGGTCGTCCACCTTGGTCGTGGACGCTTCACCCGTGGTCGTGACCACGCGCGGCGCGGGCGACGGCTCACCGCCCCCGCCGGCCGGGTCGGCGCCGCCCTCGTCGTCGTCACCCTCACCGCCGCCGGCGCCGCCACCGTCACCGTCGCCGCCTCCGGCGACGCCCATATCCCACGTGATCTCCACTGGCACGGGGTCCCTGTCGGGGCGCCGGTCACCGTCGGGCGTGTCGATCGACAGGCTCGGCGCGAATCCCATCGACTCGATGTTCGCGGCGAGCGTCTCCTCCGCGGCGGCCGGGTCGGTGGTCATCGCGGCCGCCCCCGCGACGTCGCCGGCCTCGAGCGCGGAGAGGAACTGCTGGAGCTCGTCGGAGCCGGTGTCCCCGGTCAGCGCCGCGCAGCCGGACCCGACCATGACGACGGCGAGGGCCGCCGCCGCCAGGCCGGCGGCCCGGCGATTCCGGGGCCGGGAGGCGCGGGAGTCGCGGCCGGGCCGCGGCGAGTGGGAGAGCGGCGGGCGGAGGGGCGTGAGCGGCATTCCTCCACGAAACCAGACTCCGGCGCCGACCGCAGCAGCGTCGACGCGCTGACCTCCGACCCGGCGCCGACCCGCTACCCTCGGGCGCCATGACCGACCCCCACTCGACGCCGACACCCCGCGCCGCGCAGACCACCCCTGCCGCGCAGGCACCCGCCGCCCGTACGGGCGCCTCGCCCGTGACCGCCGGCCTCGCGCGCGTCCTCGACGATCTCGTCCGGGTGCCGGGCACCAACTACCGCGTGGGCCTGGACCCGGTGATCGGACTGGTGCCGGTGGTGGGTGACGCGGTGGGCACGGTCGTCGCCGCGGCCGTGTTCGCCGAGGCCGTGCGCAATCGCATCCCCGTCCACCTGCTGTTCCGTATGGGGTGGAACTACTTCGTCGACGCCGCGCTCGGCGTGGTGCCCTTCGTCGGCGACGTGGCCGACGCCGCGCACAAGGCCACCTCCAAGAACCTGCGGCTCGTGGACCGGGCCATCGCCGAGGGGCGCCGCGTGGACACCGATGCCCGCGGCTACCTGCTGCGGGCGATCGGCGCAGTGGGGCTCATGCTGCTGGTGCTCCTCGGTCTGGTGGGCCTGGCGCTGTGGGGGCTGCTCACGCTCATCGGCCTGGTCTGACCGACTTCGAGACCCGCACGCGCCTGCCCGCCTCCGCGCCGGTCAGGCGGAGGCGACGGGCAGGAGGCGTCGGACCACGTCGTCGAGTGTGAGGACGCCCCGCACCTCGGAGACGTGGGTCCCCGGGTGCCCGCCGGACTGTTCGACGACGACGAGGTGGGCGCGCGCCTCACGCATCCGGCGGAACGCCTCGGCGACCGTCAGATCGTGCTCGAGGGACAGGCTCGGCCGCATGAGTTCACGGGCCGTGGCGTCGCCGTCGACGTCGATCGCGTCCCGCGCGTGGACCACGCCGACCGCGGTGTCGTCCTCGAGGACCAGCAGACGCAGATGGCCGGTGCGGCGGGCGGTGTCGCGGATCTCCTCCGGGCCCGCGTCGACGCCGACCGAGGACATCTCCTCGGGGGAGGCGGGCTCGTCGATGTCGCGCTCGCCGAGCAGATCGCCCACGGTGAGTTCCTGCAGCTCGAGGGCGCTGAGCAGCTGCCGCTGGTGGGTGTCGTCGAGCGTCCCGGCCTCGCCGGAGTGCCGGACGAGCTCACGCAGCGAGTCGGCGTCCTGGCCGGCGGCGACCTCGTCCACGGCCTCGACGCCCAGGCGGTGCAGCATCGCGTTGGCGGTGTTGTTGAGCACCAGCAGCAGCGGGCGGGTCAGCCACAGGAAGCCGCGCATCGGCAGCGACAACAGGGTGGCCGAGTACTCGGGGTGGGTGATGGACCACGACTTGGGGGCCATCTCACCCACCACGAGGTGCAGGAACGTGACGATGATGAGCGCCAGGATGAACGCGATGACGTCGGCGGTCCACAGCGGGAGCCCCCACCCGGCGAACACCGGCGTGAGCCAGTGGTGCACGGCGGGCTTGGTGATGGAGCCCAGCGCCAGCGCGCACAGCGTGATGCCCAGCTGGGCGCCGGCGAGCAGGAGCGTCAGCTCGGACGCGTTACGCAGCGCCGCGCGGGCGGCGGCGCTGTGCGCGGCGTCGTCCTCGAGCCGGTGCCGCCGGGCGGAGATGAGCGAGAACTCGACGGCCACGAAGAAGGCGGACGCCGTGATGAGCAGGACGGTCGCCGCCAGGACGACCCAGGGGTTGCTCATGAGCCCACCGTCGGCGTCGGCGGCGAGCAGGGTGGTGGTGGGGGTCATCGTGCGGCCTCCTCGACCACGACGTGCAGTTCCGCGGGGACGCGGCGTTCGATACGGCGGACCTCTGTCCGGAGGACGCGGTCGGCGGAGATCTCCTCGAGGACGTCCGTGTCCGGCAGTGGGATGTCGACGCGGGCGCCGACGTCCGGCAGGTCACCGATCGTCTCGATGACCAGTCCGCCGAGCGTCTCGGCGTCGACCTCGGGAAGGGTGATGTCGAGGAGTCGCTCCACCTCGTCGAGGTGGGTGTCCCCGGTGAGGACCCACCCCAGCCCCTCGCTGACCGGGGCCTCCGCGGCCTGCGGGTCGTGCTCGTCCGCGATCTCGCCGACGATCTCCTCGGCCATGTCCTCCATGGTCACGACGCCGGCGAACCCGCCGTACTCGTCCACGACCACGGCCATCTCGGAGCGCTGGGCGCTCAGTCGGGCCGCCACCTCGGGCAGCGGCAGCGACGTGGGCACCCGGATCGGGGCGCGCATCACCGTCGACACCTGGGTCAGCGTGCCGTCGGTGTCGTCGCCACAGAGCACGAGGAGGTCGTGCAGGTCGACGATGCCGATCACGTCGTCGGAGTCCTCGCCCACCACCGGGTAGCGGGTGTGTCCGGTCGCCATCTTGGACAGGACCTCGTCGACGGAGTCCTCGGCCCGGACCACGTCGGTGCGCGAGCGCGGGACCATCGCGTGCTCGGCCGGCTGCCCGGGGAAGTCGAGCATCCGGTCGAGGAGTCGACTGAGCTCGGGGGAGAGCTCGCCGGCTTCGCCCGACTCGGCGACGATGTGTTCGAGGTCGCGGGCGGTGGCCGAGTGCTCCTTGTCGTGCACGGGCTCGATCCCGACCGCCCTGAGCAGCGCCTCGGAGGCCTTGTCGAACAGGCCGATGAGCCAGCCGAACACGGCGAGGTAGATGGCGGTGGACCGGGCCAGCCACCGGGCGACGGGCTCGGGCTTGGCGATCGCGAGGTTCTTGGGGACGAGCTCGCCGAAGAGCATCTGGACGACGGTCGAGAACAGCAGCGCCAGGACCGTGCCCACGCCCACGCCGACGGCCTGCGGCACCGAGGCCAGGCCGAGGAGGTCACCGATCGCCCGGCCGATGAGCGGCTCGGCGACGTACCCCACGACGAGGGTGGTGACGGTGATCCCGAGCTGCGCGCCCGAGAGCATGAACGACGTGCGTCTGGTGACGCCGAGGACCCGCTCGGCGACGGGGTCGCCCTTCTCGGCCGCCGCCCCCATGCGGGAGCGGTCGACGGCCATGAAGGCGAACTCCTGGGCCACGAAGTAGCCCGTCAGCGCGGTGATCGCGAGTACGACCACGACGCCCAGTAGTAGTGAGAGCGCGATGCTCATCCGGTGTGCCCCCTTCCGTGAAGGGGGCTGGTAGATCGGGCCGGGGTGTCGGCTCGGCTCACTGGAGGTGCTCCTGCGCTGATCGGGTTACACCCTGGGCCGGTCGCCCGGGGTTGATTCCTCTGATTCTCCTGTCCCGCGGCGGAAATGTCGACTCCCCCGCCGCGGCGTCGGCGGGGGAACGGGTTTGTCACGCCGAAAAAGCAGGAGTAACACTGTCCGTCATGACAACTCGGAATGCCGAGGTGGCTCTCGCCGATTCAGACCGCAGGTTCTTCGGCCATCCACTCGGACTGGCGAATCTGTCGGGCATCGAACTGTGGGAGCGCTTCAGCTTCTACGGGATGCAGGGCCTGCTGGCGTATTACATCTACTACGCGGTCGGTGACGGCGGGCTCGGCTTCACCGAGGAGATCGCCGCCTCGATCGTGGGCGCCTACGGCGGCCTCGTGTACGCGTCGGCGATCCTCGGCGGCTGGGTCTCGGACCGGCTCCTCGGCGCGGAGCGCACGCTCTTCGGTGCGGCCGTGATGATCATGCTCGGGCACCTGTCGTTGGCGCTCGTGCCGGGGGTGATCGGCCTGGGCATCGGCCTGGTGTTCGTCGGTGTCGGCGCGGGCACGCTCAAGGCCACGACCTCGACGGTGGTCGGTGACATGTACCGGCGGACCGACGACCGGCGTGACGCCGCGTTCTCGATCTACTACATGGCGGTCAACATCGGTGGCCTCACCGGCCCGCTCGTCACCGGCGCCCTGTGGCACGGCAACGGTTTCCACTGGGGGTTCGGCGCCGCGGCGGCCGGCATGGCGATCGGCCTGATCCAGTACGTGCTCATGCGCGGGGCCACGCTCAAGGGCATCGGCGCGACCGTCCCCGACCCACTGCCCCGGCCGCAGCGGGTGCGCTTCTTCGTCGTCTCGGCGGTCGTCGTGGTGGCCGTCGTGGCGGCCATCTCCACGGGCCTGATCCCGCTCGAGTCGCTCGACAACATCGTCACCGCGATCGCCGCCGTGGGCGCGCTGTCACTGTTCGCGCTGCTCATCGGCAGCCGCAAGACGCAGGCGGACGAGCGGCGACGCGTGATCTCGTTCATCCCCATGTTCGTCGCGTCGGTGGCGTTCTGGGCGTTGTTCCAGCAGCAGTTCACGGTGATCGCCATCTACTCGGACCAGCGCCTGGACCGGAACCTGGGCGGCTGGGAGATGCCGGCGAGCTGGGTGCAGTCCATCAACCCGTTGTTCATCATCATCTTCGCGGCCGTGTTCGCGGCGATGTGGGCCAAGCTCGGCAACCGTCAGCCGTCGAGCCCGATCAAGTTCGCGTTGGCGAACCTCATCATGGGTATCGCTTACCTGGTGTTCCTGTTCTTCGTGGGGAGCGTGGCGACCCCGCTGCTGGGCATCGTCGGAATCCTGTTCCTGTTCACGATGGCGGAGCTGCTGCTCTCCCCGGTCGGGCAGTCGCTCTCGACCAAGCTCGCACCCGAGGCGTTCAAGACCCAGATGGTGGCGCTGTTCTTCCTCAGCGTCTCGATCGGCAGCGCGCTGTCCGGCGTGCTCGCGGGGTACTACGACCCGGACGACGCCGGCGCCGAGCGGTCGTACTTCCTGACCCTGGGTATCGCGTCGATCGTCCTGGCCGGGATCGTGGCCGCGCTGTCGCCGTGGATCAGGAAGAACATGATGGGCGTGCGCTGACGCACCCCCTGCCTCGCCCTCTGACACACCCCCTGGCGCGACCGCGGCCACCGAGGAGATCCTCGGTGGCCGCGGTCGTATCGGGGGCCGCCCGCTCAGTCGGCCGAGCCGGTCTGCCAGACCTCCCACGGCACGGACCAGTCGCCGTTCTGCCAGACCTCCAGCTCGGGCCCGCCCGTGCCGCGGACCTCGACGACGTCCCCGGTGACCGCCTGGTCGAAGTACCACTTCGCATCAGCGGGGGAGAGGTTGAGGCAGCCGTGCGAGGTGTTGGTGTTGCCCTGGGCCCACATCGACGACTCCAGGGCGTGGAAGTAGATCCCGTCGTTGGAGATGCGCACGCCGTGGTCGACGGTGACCCGGTAGCCGGCGGACAGGGGCAGGCCGTAGGTCGTGGAGTCCATCAACACCGAGCTGGACTTGTCCAGGACGGTGTAGGTCCCCGGCTGGGTCCAGAAGTGCATGGTCACGCCGCCGTAGGTGGCCCACCCGCCCTTGCCCATGGAGGTGGGCATGGTCTTGAGCAGTTCGCCGTTGCGGTACACGGAGACCGTCTTGGTCGCGTCGTCGGCGATCGCGATGCGGCGGTCGCCGATCGTGAAGTCGGCTTCCGCGCCGGCACCACCCCACTGGTCGCCGCCGAGGTCGCGTCCCTCGGTGTCGAGTTCGACCTGCACCCGGGTGCCGGGCTCGTAGTACTCCTTCGGGCGCCAGTGCGCGGAGGAGTCGTCTACCCAGAACCAGTTGCCCTCCACCTCGGGCGAGGTGGTGACCTTCATGTGCTTCTCAGCTTCCGCGCGGTCCGCGATGGGCTGGTCGAACTCGGCCACGATGACGATCCCCACGCCGTATTCGCGGTCCGACTCCAGGGTGCCGCCGCCGGTCGTCCTCAGGGTGGGGGTCACGACGGCCGCCGGGTCGGCCATGCTGAAGGTCCGGGTGTCGGTCCGCGGCCCGCCGACCGCGCCCTCGTAGGTGATCTGCAGTGTGTACGTACGCCCGAACCCGAGCGTGACGGCCGGCTCCCACTCGGATCCGTCGCGCGAGAGCTCGCCCTCGATCTGCTTGCCGGCGTCGTTGGTGAGCACCGCGTTCGTGATGGTGCCGTTCTCGACGGTGGCCCGGACGCCGTCGACCACGGCGACGTCCGTGGCGCCGTCGGCCGGGACGACCTCCAGAGTCGCCGGGGCGGGCGCCTGAGCGGTGGGCTCGGTGGGGGTCGTCTCCCCGGCGGAGCCCGTGGGCACCGGGATGGTGCACCCGGCGACGACGAGGATCAGCGCGAGCAGTCCGGCGAGCAGGGCGAGGGGGCCCGTCACCGCCGGAAGAGAGGGGGTTCCAGACCTGGACAGGGACATGCAGCAACTCCGAAGCGAAAAGCGTGGGGGAGCCGGTGAATCACGGCTTATGTCGACATGATGCACTCCGGGTCCGACACGGAGCCAATCCGAAACGGCCCGGCCACCCACTTGTTGTCGAGTTGTGACCGCCGCCGGGTCCGCGCGCTCGCGGAAGACGGTCGGCGGGGACGCCTACGGACGAGTACAACGGAGGCCATGAGTATCGATCGACCAGTGACCATCATCGGCGGCCACGGCAAGGTCGCCCTCCGCGCGGCCCGGATCCTGTCGGACGCGGGCGCGGAGGTGCGCTCGGTGATCCGCAACCCGGACCACGCCGATGACATCCGGGCGGCGGGCGCCACCCCCGTCGTGGCGGATGTCGAGAAGCTCGACGTCGAGGGTCTCCGCGAGGTCGTCCGGGACAGCGGCTCCGTCGTCTGGTCCGCCGGCGCCGGCGGCGGCAATCCCGACCGCACCTACGCGGTCGATCGCGACGCGGCGATCCGCTCGATGGACGCGAGCGTCGCCGAGGGCGTGGAACGCTACGTCATGGTGTCCTACGACGGTGCCGGGCCCGATCACGGCGTGTCGGAGGACAACGCTTTCTTCCCGTACGCCGAGGCCAAGGCGGCGGCCGACGCCCACCTCCGCGAGTCCGATCTGCAGTGGACCATCCTCGGGCCCGGGGCGCTGACCGACGAGCCCGGGGGCGAGACCATCGCGCTGGGCGCGGACAAGCGCGAGGACCGGGCGACCAGTCGGGACGCGGTCGCCGAGGTCATCGCGGCCGTCCTGCGCCGGCCCGACACCGTCCGCCGCACCATCGAGTTCTCCGACGGGGACACCCCGATCGGCGAGGCCCTGACGAGGGACTAACGCCGGGTTATCCTCACCGGGTGAGGATCCTCGTGGGCGGTTCGTGGATCACCGTGATCTGCGCACTGCTCACCGCGTCGTGGAGCGTCCCGCAGTACATCATCACCGACACCGTCACGCTCAACTCGCATCCACTGTTCGTGGTGCTGTTCCTGTTCCCGGCGCAGATCGGCGTGCCTGTGTGTCTGTTGGTGGCGCTCAACTCGCTGCTGATGGGCCTCCGTCGTCAGCTCACCACGATGCCGAGGCGTTTCCTCGCGGGCGGTCAGCTCGTGACGGTCGTCCTGCTGGGCATCTGCGCGGCGCTGCTGATCTCGCCCACCGCGTTCGGTCGGGAGTTCATCGTCATGGCGCTGGCGTTCCAGGTGGGCCAGGTGCTGGTCACGTTCGGGCTGGTCCTGCACCTGCTCCGCCGGCGCCGTCATCGCCGCGCGGCGGAGAGCGCGCGCGTCGGCTGACACCTCCGGCCCGGGCGTCGGCTGAGCCGAGCGGGGCACGGGCTCGGTGGTGGGCTGACACTATGGACCGCATGCGTGCCATCCACATCCCCAGCCATGACGGACCCGCCGCCCTCGAGGTGGTCGACCTCCCCGAGCCCGAGCCCGGCGCGGTCCTGATCGACGTCCACGCCGCCGGCGTGACGTTTCCCGAGGTGCTCCAGACCCGCGGCAGGTACCAGATCTCGCCGCCGCTGCCGTTCGTCCCGGGCTCGGAGGTCGCGGGCGTGGTGCGGTCCGCGCCGGAGGGATCGGGATTCGCCGCTGGGGACCGCGTGTGCGCGTTCCCCGGCCTGGGGGGCTTCGCCGAGGTCGTGTCGACCGAGCCGTCCCAGGTGTTCCACCTGCCGGAGAACCTCAGCTTCGTGCAGGGCGCGTCGATCCCCATGAACGTGCTCACCGTCCACTTCGCGCTGGCCCACCGCGGTCGGCTGCAGCCGGGTGAGACGGTGCTCGTGCACGGCGCGGGCGGCGGGATCGGTATCGCCGCCACCCAGTTCGCCACCGCCCTGGGAGCCCGCGTCATCGCCGTGGCGTCCACCGAGGAGAAGCGGGAGCTCGCGCGGAAGGCCGGCGCGACCGACGTCATCGCGCCCGAGGGGTTCAAGGACGCCGCGAAGGAGCTCACCGGCGGCAAGGGTGTCGACATCGTCGTCGACCCCGTGGGCGGCGACCGGTTCACCGACTCCATCCGCGCGCTCGGTCAGGAGGGCCGCATCCTGGTCATCGGCTTCACGGCCGGCGAGATCCCCACGGTCAAGGTCAACCGCCTGCTGCTGGGCAACAAGAGCGCGGTCGGCGTCGGCTGGGGCGAGTACTGGATGTCCAACCCCGGCTACCTGCAGAAGCAGTGGGCCGAGGTCGAGCCGCTGCTGGCCGCGGGCAGGCTCGACCCGCTCGTCGGCGTCGAGTTCCCGCTCGAGAAGGCCTCCGAGGCGCTCGAGCTCATGGACGGCCGCGGCGCCGTCGGCAAGATCGTCCTCACCACCGGCCGCTGACCAGGGCCCGCGTCGGGACTGACCGGGAGGGTTCGGGCGGCGGCGATCGCGAGGACCCCGCCGGCACGCGGGGCCGGGCGGCGTCAGCGCGCCAGGGCCTGCAACCGCCGCCCGGCCTCGGCGAGCACCTCGGGCCGCTTGCAGAACGCGAATCGCACCAGGTGCGACCAGTCGTCGGTGAACGCGTCGGTGAACGGCGCGAACGGCACCGCCGCCACCCCGACCTTCTCGGGGAGCTCGAGGCACCAGGCCGCCGCGTCGGTCACCCCGAGCGGGCTCGGGTCCGCGGTCAGGAAGTACGTGCCCTGTGCGACGACGAGGTCGAACCCGACTCCCGTGAGGATCCCCGCCAGCTCGTCCCGCCGGGCCTGCATGTCCTCCCGCAGCGTCGCGATCCACTCCTGCTCGTGGCGCAGGGCGTGCGCGACCGCCGGCTGCAGTGGTGAGGCGACGGTGAAGCTCATGTACTGCCGCGCGGTGCGCGCCCCCTCGACGAGGTCCGCCGGCCCGGTGACCCACCCGATCTTCCAGCCCGTGCAGTTGAGCAGCTTCCCGGCGCTGGAGATCCGCAGCGTCCGCTCCGCCATCCCGGGCAGGGTGGCGATCGAGACGTGCTCGACCCCGTCGTAGGTGAGGTGGGAGTACACCTCGTCGGAGACCGCGATCGCGTCGAACTCGTGGCACAGGGCCGCGATCTCCTCGAGGTCCTCCCGCGGCAGCACGGCGCCCGTGGGATTGTGGGGCGTGTTGACCAGCACGGCCCGCGTCCGCGGTGAGAACGCCTCCCGCAGCGAGTCCACGTCGAGTCGGATATGGCCGCCCGAGCGGACCAACCGCGCGGCGCGACGGGTGGCCCCGGCCATCGCCACCGCGGCCACGTAGGAGTCGTAGTACGGTTCGATGACGACCACCTCGTCGTCGTACTCCACCAGGCCCACCACCGCGGCGGCGATGGCCTCCGTCGCGCCGACCGTCACCAACGTCTCGGTCTCCGGATCGTGCACCAGGCCGGTGCGCGCGGTCTCGTCGGCGACGATCGCGTGGCGCAGCTCGGGGATCCCCATGCCGGGCGGGTACTGGTTGTGGCCTCCGCGCAGGGCCCGCACCGCCGCCTCGATCATCGACTCCGGCCCGTCCGTGTCCGGGAAACCCTGCCCCAGGTTGATCGCGTCGAAGTGCGTGGCCAGGCGCGAGACCTCGGTGAAGATCGTCGTGGCGTGGGGCGCGAGTCTGCGGACCGTCATGGGGGAAGCCTAGGTGTCCCGACGGGGGCGGTGGCCCCGGGCCGGGCCGATACCATGGGCGGCATGTCCGAGCCCTTCTCCGCCGCCACGCCCGCCCCGATCGGTGCCGCCGCCAGCGGCCCGGCCACCAGGGTCGGCCCGTGCACCCAGCGCCGGGCCGTGCTGGCCGCCCTGCCCGGGATCATCCTGCTGCCGGGCATCGCCTCCGCGTGCGGGATGACCGAGCCGGCCCAGCCGCCGTCGACGGTGCAGCAGACCACCACGGTGCCCGCGACCACCGTCTCGGCCGCCGAGATCCCCGTCGGCACGGCCAAGCAGTTCAAGGCCGGCGACTCCACGGTGATCGTCGCCCAGCCCGCCGAGGGCGAGTTCGTCGCCTACTCCGCGCGCTGCACCCACCAGGGCGGTGTCGTCCAGGTGATCGAGGGCATGACGCTGCGCTGCCCGCTCCACGGCGCCGAGTACGACGCCACCGACGGCCGCAACACCCTCGCGCCCGCACCGAGGCCGCTCGACGTCGTGCCGGTCAGCGAGTCCGGCGGGCAGCTCACCCTCGGCTGACGCGCGTCCGGCACGCCGCGCGCCCGGCGCGCGCGTTCGGTGAGCAAAGCCGCAGCGCGACCCCGCTGACTTCCGCTGCCTCTTCGACCTGCGCTGCCGCTGTGCACGTATTTCGGGGGGTTGTGCTGCCCGAATGGACCACAGGCGCAGCGGAGGGCAGAGACGCAGCGCACCCGGCGGCACTCATGCTGTGCCTTTGACGCCTACCGCGGCGCCGTCCATCGACTGGGCGGGCCCACTCACATTTGCGCAGGCCCGCCGGCCGATTTCCCCTGTGGAGGCGACCACTCGACGATCCACCCGCCAACGAACGCGCCAACGGACTCGCCACCCGTTCGAGGCCCACTCGGCGCGCGCCCGCGGCGGGCTTCGAGACCCGGCCGACGACCCCGCGGCTTGCGGCGCGGCCCCCGTCAGGGGTACAACGGGAACACGTTCTCAGGGCGGGGTGAAACTCCCCACCGGCGGTGATGTCATCGACCCCATGGTCGGCGGCGAGCCCGCGAGCGCCCCGTACGGGTGGCGAGCCGGACAACGAATGTCCGGTCGCACCGCACGCGCGGGGGTCAGCAGACCCGGTGTGATCCCGGGGCCGACGGTCATAGTCCGGATGGAAGAGAACCTCGCGTCACCCGATGCGGACCCGGCCGGCGACGGTCGTGGCCGGGCGGGCGTCGTGGCACAAGCCCTGGGCCGTCTGTGTAGAGCCCGTGAAAGGGGCACACGATGAGCCTTCTCGTCTCATTCCTCGACGCGCAACTGGTGATCGGCGGAGTCCCGATCCTGTGGCGCGAGATCATCGGCAACGTCTTCGGCCTGGCCGCCGCGATCGGTGGCATGCGCCGCGTGGTGTGGGCGTGGCCGGTGGGGATCGTCGGCAACCTCACCCTGCTCACCGTCTTCCTCGGTGGCGTCTTCCACACCCCGCAGGACGTCGACCTCTACGGCCAGGCCGGCCGGCAGGTGATGTTCCTCGCGGTGGGCGTGTACGGCTGGTGGCAGTGGTCGCGGACGCGGCGGGCCAACGCGGCCGCCGCGGCTGCGGCCGCCCACGGTGGTCCCGTCGCTGACGCGCCCGCCGTCAGACCGCACTGGGCGACGGGCCGCCAGAGGGCCGGGCTCGTGGTGGGGATGCTCGTCGGCACGTTGCTGTTCGGCTGGATCTTCGCGCAGCTCGGCTCGTGGGGCCCGTGGGCGGACGCATGGATCTTCACCGGATCGATTCTGGCCACTTACGGCATGGCCCGCGGCTGGACGGAGTTCTGGCTGCTGTGGATCGCGGTCGACATCGTCGGCGTGCCGCTGCTGCTCAAGGCCGGCTACTACCCGTCGGCGGTGCTGTACCTGGTTTACGCGGCGTTCGTGATCTGGGGCTTCGTGGTGTGGTGGCGCGTCGACCTGGCGGAGCGAGCGGCGGCACTGCGCACGGAAGGCCTGCCGGTGGAGCGCTCGGTCGGCGCGGTGAGCGGCTGACCGCGCTGGGGAACAACGCGGAAAGCGCGACGCCGAGACAGCGGAAGTCGATTGACGCGAACACCGAGCCCGATTCCAGCGCTGCGGCCGTGGGTTCGGGAGTGCCCGCCCTTTCGCGTCGCGCCACCTATCCGATTGCACGTCACCTCAGGGGTCCGATAGGTGTCGCGTGATCAGATAGGTGACGTTCGCAGGGGCAGCCAGGGCCCGCCGCACGCCGCCGCTGTACTGCGCGGACGGCCCTCGCGGACACCGAGCCCGACGCCCGTCAGTCGGCCCAGCGCCGCGCGTGCAGCAGGACGTCGATCGCGGTGGCCTTGCCGGCCGGTCGCAGGTCGTGTCGCAGGGAGATCACCTCGAGGCCCTCGGCGCCGCGGGCGAGGTCGGCGACTCCGGGTAGGAGAGTCGGGTCCTGGGGCCCGCCGACACCGCGGCGGAGATTCTCGGCGGCGTGGCCCAGGTAGACGAGGTGCCCGCCGGGCCGCAGCCAGGTGCCGGCGTCGCGGAGCACGGCGGTGAGCTCGGGCAGGTCGAGGTGGAGGAAGCCCACCACGACGAGGTCGACCGGCTCCGCGGGGGCCCAGGTCCGCGCGTCGCCGACCACCCAGTCGACGCTGCCGCTGCGGCCCTCGTCGGAGTCCTTGGCCCGGGCCTGCTCGATCGCGACCTCGGAGAAGTCCACGGCCTGCACCCGCCAGCCGTGCGCGGCGAGCCAGCGCGCGTGCCGCCCGTCGCCGCACGCGAGGTCGACGGCGGCGCCCACCCCGAGGCCGGCGTCCTCCGCGGCCGTGACCTCCGCGACGATCCGGGCGGCCGGGGTGGTGCCCCAGGCGTCGGGCTGCGCGAGGTAGCGGGCGTTCCATGCGGAGGCGTCCACGAGTGGCGGTCCTTTCGGTCGGGCGCGGGAGAGCGGTCCGGGGCGGAGGCGGGGCTCCGGCATCCAGTGTCCCGCAGATCGCGCCGCGCGGGTATCCGCGCCGCCGACGACCGGGGGTGCCGACGACCGGGGGTGCGCACCCACAACCCGGCGGCACCGCGCGCGTCTACAGCCCGGCGCGCACCTCGCGCATCGGCGGGCGCTCGCCTGGGTCGACGCGGACGGTCTCGGCGCGGAATCCGCCGTCGTCGGGATCGCGTCGGTGCAGGGTCAGGGTGTCGCCGGGGGCGTCGGCGCCGGTCACGCGTCCGTGGCGCCGCAGCCGGCTCAGCATCGCCAGGTGCTGGTGCATGGCCATCACGGCCAGCGCGGAGTCGGGCGAGTGGCGGTGCACCCGCCGACCGAGGTCCACCTGGGCGAGCGCGTCGAGGCCGTACGCCTCGTAGAGGTCCACGAGGATGCCGAGGTCGACGCCGTAGGCGCCGGCGAAGGGGATGGACTCGAGCGCCTCGCGCGTCCCGGCGTACTCGCCGGCGAGCGGCTGGACGAAGCCGCCGAGGGCGGGCCAGTAGGTGGCGATCAGAGGCCGGGCGACGAGCTCGGTGACGCGGCCGCCGCCGGCGGGCAGGACGGTGCGGCCGTCGTCGAGGGGCCGGTCGTAGGCGCCCTTGCTGAACACGACGCCGGGTTCGGTGAGCAACGGCCCGAGCAGGCCGGTCGCGAACGCGGGGTTGAAGTCGCGCAGGTCGGAGTCGAGGAACGCGATGATGTCACCGTCGGTGGCGGCGAGCGACTTCCACAGCGCCTCGCCCTTGCCGGGCACGTCGCCCAGGCCGGGGAGGACCTCGCCCTGGGCGACGACGCGGGCGCCGGCGGAGCGCGCCACCTGTGCGGTGGCGTCGGTGGAGTGGGAGTCGACGACGACGAGCTCGTCGATCAACGGCACGCCCTGCACGAGCTCGGAGTGCAGGGCGGCGACGATCGCACCGACGGTCGACTGCTCGTCGCGGGCGGGCAGCACGACCGAGATGCGGCGGCCCGCCTTGGCCGCGACGAGGTCGCCGGGGCGGAAGTCGGCCGCGCGGTAGGTTCGTCGCGCCGACCAGGCACGAACCGGGTCCGCCCGGTCGGCGAGGGTCGTCCGCGAATGCTCGGTCACGCCCGCGATCCTGCCAGAGCCGGGACCGCGGGGGTCTCGCGCGCCCGGGCCCGGCTGGGAGCGGTGTGCCACGATGCACGTATGGACTTCTCCCCGTCGCCGCGCGCCGCCGAGCTCACCGCCGCGGTCCGCGAGTTCATCGACGCCCACATCGCCCCGGTCGAGTCGGACATCCACGCGGACATCGCCCGCCGTCGCCTGTCCGGGCAGGACCCGTGGGCGGTGGACCCGCGGGTCGGGGAGCTGCAGGCGCTCGCGCGCGAGCAGGGGCTGTGGAACCTCTTCCTGCCGGCCGGCCACGAGGGCCCCTACGCGGAGCGCTACGGCACCCGCGGCGGCACGGGGTTGTCCAACACGGACTACGCGCCGGTCGCCGAGGAGATGGGTCGGTCGTTCCTCGCCCCGCTGGTGTTCAACTGCAACGCCCCGGACACCGGGAACATGGAGGTCCTGCTCAAGTACGGCTCGCAGGAGCAGAAGGACCGCTGGCTGGACCCGCTGCTGGCCGGGGAGATCCGCAGCGCGTTCCTCATGACCGAGCCCGCCGTGGCCTCCTCGGACGCTTCGAACATGGCGGCCACGGCGCGCATCGAGGGCGACGAGGTGGTGCTCGACGGCCGCAAGTGGTGGTCCACGGGCGTCGGACACCCCGACTGCAGGGTCGGCATCTTCATGGGCGTGTCCGACCCGGACGCGCACCGCTACCTGCGGCACTCGATGGTGCTCGTCCCCATGGACGCCCCCGGCGTGACGGTGGAGCGGATGCTCACCGCGCAGGGTGTCCACGACGAGCCGCTCGGCCACGGCGAGGTCACGCTCACCGGCGTCCGGCTGCCGGTCACCAACATCATCGCCGGCCCCGGGCGGGCGGCCGAGATCGCGCAGGGCCGCCTGGGCCCGGGGCGCATCCACCACTGCATGCGGCTGATCGGCCTGGCGGAGATGGCGCTGGACCTGGCCTGCCGCCGCGCCTCCGAGCGCGTGGCGTTCGGTAAGCCGATCGTCAACCTCGGCGGCAACCGCGAGCGCCTGGCCGGGGCCCGCATCGCGATCGACCAGGCCCGCCTGCTCGTCCAGCACGCCGCCTGGAAGCTCGACACCGAGGGGCAGGCCGCGGTCGAGGTCAGCGCGATCAAGGCCGCGGTCCCGAAGATGGCGCAGGAGGTCATCGACATGTCGCTGCAGCTGCACGGCGGCGGCGGGATGAGCGACGACTTCCCGCTGGCCGGGGCGTACGCCACCGCGCGGTCGTTGCGACTGGCCGACGGCCCGGACGAGGTCCACCTCGCCGTCGTCGCCCGCGCCATGCTCGCCCCCTACCGCGACGCCGCCGCGGCCCGGACCACCGCCGACGCCGGGGCCGACCGGTGAGCCCGCGCGACGGTATGTCCGACGACGACGCCGCCCTGCGCCGCCGGGTCCCCGGCACCGGCGCGGTGCGCGACGAGGACGCTTTCGACGTGGAGGCCGTCGCCGCGTGGTTGCGGTCGGTCACCCCTGACGACCCGGACGTGCTCGCCGGCGTGGACCTGGGCGACGACGACGAGCCGGTCCTCCCGGAGGTCCGCCAGTACACCGGTGGCGCGTCGAACCTCACCTACCTGCTGCGCTACCCCGGCGCGGACCTGGTCCTGCGCCGCCCCCCGGCGGGGACCAAGGCCCGCGGCGCGCACGACATGAGGCGCGAGTACCGCGTCCAGTCGGCGCTGCGGCCGGTCTACCCGCTGGTGACGCGCATGGTCGGGTTCTGCGACGACCACTCGGTCATCGGCTCGGACTTCTACGTCATGGAACGCATGGCGGGCACGATCCTGCGCAAGAACCTGCCCCGCGACCTGCGCCTGGACCGGGTCACGACCCGGCGCCTGAGCGAGTCGGCCGTGGACGCGCTGGCCGACCTGCACTCGGTGGACGTCGCCGCCGCCGGCCTGGACGACCTCGACCGCGGCGAGGGCTACGTGCGCCGCCAGGTCGAGGGCTGGTCCGCCCGCTACCGCCGCGCCCGCACCCCGGACGTCCCGGACTTCGCGCCGGTCATGAAGTGGCTGCACGCGAACCAGCCCGAGGACGTCGGCCACTGCCTCGTCCACAACGACTTCCGGTTCGACAACCTCGTCCTGGACCCCGACGACGTCACCCGGGTGATCGGCGTCCTGGACTGGGAGATGGCCACCGTCGGCGACCCGCTCATGGACCTGGGCGGCGCGCTGGCCTACTGGGTCCAGGACGACGACGGCCCGCTGTTCAAGGCCTTCCGCCGGCAGCCCACGAACGCGCCGGGGATGCTCACCCGGCGGCAGGTCGTCGAGCGGTACGCGCGCCGCGCCGGGCTGGACATCACCGACGAGCAGTGGCGCTTCTACGAGGTGTTCGGCCTCTTCCGGCTCGCGGTGATCGCCCAGCAGATCAACCACCGCTACTACCACGGGCAGACCACCAACCCGGCCTTCCGCGCGTTCCGCCCCGGCGTGGCGTTCCTCGAGCAGCGCTGCCTGCGCCTCATCCGCACCGGCGACGGGCGCCTGTCACCCACGCGGATCTTCCCGAAGGACGTGATCGGAGAGCTGCTCGGCGTGCCCCGGGTGGCGCTGCCGCTGCTCGCCGGCGGCGTCCACGACGCCCGCGGCAAGGTGGCCGGCGTCCTCGGCGGGCTCCCCGTCGTCGGTGGTCTGGCCCGCGGCGCGGGCGGTGAGCGCTGATGGGCGCCATCCACCTCGTCCGCCACGGCCAGGCCTCGTTCGGCAGCGGCGACTACGACAGGCTCTCCGAGACCGGCCACCTGCAGGCGCGCCTGGCCGGCGAGGACATGGCGGCCCGCGGCCTGCGGCCCGATGTCATCGTCCACGGTGGCATGCGGCGCCAGCGCGAGACCGCGGAGGGCCTGCTCGAGGGCCTGCGCGCGCACGGCGACGTCGACTGCCCCGTCGAGGTCGACGAACGGTGGGCGGAGTACGACGCCGACGCCGTCCTCGAGGCCGCGCGGGTGGCCGGCCTGTCCGCCGAGCACGGCACCCTCGACTCGGCGGGCTCTTCCGACGAGGCCAAGCAGGCCTTCCAGCGCGAGCTCGACGCGGCGCTGGGCCACTGGTCGGGGCTCGAGGCGTTCGCCCGGTACAGCGCCGACGCCGAGGCCGCCCTCGCCGACGCCGCCGCCCGGTCCGGCAGCGGCAGGACGACCCTCGTCGTGTCCTCGGCCGGCACCATCTCGCTGGCCGTGGCGGCCCTGCTGGCCGACCCGGAGGGCGTCGTCGGGTTGTGGACCCGCCTGCAGCGTGTGACGGTGAACACCGGCACGGCCCGTGTCGTGGTGGGTCGGGGCGGGATGACCTGCATCGCGGTCAACGAGCACCAGCACCTCGAACGGGCGGCCGGACCGGATGACCCGCGTCGCCTGATCACCCTCCGGTGAGCGCGCGGCGGGACACGACCTCAGGAGAGACGCCCGATGCCCACGTTCCGACGCGGCCACACGACGATCGCCTACACCGACACCGGCGCGCCCGCCGGTCGTGAGGACGCCCCCGTGGTGCTGTTCGCCCACGGCCTGCTGTTCTCGGGCTGGATGTTCCACCCCCAGGTCGCCCGCCTGCGGGACCGCTACCGCTGCGTGACGATCGACTTCCGCGGGCAGGGCAACTCGCCGCGCGCCCTCGGCGGGTACGACATGGACACCCTCACGGTGGACGTCGCCGAGCTGCTGCGGCACCTGCAGATCCCGGTGGTCAACTTCGTGGGGCTGTCCATGGGCGGGTTCGTGGGCATCCGGCTGGCCGCCCGCAATCCCGAGACCGTGCACACCCTCACCCTCATGGACACCGCCGCCACCGCCGAGGAACCGGCCAACCGTCGCAAGTACCGGACCCTGTCGGCGGTGTACCGCGTCGCCGGCATCCGGACCGTCCGGTCGCGGGTCGCGCCGATCATGCTCGCCGACGGCAACCTCGACGCGCCCTGGGTCGACGAGTGGATGGCGATGCTCGAGCGCACCGACCGGGCCGGGCTCGTCAAGGCGATCGAGTCGGTCGCCGACCGCGACCCGTGCGAGGACGAGGCCATCCGGATCATCGCGCCCACGCTGGTTGTCGTGGGCGCCGAGGACGCGGCCACGCCGCCGGAGAAGTCCCGCCGACTGGTCGAGCTGATCGCGGACTCGCGCTACTGCGAGATACCCGGGGCCGGGCACTCGCCGACCCTGGAACGCCCCGACGAGGTCACCGGCATCCTCGAGGCGTTCCTCTCCGAATACGACATGTGAAGACAGGGAAATCGATGAGAGCGGAGCGCTCTGCCGTGGAGAAGTCAGGGTCGGCGGGAGGGTGGGTCGGCGCCGTCACCGGCAGAATCTCCGCCTGGGTGATGCTGGTGGCGGTCCTGCTGGTGAGCGGCGCGGTGTTCGCGTTCGCCTCCTCGGAGAGCTCGTCCGAGGCGCCGCAGACCCTGCCCGACGACTCCGAGGCGGCGCTCGTCTCCGAACTCCAGCGGGAGTTCCCCGACTCCGGCTCGGTGCCCGCGGTCCTCGTGGTGACCCGCGAGGACGGCGCCGAGCTCGGCCCCGAGGGCGTCGCCGCCGCGGTCGGCGCCGGTGAGCGCATGTCCGAGGTCGTGGGGACCCCGCCCCAGGGGCCGATCCCGTCCGAGGACGGCGCCGCCGCCCTGATGCTCGTCCCGGTCGACTCGTCGCTCATCTCCGGCGGCGAGGGACGCGAGCTCGTCGAGGAGATGCGGGGCGCCGTCGCCGCGGGGCTCGACGACGGGCTGAGCGCGCAGCTCACCGGCGGACCCGCGTTCGCCGCGGACACGGCCGCCGCGTTCGAGGGTGCCGACTTCCGGCTCCTGGCCGCCACGGCACTGGTCGTCGCGGTGCTACTCATCATCACCTACCGCTCGCCGGTCCTGTGGCTGGTGCCGCTGCTCATCATCGGCGTCGCCGACCGGGTCGCGGCCCTGCTCGTCTCGCTCGTCGGCGAGGCCGCGGGCGTCACCGTCGACGCCTCGACCTCCGGCATCGTCTCCGTCCTCGTCTTCGGCGCCGGCACCAACTACGCCCTGCTGCTGGTCTCCCGCTACCGCGAGGAACTGCGTAGGACACAGGACCGCCGCACCGCGCTCCGCGACGCCTACCGCGGCGCGGTGCCGGCCATCCTCGCCAGCAACATCACGGTCGTCCTCGCCCTGCTCACCCTGCTGCTGGCGACCCTGCCCAACTACCGCTCGCTCGGCCTGTCCGCGGCGGTCGGCCTCCTCGTCGCGCTGGTCTACGCCCTCGTTGCGTTGCCCGCCGCGCTCGCCGTGTGCGGCCGCGGCCTGTTCTGGCCGTTCGTCCCGCGCCCGGACGCCGGGCCCGGCAAGCACGCCCTCGAGCGCGACGGCGACGGCTCCGTCACCGGCGCGATCGCCGAGAAGCTCCCCGGATCCTCCGGCCCGTCCCGCCCGGCGACCCCCGAGGGCTTCGACGAGGAGGTTCCCCCCGGGATCTGGGGCCGCATCGCCGCGCGCGTCGTCAAGCGCCCGGTGACGGTCCTGGTGTCCTGCGTCCTGCTCCTGGCGGTCCTCGCGCTGGGCCTGATCGGCACGCGCGTCGGCCTGAGCCAGACCGAGCAGTTCCGCACCGCGTCCGAGTCCGCCGCCGGTCTGGAGACCGCGGCCGAGCACTTCCCGGCCGGCGTCACCGACCCGGTCACCGTCCTGACCCGCACCGGGACCGAGGCCGGGGTCGCGGAGGCCGCCCAGGGCGTCGAGGGCGTCGTCTCCGCCCGGCCCGCCGGGGAATCCGGAACCGGCTGGAGCCGCGTCACCGTCGTGCTCGACGCCGCCCCCGCCACCGACCGGTCCGAGGACAGCGTGGTCGCGCTGCGCGAGGCGGTCGACACCGTGCCCGGCTCCGAGGCACTCGTCGGCGGGTCCGTCGCCGAGGCCGTCGACACCTCCGAGGGCAACCTTCGCGACCTGAGCCTCATCGCGCCGCTCATCCTGCTCGTGGTGTTCGTCGTCCTCATCCTGGTGCTCAGGTCGCTCATCGCGCCGCTGCTCGTCCTCACCGCCACGGCGTTGTCGTCCGTCGCCGCGCTCGGGCTCGGCACCTTCGTCACCACCCAGGTCCTGGGCTTCCCCGGCCTGGACGTCGCGGTGCCGCTGTACAGCTTCCTGTTCCTCGTGGCTCTCGGTGTGGACTACTCGATCTTCCTCACCATCCGGGCCCGCGAGGAGGCCGGCACCCACGCCACCCGCGAGGCGATGGTCCGCGCCGTCGCCCTCACCGGCGGGGTCATCACCTCGGCCGGCATCGTGCTCGCCTCGGTGTTCGTGGTGCTCGGCGTCCTGCCGCTCATCGTGCTCACACAGGTCGGCGTCATCGTCGCCCTCGGCGTGCTGCTCGACACCTTCATCGTGCGCACCGTGGTCGTCCCGGCCCTGTTCACCCTCGTCGGGGACAAGGTCTGGTGGCCGGGCGACCCGCGTCGCGGGCACCGCCGCGCCGCCGGCGTGGACCGCACCGCCGACGGCACCGGAACCACCGGCGACGACTCGGGCGGCCCCGACTCCGACACCCCCCGCCGCACAGAGGAGATCCGCGCATGAGCATCACCGCCCGCACCCACGTCCCCGCCGACCGCACCCGCCGCTCCGGCTCCCGCCTCCGCGGGCTCGTGACCGCGCTGGCCGTGGCCCCGCTGCTCGCCGCGGGCCTCGGCGCGGCCCCGGCGGCGGGCGCCCAGGACCTCACCGACGGCGGCCGCCTCGGCGGCGGGTCCTCGCAGCTGCTTCCCGACGGCGTGGCCCTCGGATCGCTCGGCGGCCCCGAGCTCACCCAGGTCGAGTCGGTCGACCTCGAGCGCTACGCGGGGGAGTGGTTCCAGGTCGCCGCGATCCCGCAGCCGTACACCCTGCAGTGCACCAACGACACCCGAGCCGAGTACGCGGTCACCGCGCCCGGCACGGTCTCGGTCCGCAACAGCTGCGGCTCGGCGATCAGCTCGGACTCGGTGATCGAGGGCGAGGCGAAGGTCCGCGACACGGCCACGAACGCCTCGCTGCGGGTGAACTTCCCGATGGTCCCGTTCCAGGACGAGGCCGGGCCCGTCAACTATCGGATCACCTACCTGGCGGATGACTACTCGCTGGCGATCGTCGGCGACCCCACCCGCTCGTCGGGCTTCGTCCTCAGCCGCGAGCCCGCCCTCGACGCCGGGCAGTGGGCGACCGTGCGCGACGTCGTCGAGGACCGTGGCTGGTGGTCCTGCGCGTTCCTCACCGTCCCGATGGCCGGCGGGCGGGGCGACGCCGCCCCGCTGTGCCTCCTGCCCTGACGGGCACAGCCGTTCCCGACACGGATGAGTGACCGATGAGCATCAACCTCACCTGCACGATCCCGGCCACCCCCGGCCAGGCGTGGCGCTACTTCGCCTCCCCGGGCGCGTTCCGGCGGCTCTCGCCGCCGTTCATGCCGTTGCGGCCGGTTCAGGAGGCGGCATCCCTGCGGGACGGCCTCGCGGTCCTCGAGCCGCGCACGGCCCTGCCCGGCCCGCTGGGCAGGCGCTTCGGCCCCCGGTGGCACGCCCGGCACGATCCCGCCGGCTACGTCGAGGGGGAGCGCTTCGTCGACCGCTGCGTGTCCCAGCCCTACGCCGCCGCGACCGGCTGGGTCCACACGCACACCGTCACCGCCGCCCCCGACGGCGCCGCGCTCCTCGGCGACCGGGTCGAGGCCCGCGTCCCCGGCGGAGCGCTCGCCCCCGTGTTCGCCTACCGGTACCGGCAGATGGCCGCCGACCTGGCCGCGATCGACCGTAACCGCAGCGCGCCGCTGACCGTCGCGGTGACCGGTGCCTCCGGGCTGGTGGGCACCGCCCTGACCGCGCTGCTCGGCGTGGCCGGCCACCGGGTCATCCGACTGGTGCGCGGACCAGTCGGCGACGGCGAGGGCGACGGCGCGCGGGACGACCGCGGCGGCGGGCCGGAGCGGAGCTGGGATCCGGACGCCCCCGCCCCGGATCTGCTCGACGGCGTGGACGTGCTGGTCCACCTGGCGGGCGCACCCATCGCGGGCCGGTTCACCGATCGTCACGTCGCACGGGTCCGCGACAGCCGCGTCGGCCCCACGCGTCGGCTCGCCGAGCTCGTCGCCGCCCGCGACGGGGCCACCGCCATGGTCTGCGCCTCGGCCATCGGCTACTACGGCCCTGACCGAGGCGACGAGCGGCTGACCGAGGGCTCCGCGCCGGGCACCGGGCCGGTCGCCGACATCGTGGTCGACTGGGAGCGCGACTGCGACCCCGCCCGCGAGGCCGGCGCCCGGGTCGTCTCCGTCCGCACCGGCATCGCCCTGTCCGGGACCGGCGGGATGCTGCCGCCGCTCGCGGCCCTGACGCGCGCGGGCCTGGGCGGCCGTATCGGCTCCGGCCGGCAGTGGATGTCCTGGATCTCGTTGGACGACCTCACCGACATCTACCTGCGGGCGATCGTCGATCCCACGATGTCGGGGGCGGTCAACGGCACGGCCCCCGAGCCGGTGACGAACGCCGAGTTCACCCGCGTCCTGGGCTCGGTCCTGCGTCGCCCCACCTTCGTCCCCGTGCCGGGATGGGCGCCGGCGGTCCTGCTCGGCAGTCGCGGGGCCGATGAACTGGCCCTGGCCGATCAGCGGATCCTGCCACGGAGGCTCACCGACGCCGGGCACCACTTCCGGCATCGCACACTGCGCGCGGCGTTCGAGCACGAACTCGGCGCGGAGGAGGTCCCGGCCGCGCTGTAGCGGCTGCGTGGCGGCTCCCGCCGGAGCGGGCGGTCGGGTCGCCGCGGCCGCGGGGTCAGCGCTGCAGGATCATGGGCACGAGCACGCGGCGTGCCAGCGCCCGGATCTGCTCCTCGGAGTCCACCACGGGCGGGCCGTCCGGCATCACCACGAGCGAGTGCAGGAAGCGACCCACCACGGAGGCGACCTCGAGCGAGAGCTGCTCGGCCTCGTCAGGCTCCATGTGGCGGGTGTGGACGTCGGCGTTCCACGTGCTGCGCACGAACTGCGCGAGCATCTCGATGATCGTCTCGAGCACCGAATCCGACTGACCGGCGAGCATAGCCATGGCCTCGACCTTGTCGCTCTCGATCATCCGACGCAGCAATTCGTTCTGGCGGATGTCGAAGACGGTGCCCACGAGCAGGTCCTCGACGTGCCGGACCGGGTCCCATTCCAGCGATTCGAACGGCGTGTACCGCGCGTTGACGGTCATCATGAGCCGCTGCGCCTCGTGCGCGTAGATCGCCCGCAGGATGTCGTCGCGAGGCCCCAGCCGACGGTAGAGCGTCACCCGCGTGACGCCGGCGGCCCGAGCGATGTCGTCGGTGCTGGTCCCTTTGATCCCGCGTTCGGCGAACACCGCGGACGCCGTCTCGATCAGACGGACGTCCTCGGCGTCCGGTTCCGCCTCCGGCGTCCGGACACCACCGCGGCCACTGTCACGAGTCACGCCCTCATGTTAAGACGAGAGGCCGCGGCGGCTGTCCGTAACGGGCTGTCGGGGGCCCGCCCGGGTTGTGCTATCGCGAAGGCTGATCGCCGCCGTCGACCGGATAGCCGCCCTGCTGGCCCTGGCCCCACCGCTGGTCGGGATCCTGCGAGTGGCTCTGGTCGTAGCCCTGCCCGCCCTGGTCGAAGCCGGGCTGACCGGGCGCGGTGCCCCGAGGGCCGTCGATCGCCTGGGTCTCCTGGCCTGCAGGGGCGTCGGGGGCGGCGCCGCCCTCGGACTCGGGGACCATGTCGAACACGCCCGGCTTGGGCTTCTCCCGCCGGGGTTCCTCGTCCATGACGGAGGTGGCGCCCTTGGCCGCGGCTTCCGCGGCGGCCACGGAGCGGGCGATCTCCGGATCAGTCCGGGTGTCGAACCACTCGTCGGGCGCCGAGGGCAGATCCGCGTCGGTGTCGACGTCCGACGGCTCGTAGCGGAAGACCCCGTCTTCGTCCTTCTTGGCGACGGCCTTGGCGAAGGTCTCCAGGGAGTCGCCGAACTGCGACGGGATCATCCACATGGTGGCCGCGTCGCCCTTGGCCATCTCGGGCAGGTTCTGCACGTACTGGTAGGCCAGCATCTCCGGCGTCGGCTTGGAGGCCTTGACGGCGGCGTTGACCCGCGCGATCGCCGCGGCCTGGCCCTCGGCCACCAGGTAGCGGGCGGCCCGCTCACCCTGCGCGCGCAGCATCCGCGACTGCCGGTCCGCCTCGGCCGCGAGGATCGCCGCCTGCTTGTTGCCCTCGGCGTCGAGGATCGCGGCCTGCTTGGCGCCCTGCGCGGTGGTGATGGCGGCCTCACGCTGCCCCTCGGCGGTGAGGATGGTGGCGCGCTTCTCGCGGTCCGCGCGCATCTGCTTCTCCATCGAGTCCTGGATGGAGGGCGGCGGATCGATCGAGCGCAGCTCGACCCGGGCGACGCGCAGTCCCCAGCGGCCGGTCTCCGAGTCCAGCACGCCACGCAGCTGCTTGTTGATCATGTCGCGGCTGGTGAGCGTCTGCTCCAGCGTGAGGCCGCCCACCACGTTGCGCAGGGTGGTGGTGGCGAGCTGCTCGACGGCGATGATGTAGTTGTTGATCTCGTACACGGCCGACTTGGGGTCGGTGACCTGGAAGTAGACGACCGTGTCGATGCTCAGCGTGAGGTTGTCCTCGGTGATCATCGACTGCGGCGGAAAGGTCACGACCCGCTCACGCAGGTCGACCTTGGCGCGCACACGGTCGATGAACGGGACGATGAGCGTGAGCTGACCACTCACGGTGCGCTGGTAGCGGCCGAGCCGCTCGATGACCGCGGCCTCGGCCTGGGGGATGAGCTTGACCGAGCTCACCACCACCGAGACGATCAGGACGACGATGACGGCCAGGAAGATCAAGCCACCCATGGGTACCTCCGGTTGGGTCGTGCGTATCGGCTGCTGCGGGGAGGCCGCGTACTCATAGGCCGCGCACGACGATCGCCGTGGCCCCCTCGATCTGGTGCACGAGGACCTTGTCCCCGGCCTCGAACGTCTCGCCCTCGATGAGCGGTCGTGCGGTCCAGGTGTCCCCGGCGATCTCGACGAGGCCGCCGGACGACCCGATCGCCTCGACCACCGTGCCGCCGCGTCCGGTGAGCGCCGCGGTGTTGGTGTCGTGCTCGGGCAGTGCGCTGAGCATCCGCCGACGGACGATCGGACGGACGCCGACGACGAGGATGAGCGAGACGAGCGCGAACGCCAGCGCCTGACCCCACACCGGTGCGCCCAGGAAGGCGGCGGCCGAACCCCCGAGGGCGCCACCGGCGAGCATGAGCATGAACAGCTCTCCGCCCGCCGCCTCTCCGGCGGCGAGAAGAACCGCTGCCCCGAGCCAGGCGAATCCCACGTGCATGACACCGACCCTACCGACAACGAGCGGTCGGCAGGTGGACTCTCGGCACGCGACTACGCTCTCGGAACGTGTCGACTCTGAAGAAGTTCGCCTGGCTCTCGGTGGCAACCGCGATCGTCACCATCGTGCTCAAGGTCGGGGCGTGGTGGATCACCGGCTCGGTCGGCCTGCTGTCCGACGCCGCCGAGTCCGTGGTCAACCTGGTGGCGGCGGTGATCGCACTCGGGGCGATCAGCGTCTCGGAGCGACCGGCCGACGACGATCACCAGTACGGGCACTCCAAGGCGGAGTACTTCTCCGCGGGTGTCGAGGGCGCGATGATCTTCGTGGCTGCGGCGTTCATCCTGGTCGTGAGCGTGGAGCGGCTGATCAACCCGGCCCCGCTGGAGGCGCTCGGCGTCGGCCTGGCGATCTCGGTGGTCGCCGCGGTCCTCAACGGGGTCGTCGGTCTCGCGCTCGTGCGGGCGGGCACCCGCCACCGGTCGCCGACTCTGCGGGCGGACGGCAAGCACCTGCTCACCGACGTCATCACCTCCGTCGGCGTGGTGGTGGGTCTCGCGCTGGCGTGGGCGACCGGCTGGCAAGTGCTCGACCCGATCGTGGCGATCGGCGTGGGCCTGAACATTCTGTTCATCGGCTACCGGCTGGTGCACGAGTCGGGTATGGGCCTGATGGACGCGACCCTGCCGGACGAGGACAACAGGATGATCGAGGAGGTGCTCGAGCGGCACCGCGAGCCCGGCCGCGTCGACTTCCACGAGCTGCGGACCCGCGAGTCGGGCAAGTGGCGCTTCGTGGAGTTCCACGCGCTCGTGCCGGGCCAGTGGAGTGTCGAGCGCGGGCACGACCTGGTGGAGACGGTCGAGCAGGAGATTCACGCTGCCCTGCCCAACTCGCACATCACCACGCACCTCGAGCCGATCGAGGACGAGCGGGCGTACAACGACGTGCACCTCTAGAGCGCGTCGCGCGGCCTACCCGCTCGCCGGCTCGTCCGACCCAACCGACTCGTGCGGCTCCGCTGTCCGCAACCCTGCCGCCCGCAGGCCCGCCGCGCGGCCGCGACGCCGGTAGTAGCTCCGGCCCGCCACGTTCTGCCGATGGCAGTAGCCGCGCAGGAGCAGAGGCGACTCGGGAATCCAGAACCGCTCCTCGAGCGGCAGGACGGGCTCGCGGGCCCCGAGGGTGACGTCCGCGTAGACGATGCCGGGGCCCTCCTCGGCCCGCCGGGAGGCGAGCACCGTGCCGGAGGCGTCGACGATCTGGGTGGCGCCGACGTACTCCGTCTCGTACGGCACGGACACGGTCGTCCCCGGAGCGAGGAGGAAATCGGTGCGGAACGATCCGCAGTGCGAGGCCTGCAGGACGGGTGCGCCGAGGCGGCGGGCGAACTCCGCCGGCGCGTCTCCGAGAGGTAGCGGTTGTACTGCGCGAGCGGACCCAGCACGCGGTCGGTGAGCCCGCCCCAGTTCCGCGGGACCGTCCACCAGTGTGTGCCGGTGATGGCGACGCCGACGCGGCCCCGGAGCCTGCGCACGGTCCCGGTGCGGATGAGCTCCCAGCAGCTCGCGACCCCCACGGAACCGTCGGGCTCGACCAGGTGATAGCGGTAGTAGACCTCGTCGTCGTCGGCCACCACCATCGACCCACCTACGGTGAGGCGGTAGCGCGCGGCGAGGCGGCGGAACATGGCCACCGCCACGTTCTCGCGCGGCAGGACGGCGTCGTGCACCTCCGCCCGCATCGGCAGCGGCGACGTGCAGAACTCGGGCACCGCGATCAGGCGCGCGCCCCGCTCGGCGGCCTCGACGATCATCGTCTCCAGCCGGCCGAGCGTGAGGTCGACGCGGCCCGGCACGCCCTCGAGCTGCACGGCCGCGGCGCGCACCACCTGTCCCGACATCGGACCTCCTCCACCGAGCATGAGTTCGGATCGAGCGTGAACGAGCGCGCAGGTCAGCGCCCTGCCCTATGGTCGTCAGCATACAAATCCCGGCGCATTGTCAAGTGCTCTTCGGAAGGACCCATGGAACTCGGCATCGACACCCTGCTCACCCTCCTCGCGGCGGGCCTCATCTTCCTGCTGGCGCTGTGCCTCGGCGTGTGGAAGTACCGCCAGATGGCCACGAGCCCCGGTCACGTCGCGCACCCGTACGTGGACATCGCGCACCGGGCGTCGTTGCTGTACTCGTTCGCGACCCTGCTCATCGCCGTGTTCGTCGAACTGAGCGGCTGGCCGACCTGGGTCAACCTCACCGCCGCCGGCGTGCTGGTGTTCTTCTTCCTCGTGGCGATCGGCAGCTACATCCTCCACGGCTCGCTGAAGGACACGACCAACCAGTTCGAGCGGCCCTCGGTCGCGCTGCACCTCGGCATGGTGGCGCTCATCGTCGGCGAGATCGGAGGGTTCGCGGTGCTGCTCGCGGGGTTCGTCGCGGGACAGTTCGCGGGCTGAGCGCAGTTCGGGGGTTGAGCGCAGTTCGGGGGCCCGCGGTCGTATCCTCGGCCGTGTGGGCCACCCGATCATGTTCGACGCCGCGGATCCGCTGCTGGCGCGGCTGCGGCAGGTGTGCCTCGCGCTGCCCGACGCCGCCGAGAAGATCTCGCACGGACGCCCCAACTGGTACACGACCAAGGTGTTCGCGGTGTACGGCGGCTCGGTCAAGGGCGACCACGCGAACCCGCTCCTGTCCCGGGCGCTGCTGTTCCTGCCGGATCCGGAGGAGCGCGCGGCGCTGGAGCAGGACGAGCGGTTCCACGTCCCGGCGTACTACGGGCCGGCCGGCTGGCTGGCGCTGCCGCTGGATGATGGGCCGGACGGCGGCGACCCCGGGCCTGACTGGGACGAGGTCGCCGAGCTCGTCGAGTCCTCGTACCGGCAGACCGCCGGAACCCGGCGGGTCGCTCGTCTCGACGACGAGCGGGGTCGCGCGCGCGACTAGGCTGGCCGCATGCCGCTGCGCCCCCGCTCCGACGCCGCCTCGCCCCGCCGGCGCTCGTCCGGCGGCAAGCGCTCGTCCGGCGACATGGACCTGGGCACCCGCGCGCTCCTCCTGGGGGTCGGCTCGCTGGTCCTGTCCTGGGTGCCGCTGCTGAACATCATCGCGTTCCTCGCCGGACTCATGGCCGTGGCGTTCGGGCTGCTCGCGCGCTGGCCGACGGGGTGGCTGACGAACGAGGACACGAATCCACGGCGCGGGCTGTGGGGCGTGGTGCTGGGCGCGATCGCGCTGGTCGTGTTCGTGGTGACCGCGGTGCGGTACTCGGCGCTGTAGGGGCCGCCGCGGGCCCGATCAGCGCAGGTTGGAGACGACCCAGCCGATCGCCGTGCGCATCCGGCGGGCGAACTCCCCCGGGTGCGTGGCGCACGCGGCGTGCCCGGCGTGGACCGGGAACACCGCGCTGTGGGGCAGCAGGTCCGACATCTCGTCCTGCACCCACTGCGGGAACGCCAGGTCGCGAGTGGTCTTGACGACGGCCACCGGCAGCGTGAGCTCGTGCAGCCACGACGTGGAGTTGAATCCCGCGACCTGGGCGATGACGTTGCGGTGCGTCGCGAACGACACCGAGGACAACTCGCGCAACGCCCACGCGTGCGGTCGGAGGGCCTCGTCGTCGACCTCCTCCTCCACGACCTCGCCGACCTCCTCCGGCACCGCGTTGAGCAACGGGGCGGAGCGCGTCAGGCCACCGAGTGACATCCTCTCGATCGCGTTGCGCCGCGCGCCGGTGCCGGTCGCGGCCAGCACCAGCCCGCCGAGGCGCGATGGGTCGCGGCGCGCGGCCAGCTGGGACACGATCCCGCCCATCGAGTACCCGCCCAGCACCGGCGCGGGCAGCTCGAGGTGGTCGGCGACCCGGAGCACGTCGTCGGCGAGGGTCTCGAACGTGAACTCGCCGTGGAAGCCGTGGCCGTGCCAGCGCTGATCGAACGTGATGAGTCGGTGCTCGCCGCGGAGCCGCTCGAACGTCTGGTACCAGTTGAGCATCCCCGTGGCCGCCATGCCGTGGAGCAGGATCACCGGCGTGAGGTGCTTCTCGCCCGTGTCGTGGACGCGGGTGGTGACCCCGTCGGCGAGCGAGACGATCCGCCCCGGCGGCAGCAGCGACAGGTCCGGCACCATCCGCGGCACACGCGCGGCCGCCCGCGGCAGCGATCCGATCGGCCTCCTGGTCACGGGCATCCTCCTGGGGTCGTGTGCCGAGTGTGGGGCACGCGGCGGCCGGGTGCATCCGCGTCAGTCCACGGACACCAACCCCTCCTGCTCGAGGAAGTCCCGGGCGACCAGCGCGGGATCCTCTCCGTCGACGTCCACGCGCATGTTCATCTCCACCATCACGTCGTTGGTGAGCAGCTCCACCAGCGGCGCGAGGACGTCCTCGATCTGCGGGTACGCGTCCAGGACCTCGCCGCGGACGACGGTCGCGAGGTTGTAGACGGGGAAGAAGCGCTGATCGTCCTCGAGGACCACGAGGTCGAGGCCTTTGACCCGGCCGTCGGTGGTGTAGACCTCGCCGAAGCGGCACTCCCGGCCGACCGAGGTGGCCTGGTAGATGATCCCGGGCTGCATGATCGGCGTGGGCACCGCCGCCGCGTCGAACCCGTATGCCTCGGCGAGCCCGGGCCAGCCGTCGCGGCGCACCGAGAACTCGGTCTCCATGCACGTGACGGCCGACTGGGGGTCCGTCCGGACGAGTTCGGCGTAGTCGGAGAACGTCCGCACCCCGGTCTCCTCGGCGGTCGCCTGGTTCATGGCGAACGAGTACGTGTTGTCCACGGTCGTGGGCGGCAACCAGCGCAGGTCGTGCTCGGCCAGGTCGGCGTCGCGCACCGCCTCCCACTGCCCCTGCGGATCACGGATCGGCTCGGAGTTGCCCAGGTAGCTCATCCACGCGGTGCCCGTGTACTCCATGCCGATGTCGACCTGCCCGGTCACCAGCGCCTGCCGGAAGCTGTTGGACCCGGCCAACGACGACATGTCGGACACCTCCATGCCGGCCGCGGCGAGGAGGAACTCCACGAGATAGCTGGCGATGACGCCCTCGGTGAAGTCCTTGCCGCCCACCGTGATGCGCACACCCTCGAGCTCGGGGACCGTGCCGGCCGGCCCGGGTGCCACGGGGAGCGGGACCGAACCGCCGTTGTTGAGGCCGCAGCCGGTCGCGAGCAGTACGACGGCCATCAGGGAGGCCAGCAGCCTTCTCATCGCAACCCGTGTCATCGCAGCCCCTTCGGGTTGAACAGGAGCTCGCCGACCCCGCCGAGCCAGTCGACGAACAGTGCCAGGCACACCGCGAGCACCGAGCCGACGGCCAGCGTCGTGTAGTCCTGCAGGCGGTACCCGGTGTCGATGAAGATGCCCAGCCCCCCTGCGTCCACCAGGAAGCTCAGCGTGGCCGTGCCCACCGCCAACACGAGCGTGGTGCGCAGCCCGGCGAGGATGAACGGCACCGCCAGCGGCAACTCAACCGTCCGCAGGACGCGGGCGCTCGACATCCCCTGACCGCGGGCGGCGTCGATGAGCGCCGGGTCGACGTTGCGGATCCCCACGATCGTGTTCCGCAGCACCGGCAGCAGCGAGTAGACCGCCACCGGTAGCACCCCGATCCAGAAGCCCGTCCGGTTGGTCGCCAGGAACAGCAGCACGATCAGCCCGATCGCCGGCGCCGCCTGCCCGATGTTGGCGAACCCCACGGCCATAGGCGCGAGGAACCGCGTCCGCCGGCGGGTGAGCAGGATCCCCAGGGGGACGCCCACCGCCACGGCGATCGCGACCACCGTCACTGTGATCTGCACGTGCTCGAGCGTCCGCTGGGTGAGGGACGCCGCGTTGAGCGAGGCCCGCTGCGTCTCGTCGAGGTCACTCGTGAACGCCCACCACAGCACCCCGACCGCCGCGGCCACGATGACGAGCGGCTGCACCAGCAACCTCGCCGATCCGCCGCGGGCCACGGCAGCGGGGGCGCTCACGCCGGTCCGTTCTGGCCGGAGATCCGGTCCGCGTCGTTGTGTCGGTGGTTGATGCGCCGCAGCTCGGCCACCAGGTCGTCGATGCCGATGGTGCCGCGGTACACCCCCTCTCGGTCCACGACCACCGTGGTGGCGCTCGCCGTGGACAGCAGCCCGTCGAGCGCCTCCTGCAGGGACGAGTCCACCGTCACGGACCCGACCACAGGCAGTCCGCCCGACCGCAGATCGGGCATCCGGGCCACCGTGTCGCCGCGCACCCACCGCAGGGGCTGTCCCGCCTCGTCGAGCACGACCGCCCACTCCTCGCCGGTCCCGCGCAACCGGGTGGCGAACTCGGCCGGGTCGTCCGAGGCCCTCGCCGTCGTCGCCTCCCCCAGGTCCACGTCACCCACGCGCCGGAGGGTGAGGGTCTTGAGCGCGGCGTCGTCACCGATGAACCCGCTCACCGTGTCGTCCGCCGGGTTGGTGAGGATGGCCTCCGGGGTGTCGAACTGCAGCACCGACGACCCGGGGCCGAGCACCGCGATCTTGTCGCCGAGCCGGACCGCCTCGTTGAAGTCGTGGGTGACGAACACGATGGTCTTGCGCAGGTCGTCCTGGAGCCGCAGCAACTCGTCCTGCAGCGAGGACCGCGTGATGGGATCGACCGCGCCGAACGGCTCGTCCATGAGCAGCACCGGCGGATCCGCGGCGAGCGCCCGGGCGACGCCGACGCGCTGCTGCTGCCCGCCCGACAACTGCGCGGGGTAGCGGTCGCGGTAGTCCGACGGGTCCAGTCCCACCAGCTCGAGCATCTCGTCCACCCGCGCCCGGATCCGCGGCTTCTTCCACTTGAGCAGGCGCGGAACCGTGCCGACGTTCTGCGCGACCGTCATGTGCGGGAACAGCCCCGAGGCCTGGATGGCGTAGCCGATGGACCGTCGAAGGGTGTCGGCGTCGAGGCCGCGGTTGTCCTGACCGTCGATCGTGATGGTGCCCGAGGACGGCTCGATGAGACGGTTGATCATCCGCATGGTGGTGGTCTTGCCGCAGCCCGAGGGCCCGACGAACACAGTGGTCCGGCCGGCGGGCAGCTCGAGCGAGACGCGGTCCACGGCCGGCCGCTCCTGGCCCGGGTAGATCTTGGTGACGTCGTCCAGGACGATCGGCACGCCCGACACGGACTCGGTACTGGTCGTCTCGGTACTGGTCACTGGTTCCCCCTGATGGTCAGGCGTCCGAGCAGGACGAGGAGCGCGTCGAGGACGAGCGCGAGGACGACGATGAGCACGGTCGCGGTCAGCGCCATCGGTAGCGCGGTGGGCGTGCCGACCCGGGACAGCGCGGCGAAGATGAGGTTGCCCAGCCCGGGGCCCTTGACGTACGCGGCGATCGCGAGGATGCCCATCGACATCTGAGTGGAAATGCGGATCCCGGCGAGGATCGACGGCCAGGCCAGCGGCAACTCGACGCGGGCGAGTACCCCGATCCGGCTCATCCCCACCCCGCGCGCGGCGTCGACAGTCGCGGCGGGCACGGCGTCCAGGCCGACGATCGTGTTGCGCAGGATCGGCAGCACGGCGTAGATGACCAGCGCTGTCATGGTGGGCAGCACGCCCAGTCCCAGCACCGGGATGAGCAGGCCGAGCAGCGCGAACGACGGCACCGTGAGCGCCGTGGCGGCCAGGCCGGTGGCGACCGCCGATCCGGACCGGCTGCGGTAGACGGCCACGCCGATCGCCACCGACAGCAGGGTCGCCAGCAGCACCGCCTGCATCGTGGCGCTGACGTGCTGCCACGAGTCCGTGGCCAGCTGGAGGCGGCGCGTGGAGAGGAAGTCCATCAGGGCGGTCATCGCATCTCGGCTCCGTCGGGTCGGCGCTGTCGGGTCGGCGCTGTCGGGTGGGTGCTGTCGGGTGGGTGCTGTCGGATCGGCGCGGTACGAGTGCGCCCACGCTATCCGGATGAGCAACTGTAGAGGGCGGACTCTGGATATCCGGCCCCGGGATCGGCTGTGGCGGCGCGGTGTGGTCGTGCACCATGGGGACATGACGCGACGGCCCACCCGCCCCCTGGATCCCGACCTGACGGAGCACCTCGACGAGCTCCTCGCCGCGAGCGGCCGCATCGCCCGCCGACACTTCTACGGCGACCTCGCGGCGCTGGCCGCCACGGACAAGGGCGCCGCGGACAGGGGCGCCGTGGACTCGAACGGTGCGGCCGTCCGCGGCAACGGGCACCGATACGACCCCGTCACCGAGGCCGACCGCGCGATCGAGGAGCTCCTGCGCGCGGGGATCTCGTCGATGTCCCCGGGCGACCGGGTGGTGGGGGAGGAGAACGGCGTCACCGGTCCCGCCGACGCTGCCCGCACGTGGTATCTGGATCCCATCGACGGGACCAAGGCGTTCCTCACCGGGATGGCGGGATGGGGGACCCTGGTCGGCGTGGTGGAGGACGGTCGCGCCGTCGCGGGGTGGATGGACCAGCCGGTGTTGGGCGAGACGTTCTCCGCTCTGCACGGGCGCGCCACCGTGCGGCGCCGCGCCGACGGTCCGGAGGCCATCGACCTGCGTGTATCGGGCTGCACGGAGCTGTCCGAGGCGATCATGTACACCACGCACCCGTCGATGTTCGGGGACGACGGCGAAGTGCGCGATCGCTACGACGACCTCGGCCGCCGGGTCCGCCTCCAGCGCTTCGGCGGGGACTGCTACGCCTACTGCATGCTCGCCGCGGGGCGCGTCGATCTGGTCGTGGAGGCCGACCTGAAGTCCTACGACATCGTGGCGCTGATACCGATCATCGAGGCCGCGGGCGGCGTGATCACCGGCCCGGACGGTCGGCAGCCGCTCGAGGGCGGGACCGTGGTGGCGGCGGCGACCCCGGAACTGGCCGAGCAGGCCTGGGCGGTGCTGCGGCCGTAGCGCGCCTGACGCCGGGCCTGGCACGACTCAGGCGAGGTCGGTCCGCATCCTCCACACCGGCGGCGCTCCCGGTGCCTTCGACCGGGCTGTGATGGTGAAGCCGAGCCGCTCGTAGAGCCGCACGTTGAGGGGGTCGGAGGTCTCCAGTGCCATCGAGCGCGCGCCCCGGCGGACGGCCTCGACGATCGCGAACCGCGTCAGGGCACTGCCGAGCCCGCGTCCCCGGGCGGTCGGGAGCACGCCGAGCGTCTCGAGTCTCCAGTCCGCCTCGGGATCGCCGCCGCTCGTGAGTCGATCGATGCGGTCGCCGTGCAGGGCGACGATCCGCGCCACGGCCTCGGGTGCGGGGCCGGGGGTCCGAGGCGGCAGGACCGCGATCACGCCGTCGACGGCTCCCCCCTGCGCGGGGTCGTCGCGCACCGCGACGAGGCCGTGCCGAACCGCGTGGTGCAGGTACAGCTTCTGGAGCGCGCGCAATCTGTCCTGGTAACCCTCTGCTGGGATGACGTATCGCGTCCACGGGTAGTCGGCGAACGCGGAGGCGAGGGTGTCGGCCGCCGGGCCCACGTCCGCGACGTCGGCGAGACGGGGCGACGAGGGGGGAGAACTCACGCGGGCGACGGTACCCGGATCGGATGCGACACCCGTCACAGGGCGATAAAACCGAGTGATGGAGCGACGATCCCGGGGTGAGGCGTCCCCCGACACCGGGTCAGGGTCGGGCACACGCAGGCGTAAGCGGCGGCTCGGGACCATCAAGACGGCCGTGCCCGCCCGGATGGATCGCCTGCCGTGGGCGGGGATCCACTGGAAGATCATCGTCGGCCTCGGGACCGTGTGGATCCTCGACGGCCTCGAGGTCACCCTCATCGGCTCACTGGCCGCGCGCCTGGTGGAGCCGGGCAGCGGGCTGCCGATCACGGAGGGCCAGATCGGTCTCGCGGCGTCGATCTACATCCTCGGCGCCTGCCTGGGTGCGCTGTTCTTCGGCCGGCTCACCGACAAGTGGGGCCGCAAGAAGCTCTTCATGCTCACGCTGGTGGTGTACTGCGTCGCCACGTTCGCCACGGCCTTCGCGGTGGAGCCGTGGATGTTCTTCGTCTGCAGATTCTTCACGGGCGCCGGCATCGGCGGTGAGTACGCGGCGATCAACTCCGCGGTCGACGAGCTGATCCCCGCCCACTACCGCGGCCGCGTGGACATCCTCATCAACGGCACCTACTGGCTGGGCGCGACGTTCGGGTCGTTCTACTCGCTGTTCTTCCTCAACACGGCGATGTTCGCCGAGAACCTGGGCTGGCGGTTCGCGCTCGGCGTGGGCGCGCTGCTGGGCGTGGTGATCATCTTCGTCCGCCGGCACGTCCCGGAGAGTCCGAGGTGGCTGTTCATCCACGGTCGCGAGGACGAGGCCGAGGAGATCGTCGAGAGGATCGAGAAGCAGATCCGGAAGGAGACGGACGAGCCGCTGGAGAAGGTCGGCCGTGACGAGCGGATCACCATCCACCAGCGGGCCTCGATCCCGTTCAGCGAGATCGCGAAGACCGCTTTCGGTAAGTACCCCAGGCGGGCGATCCTGTGCCTGGCACTGTTCATCGGTCAGGCGTTCCTCTACAACGGCATCACCTTCAACCTCGGCACGCTGTACCAGAACTACTACGGCATCGACGCGGGCTCGGCGCCGCTGCTGATGGCCCTGTTCGCGATCGTCAACTTCCTCGGCGCGCTCATCCTGGGTCCGCTGTTCGACAAGGTCGGCCGCAAGAAGATGATCGCCAGCACATACCTCGGGTCGGCGCTGGTGACGGTTCCGCTGTACTTCGTCTTCCTCAATGAGACGGGCGGCCTGTGGGGCTTCGTCGTGCTGCTGTCGCTGACGTTCTTCATCGCCACGGCGGGTGCGTCGGCCGCCTACCTCACCGTCAGCGAGATCTTCCCCATGGAGACCCGCGCGCTGGCGATCGCCTTCTTCTACGCGATCGGCACGGGCGTCGGCGGCATCATCGGCCCGCTGCTGTTCGGTAACTTCATCGAGAGCGGCGACCGCGGGCTGGTCGGCCTGGGCTTCCTGCTCGCGGCGGGGATCATGGCGGTCGGCGGCATCGCCGAGATCTTCCTCGGCGTCGACGCGGAGGGGAAGTCCCTCGAGGACATCGCCGCGCCGATCACCGCGCAGCAACCGGGGGAGGAGAACGCGACCACGTGACCGAGCTGTTCTGCCATGACTGGCCTCTCTTCCATGACTGAGCCACTGTTCGGCGTCGACCGCGCACCGTCGAGCCTGGGCCCGGGCGCGGTGCACGTGCCGGACTGGATGAGCCGCGAACAGCAGGAGTACCTCCTCCGGGCGTGCGCGGACTGGGCGGCCGTGGCGGCGCCCCGATCGATCGTCCTGCCCGGCGGCGGGCGGATGTCGGTGCGGACGTTCAGCCTCGGCCGACACTGGATCCCGTATAGATACGACGACGACGAGGACACCCCGCCCATCCCGGAGTGGCTCGTGCGGGCCGCGCGAACTGCGCTGACCGCGGCCGCGGCGATCGATCCGCGCGCTGCGGTCCTCGACGGCCGCGATCACGAGCCCCTCCCTGCCGAACCCCAGCCTGCCGGGCCCGGCGCCCGTGAACCAGGCCCGGGCCCCGCCTACACCCCGGACGCCGCCCTGGTGAACCTCTACGGGCGTGGCGCGACGATGGGCCTGCACCAGGACCGCGACGAGGCGAGCCTGGCGCCCGTCGTGTCGTTCAGTCTCGGCGACGCGTGCACCTTCCGCTTCGGCACCCCCGAGCACCGCGGCCGGCCGTACACGGACGTCCGCCTGGAGTCGGGCGATCTGGTGGTGTTCGGCGGGCCGTCGCGGATGGCTTTCCACGGCGTGCCCAAGGTCTTCGACTCCACGGCGCCGTCGTGGTGCCGCGAGGTGCTGGGCGCCGAGCCGGGGCGGGTCAACATCACGCTCCGGATGACCCGGATGACCCGGATGACCCGGCCGCCGGCACGACCCGACCACCTGCCTTACCCGACGCCCTAGGCTGGGCGAATGACCTCAGACCGCGGCGCATCGCAGAACCCGTCGACCGGCCGTGGCCGGACCATCCTCGTGGTGGCGCTCGTCGCCGTCCTGGCGGTGGTCGCGGCGGTCGCCACGGTGCTCGCCTCGTCGGCGACGTACGCGCCGGCCGAGCGCACGCTGTCGCCGAAGGTCCAGGTGGCGGCCGGCTCCGATCACGTCGACCCCTTCGCCGGACTGGTCCTCCGCGTCCCCGAGGGGTGGCGGGCGGAGTCGGGCGAGCTCATCTTCGGCACCACCGCGATGAGCCCGGCGCCGAGCCCGGAGTCGGGAGCCCCCGCGGCCGGGCGTCCGGACGGCGTCGTGCTGGCGGGCGCGCTCACCGAGGACCTGTTCGACCCTCGCGAGCCGGATAACAGGTTGGCGGCGTTCACGCTGGCCAATGGGATGGGCCCTGTCCTGCTCCCCGTGCCGGGACAGCCGGTCGAGGAACGGATCGAACCGCTCTCCACCCGCGTCGGCGACGGCTGGTCCGTGTCGTTCCGCGTTCTCCCCGCGGTCCGGCAGGACGTCATCGGCCCGGAGGGCGCGCTCGTGTACTCGGCTGTCGTCGGGGAGGGCGCCCAGCGCTACTGGCTCACCTACGTCGGCCGCCCGGGCGACGGCGCCATGACCTCGCCCACCGCGGAATGGGCGGACGAGATCGTCGAGCGTCTGCGGCCCTCCGAGGCCGCGTACGCGCCTCTCGGGCAACCGGGCGCGCCGGCCTGAGTGCCGCGCGTCAGGGACGCACCCGAGTACCGCGCGTCAGGGACGCATCCGGCGGAAACCCACCACCGGGTTCCCGCCGGCGACGCCCTCGATCGGCGCGCACACCGCCTCGACCTGCTGACGGGCCTGCTCCCGCACGGGCGTGGCCGGGTCGAGGACCGACAGGTACTCGGAGTGCTGGGCGAGCGCGTCCACGGCCGGCTCGACGAACCCCGTCACCTCCACGAAGTGCGTGGGCTCGGTGGCCGACTCGAACCACATCTGCGGCCGCCCCTCCGCCGCGTCCACGCCGACCGCGGCCACGAGATCGTCGTACGCGGCCCCCACGGCCGCGCCGAACTCCATGTGGTCGCTCTGATTGGGCGCGCCGGGGGCCCACTCGGGACCGGAGTACAGCGAGACCACGACATCCGGGCGATGCCGCCGGATCGCGTCGGCCACCGCGTCGCGCAGCGCCGCGTTGTTCACGATGCGACTGTCCGGGAAGCCCAGGAACTCCACCTCGTCCACACCGACGATCGCCGAGGACCGCCGCTGCTCCTCTTCGCGGACCGGGCCGGCGAGCGCCGGCGACATGCCCTCGATACCGGCCTCACCGCTCGAGGCCAGGACGTAGACGACGCTCCGTCCCTCGGCCGTCCACCGCGCCACGGCGGCGGACATCCCGTACTCGGGATCGTCGGGGTGGGCGACGAGGACCAGGCAGCGGGTCCAGTCGGTGGGGAACGGCTCCGGGAGCGCCGACGGCCCGCCTGCGCCCGTCGCCTCGCTCGAGTCCGTCTTCTCCGGCTGGTCGGGGGATTCGCTCATGGCACGAGTATGACCCGCCGGGTGCGCGCACGCCCGCCGTCGCGGGAACGGGCCCCGTAATCTGGTGGCGCACCTCGTCGTCGTCACCCTTACGGAGGCCCCCGTGTCCGCGCTCTTCCCCGACTACCGCCCCGCCTGGGAGACCGACGACCACCGGCTGCTGCGCGAGCACGCCCGCGCGTTCTTCGCCAAGGAGATGACCCCCAACCAGGAGAAGTGGGCCGCGCAGAAGCACGTCGACCGCGAGACCTGGCTGCGCACCGGCGAAGCCGGCCTCATCTGCCTGGACGTCCCCGAGGAGTACGGCGGCCAGGGCGGCGACCCCGGCATGGAGTACCTCGTCACCGAGGAGCTCGTCTACTCCGGCGACACGGCCTTCGGCATGGGAGTGGGCTCCACCATCACCCCGCACTACGTCGCCAACTACGCCACCGAGGAGCAGAAGCGCGCCTGGTTGCCCAAGATGTGCTCGGGCGAGTGGATCTCCGCGATCGCCATGACCGAGCCCGGCGCCGGCTCCGACCTCAAGGGCGTCCGCACCACCGCCCGGCGCGACGGCGACCACTACGTCATCAACGGCTCCAAGACCTTCATCTCCAACGGTGGCTCCGCCGACTTCGTCGTGGTGGCGGCCAAAACCGACCTCGACGCCGGGCACAAGGGCATGGCCCTGTTCGCCGTGGAGGCCGACACCCCGGGCTTCGAGCGGGGTCGCGTCCTGGAGAAGATGGGTCGCCACGGCGCCGACACCGCCGAACTGTTCTTCAACGACATGCGCGTTCCCGCCGCCAACCTCCTCGGCGGAGAGGAGGGCCAGGGCTTCTACCAGCTCATGAACCAGCTCCCGCGCGAGCGCCTGGCCATCGCCGTGGACGCCCTGGCGATGGCCGAGGCCGCCGTCGTGGAGACCATCGCGTACACCAAGGAGCGGCAGGCGTTCGGCCAGCCGGTGCTGGACTTCCAGAACACCCGCTTCGAGCTGGCGCACTGCAAGACCCAGGTCATGGCCACCCGCACGTTCGTCGACTACTGCATCCAGCGCGAGATCGCCGGTGAGCTCGACGCCGTGACCGCCTCCATGGCCAAGATGCAGGCCACCGACATGCTCGACGACGTCGTGGACCGCTGCCTCCAGCTGTTCGGCGGCTACGGCTACATGATGGAGTACCCCATCACCCAGAAGTTCGCCGCCGCCCGCGTCATGCGGATCTACGGCGGTACGAACGAGATCATGAAGGAGGTCATCGGCCGGGCGCTGTAGCCCGCCTGCTGGGGGCGGGGGGCTGCGCGGCGCTGCGCGGGGCTGCGCGGGGCTGACTGCCCGAGGTTGGCGCGGCGCTGGGCACGGGGTCGGCGCGGTGCCGAGGCCGGTGTCGGCGGGGCGTTGACTGTCCGGACGCGGCGCGGCGGCACGGCCGCCGTCGGTGACCGGCGCCCTTCGTTTCGCTTGACCCATCGCGCGCACCTCAGGGTGCGCGCGATTCCGCGTTTACTGGGCGCTCGAAGCTTTCAGGTCGGACGCCGATGCTGCGGGCGCGAGCGGGGCGGCGGCTGCGGCGCGCCGCGCGCGGTCTCACGCTGCGGACGCGGATCGTTTGGTGGAATGCGTCGTCGCGGAACTCGCCGGTCGACTTGCAGGAAGCCCTTGTGGTGTCGAACACGTGGACGTAGAATAGAACACGTATTCGAGACAGGCTGCGGCGCGGCCGCACAGTCGACCACGGGGGGTGGGGCATGGACGGCGACACCGGGCGCACGACCGGCGGCCCCGCCGGCTCGTCCGGCCCTGCGGCGTTGACGGGGTTGACGGCGGCGGCGCGGAAGGGGTGGGCGGCGGAGAACCGCGCGGCCGCGCAGCGTCTGGTCGCCTGCTACGCGCTGTTGCAGGAATGCTGGCGCGAGTACGGGCACGGTATCGACGGCAGCCACGAGGCCCGCCCCGGCCACGCTGTTGTTGATGGCCTTGTCGCCGCGGCCGGGTATGTGGTGGCAGCGATGTCCATCTCCGCTAGGCGCGCGGAGAAGATGCTGTCCTTCTCGTGGGAGCTGCACACCCGCTACCCGGCGATCCTGGAGGCGATGGCCGCCGGCCTGATGGAACAACGCGTCGCCGAACTGCTCGCCCGGCAGATGGCCACCGTCCGCGGCGATGTTCTTGAGCAGATCCAGCGCCAGGTCGTCGAGGACTACTTGAACGGTGTCGCCGCCGGTATCCGTCTGGGCGACAAGGCCCTGCGCGATGAGATCGATGCCGTCATCGGCCGCCACGACCCCGACGCCATCCGCCTACGCAAAGAAGACGCCAGCCGCACCCGCGGCGTGCGCATCGGCAAAGGCGTCGACGGCATGTCCAGCGTCTCCGCGTTGTTGGCGACCGAGGAGGCCGCCGTGCTGGCCGAGGCCCTGGATCAGCGGGTCGCCGAACACGACGCCGCCGACGCAGTCGCCGACGCCGACGCAGCCGCCGCCCAGGCCGCGGCGCGGGACGCCGACCCCGACACCGACCCGGACGCCCCGGCCGAACCTGAGCCGCACTACTCGAAGGCCGAACGCCGCGCCGACGCCCTGATATCCCTGATCTGCGGCGACACCCCCACCCACCCAGGCACCGACACCGATGACGCCGACGGCGGTCCCGCGGGCGCGCCGAGTCGCCCGGGCGGCCCGAGCGCCCCCACCGGCGGCAGCGGCAATGGCGGCGGGCAGGGGCTGGCGCCGGTGTTGCGGCCGAAGGTCACCGTCATCGCCACCGGCGACAACGGCCGCGACGAACACGGCGCGCGAGTGGAGTTCGCCCGCACCGGCGAGGCCGCCCTGCAGACCCTGCTGGAGATGCTCGCCACCTCAGATGGCGCCTCGTTCGAGCAGGTCGACCCCCGCATCGGCGCCGCCGACGACACCAGCGCGGCCCTGAAATACCGGCCCGGTCCCGAGTTGGCGCGCCGGGTCCGGCTCCGCGACGGCACCTGCCGCCACCCCGGATGCGCGGTCCCTGCCGACGACTGCGATCTGGATCATGTGGTGCCGTTCAACCACGCCGACCCCGCCAGCGGCGGCCACACGGTCGAGGCGAATCTGGTGAGCCAGTGCCGGCGCCATCACCGGTTCAAAACGTTCTCCGACTGGACCTACCAACTCCAACCCGACGGCACCCTGATCGTGACCACCCCCGACGGCACCACCATGCTCACCCGACCCGACGGCCCCCTTGCCCAGTACCGGCGCGAGCACCAACGCGACGAAGCCGATGCCTGGGCGCGTCAACAACGCCGCAACCCCGCCCCCGTCTTCGGCGCCGGGATCCTGGACGAGGCGACCTACTTCGCCCGTCGCGCCCAGCGGCTGGCCCGCGAACGCGCCCGCGCCACGGCCCGCAACACCACCGACGCCGGCACCACACCAATCGAGCCGACCGCCGACACCACCCCAGGCCCGGACTCGATCTCTGCCCCGCGCGAACGGATGACCCCCGCCGCGGCCAGCCGCTGGTGGCAACGCAACAAACCCACCGACAGCGCCCTGGAAAAAGCCATCCTCCACGCCCTCCACGACCACCTCGACGAACTCCTCCAACCACCACCACCCTTCTGACCAAGTGGTAGCGGTCGGCGCGCGGACCGAGGCGGCAAGACCGAGGTGGCGAGCTCGCGAGTCAACCCTGGTAGCGCTCGGGCTCCTCGCCGAACTCGAAACCGAGGCCGGTGAGATGCTCAGGGGTGATCTCGACGAAGTTGTACTTCAGGGTGGGGATCCAGGGCTTGAGGTCGAGTTCCTCGGCTCCGTTGATCTCGTCGAAGCTGTCGAGGCGGCGTGCTCGCCCGCGGACCACGACCGACCAGGCGTGGCGGCCCTCCACGTGGTCGACCTCGAAGAGAACCTCGGGGTGCACGGTCAGGCCGGCGAGCTTGCTCCCCTCCGCGGTGCGGAAGAAGATCTTGCCGTCCCTCGACATCGCGTAGTTCACGGGGAAGATCTCAGCGCGGCCCCCGGTGACGGTGACGAGTCGACCGAGGGACGCGGAGGCCAGGAGCTGGAGGCAACGGGCCTCCTCGAAATCGGTGATCGGGCTGTCGTCCATCGCCCCATCGTCCCACCGGGAGTGCGCCTGCGGGAGTCCCTCGGAAAGGGTCGTGAGTGACCGACCTCACTCCATGTCGGCCACCTGCGCACTCATCGGCTATTCAGGTAACAACTTGAGGAAGGTAGATGCAACAACCGGGTTGCGTCACTACGGTGGAAGGCGATTATGAACCCAGGAGAACGAGAAGTACCCCGTACCCCTGATTCGTCCGACGCGGTGTTCCGTGTGCCCACGGCGGCCGACGGAACCCGCATGTGGGAGATCGCCCGTGACAGCGGCGTCCTCGACCTCAACTCCTCCTACGCCTACGTCTTGTGGGGCGCCGAGTTCTCCGAGAGCTCGGTCGTGGTGGAGGTCGAAGGTCGGGTCGTCGGCTTCGTGACCGGATTCATCCGCCCCTCCGAGCCGGACACGATCTTCGTGTGGCAGGTCGGCGTCGACGCCGACCAGCGCGGCAAGGGCCTCGCGGCCCGACTGCTGCACAGCCTCATGGACCGGCTGGCCGAACGCGGCGTGATGCGACTGCGCACCACCATCAGCCCGGACAACGAGGCGTCGCAGCGGACGTTCGCCGCAGTCGCCCGCGACCGCGGGATGACGCTGTCCAGCGAGGACTACCTCAGCTCCGAACTCCTCGGAGTGGGTCACGAGCAAGAAGACCTCTACACGATTTCCTAGACAAGGGCGCGCGGGCCGCCCGGCCCGCAACCGCCGCCCGCACCTTCCCCATTGGAGTGATCACGACAATGACCGAGCCCACGCACGACTCCAGCACCAACACGTCGATCTTCGACGACCGCGAATCGGAAGTGCGCAGTTACTCGCGGAACTGGCCGGTGGTGTTCGACACCGCCAAGGGTGCGACGCTCCGGACCGTCGACGGAGACGAGTACCTCGACTTCTTCGGTGGCGCGGGCGCCCTCAACTACGGCCACAACGACGAGGACATGAAGAACGCCCTGCTGGAGTACATCTCCCGCGACGGCGTCACCCACTCGCTCGACAAGTACACTGTGGCCAAGCGGGCCTTCCTGGAGACCTTCTCGGAGAAGGTCCTCGAGCCCCGCGGCCTGGACTACAAGGTGATGTTCCCCGGGCCGACGGGCACCAACGCCGTCGAGTCCGCGCTGAAGCTGGCCCGTAAGGTCACCGGCCGCGAGGCCATCATCAACTTCACCAACTCGTTCCACGGCATGACCCTCGGGTCGCTGTCCGTCACGGGGAACTCCATGAAGCGCGCCGGCGCCGGCATCCCGCTCGTGCACGCCACGCCGATGCCGTACGACAACTACTTCGGCGGCGTCACCGAGGACTTCCAGTGGATGGAGCGCGTCCTCGTCGACTCCGGCTCCGGCATGAACCGCCCGGCGGCCGTCATCGTCGAGTGCGTCCAGGGTGAGGGCGGCATCAACGCCGCCCGCGCCGAGTGGCTGCAGGCCCTCGACGAGCTGTGCAAGCGCCACGAGATCCTGCTGATCATCGACGATGTCCAGATGGGCTGTGGCCGCACGGGCGAGTTCTTCTCGTTCGAGTTCGCCGGCATCAAGCCGGACATCGTCACCCTGTCGAAGTCGATCGGTGGATACGGCCTGCCGCTGGCGGTCACCCTGTTCAACCGCGAGCTCGACGAGTGGACCCCGGGCGAGCACAACGGCACGTTCCGCGGAAACAACATGGCGTTCGTGACCGCCGAGCTCGCGCTGCGCAAGTACTGGTCGGACGACGCGCTGCAGAACCGCACGCTCGAGAACGGCCGTATCCTGCGTGAGCGGTTCTCCCCGCTGGTCTACAAGTACGAGGGCAAGCTCGAGCTGCGCGGCCGCGGCATGGCGTTCGGCATCGCGTTCCTCGAGAGCCCGGAGCTGGCCGGTCAGGTCATGGCGCGCTGCTTCGACAAGAAGATGCTCGTGGAGACCGCCGGCCCGAGCGACGAGGTCGTCAAGTTCCTCGCCCCGCTCACGCTGACCGATGAGGAGCGCGACCGCGGCATCGAGATCTGCTACGAGGCCGTCGACCACGTCCTCGCCCAGCAGTACGCCTGAAGCCAGTACGCCTGAAGCCAGTACGCCTGAAGCCCACAGACACCAACCCCTCGACGAGGAGGCACCGCATGATCGTTCGTAGCACCAGAGAGATCACCGACACCGACCGCCACATCAAGGGCAACAACGGCAACTGGGAGTCCAAGCGCATCGTTCTGGCCGACGACCGCGTCGGGTTCTCGTTCCACGAGACCACCATCGCCGCCGGCACGACCAACGACTTCCACTACGCCAACCACGTCGAGGCCGTCTGGCTGACCCGCGGTAAGGGCACGCTGCGTGACCTCACCAACGACAAGGAGTACCCGCTCGAGGCGGGCACGATGTACCTGCTCGACGGCAATGAGAAGCACCAGGTGATCGTGGAGGAGGAGATGCAGATGCTCTGCGTCTTCAATCCGCCGGTCGTGGGCGACGAGAACCACGACGAGAACGGCATCTACCCGCTCCTGCGACTGCAGGACGACGGCACCGTGGTGCGCGAGAAGTAAGCCCCGTGCGTCCGGGGGCGCCGCGCGCCTCCGCCACGCCGCACTCCCCGGCGGGTTTCGTTCAGTCCGAGCGAAACCCGCCGGGGAGTCGCTCGTTCCGGGGCAATATCTCTATCCGTGCGGAACATGGACACCGTCCAGTAGCGATCATCGGGGCGGGACCCTCCGGCCTCGCGGCGGCCTGTGGAACATCGACGCGCCGCGGAGCACGGTCTACTCCTCCGCCCACCTCATCTCGTCGGCCCGCACCACGGAGTTCGCCGAGTTCCCCATGCCGGCGGACACCCCGGACTACCCGGATCACTGACGACTGCTCGCCTACTTCCGGGACTTCGCCGACCACTTCGGCCTGCGCGAGCGGTTCCGCTTCGGCACCGAGGTGGTGCGCGTGGAACCGCTCGGGCCGGGGCGCGACTCGGGGTGGCGGGTCGTCACGCGGTCAGTGGGTGAGGACGGGCAGGACGACGACGACGAGGTGAACCGCGAGCCCGAGGCTGACGCCGGGGAGTTCTCGGCGGTGGTGATCGCGAACGGCACCCTCTCCGAGCCCAACATCCCGGGCTTCGACGGCGAGTTCAGCGGCGAGGTCCAGCACGCCGCCTCGGTCGACATCAGTGTGCGTCGCGGCTACCACTTCGTGCCCAAGTACATCCTCGGCCGGCCCGCGGACACGCTGAGCTCCGGCCGGCCGCTGCCAGCTCCGATCATGCAATTCGTCGACTCGCGCATGCTCAAGCTCTTCACCGGCGACCCGGTGCGGTTCGGGTTCCCGAAGCCCGACCACAAGCTCTACGAGTCGCACCCCGTGGTCAACTCGCTGGTCCTGCACCACGTGGGTCACGGCGACATCGGGGTGCGGCCGGACATCGAGCGCTTCGACGGACACACCGTGCACTTCCGCGACGGGCGCATGGGGCAGCGCAGACTACGACCTCGTCATGCTCGCCACCGGCTACACGCTGCACTACCCGTTCATCGACCGGCGGCATCTCGACTGGGCCGAGGGGTCCGCCGCCCCGGATCTGCACCTGAACATCTTCCCGTCGGCCCGCGACGATCTGGCGGTCCTCGGCATGTCGGAGGCGTCCGGCATCGGCTGGCAGGGGCGCTACGAACAGGCCGACATCGTCGCCCGCTATCTCGCCGCACGCCGGGACGACTCACCGGCCAGGCGTGCGGCCCTCGTCGTCGTCGACTCCTCCCGGCGGGGACCCCGGCCCGACCTCACGGCCGGCTACAAGTATCTCGGCGTGGACCGGATGGCCTACTACGTCAACAAGACCGCCTACCGCGACGCCGTGACCGGGTTGGTGGCGGAAATGACGCGGGCGGCCGGGGGCGCGGCATGAACGTCGACGACATCCGGATCGCGTTCGACTCCGGCTCCCTGACCACGCTGAAGATCGTGCTGGGGCTGATCCTGTTCGGGATCGCCATGGACACCCGGCTCGCCGACTTCCGGCTGGCACTGCGCAAGCCCAGGGCGTTCGCGGTGGCGATCATCGCGCAGTTCGCGCTGCTACCGGCGCTGACGTTCGGCCTGTCGCTGGTGCTCGGTGTCCAGGGTCGGTGGCGCTCGGGATGATCCTCGTGGCGTGCTGCCCGCCCGGCAACGTCTCCAACATCCTCACCCACCGGGCGCGCGGGGACGTGGCGCTATCGGTGTCGATGACGGCGGTGGCCAACAACTGGGCGCTGTTCGTCGCCTACATCGGAGTGGTCGCGGTGGCGGTGTTTTCCCACGACGCGCTCGCGCTGGGGCTCGGTTACGCGATCGCGCGCGGCTTCCGGCTGGACGTGCCCGCCCGCAAGGCCATGACGTTCGAGGTCGGCATCCGCAACGCCGGGCTCGGGCTGCTGTTCGTGTTCAGCTTCTTCGGCGGCCTGGGCGGCATGGCCCTGGTCGCCGCGTGGTGGGGCGTGTGGGACATCATCGCCGGGCTGATCGTCGCCGTGCTCTGGGCGCGGCGCACGCGGGCGACGGAGGCGGGCGCCGGCGCTTCCGGTTCTCGCGCCACGACAGGGGAGACGGTATGAGGGTTCTGGTCACGGGCGGCAGCGGCTTCCTGGGCACCGGCGTGGTGGCCGGGTTGGGCGCCGCCGGATACGAGGTCACCAGCGGCGACATCCGGGTGCCGGACGGCGAGGCGCCGCGCGTGCGGCACGTCCGGCCCAGATCACCGCCCTCTTCCACCGGCCGCGGCTGCTGGCGGTGCGCGGCCCGGACTCGCCGTTCGTGTTCATCTGGGACACCGACCTCGTGGCTATCATCGTGCGCGCGGTGTCAGGCGGCCCGGCCGGGATCTACAACGTCGCCGGCACCGGCACGCTGACGATCGACCAGATCGCGGCGCGGCTCGGCAAGCGGACGTTCGCGATCCCGGAGCCGGTCCTCAAGGCCGCGCTCCCGGTGGGCAGCGCGCTCGGGGCCACGCGCTACGGGCCCGAGCAGACCGGTTTCCTCCGCTACCGGCCCGTGCTGGACAACACGCGGTTGCGCGAGGTCTTCGGCTACACACCGGAACTCACCACGCCGAGGCCTTCGACCGGTGGCTGGCCGGTCATCCGGAGGCGCGGGCCTGAGTCGGTCCGTCCCGCCGGCCCGCCCCCGAACCGCCCCGGACAGGGCAGAATGTCCGGGTGTCGACGATCGTGTTCCTCCACGCCCATCCCGATGACGAGACCTCGCAGACCGCCGGGATGATGACCCTGGCCGCCCGCGACGGTCACCGGGTGGTGACCGTGTTCGCCACCGACGGCGACCACGGGGAGCGTCCCGAGCACCTCGGCCCCGACGGCGACCTCGTCGATCACCGGCGCGGGGAGGCGCGGGCCGCGGCGGCGGTGCTGGGCGTGGCCCGCATCGACTGGCTGGGTTACCGCGACTCCGGGATGACCGGCTGGGAGCAGAACGACGACCCGCTCTGCCTCCACCGCGCCGACATCGACGCCGCCGCCGCCCGGGTGGCCCGGATCCTCGACCGCGAGGACGCCGACGTCCTCGTGGGCTACGACGACCACGGCAACTACGGGCACCCCGACCACATCGCCGTCCACCGCATCGCCCGACGCGCGGTGGAACTGGCCACGCGCCGGCCGCGGCTGCTCGAGGCCACCACGAACCGCGACGCCCAGCTCGCCATGCTCGACAGTCCCGAGGCCGCCGAGTTCCTGCGCACGCTCGCGGCCGGCGGCACGGAGCTGGACCCGGATCAGCTGCGGGTGATGATCCTCACCGGCGACGACGGTCAGCCGGTGGGCATGCCGGAGTCCGAGATCGCGTGGGCGATCGACCTGCCGCAGAACGTGATCGACACCAAGCGCCGCGCGATGCAGTGTCATGCGAGCCAGACCAGCGACATCGGCACGATGCTGGCGCTGCCGCCGGAGATCTACGCGGTCGCCTTCGGTGCCGAGTACCTCATCGAGCCGGGTGCGGGGCAGCCGATGCGCCGCGCGTGGCCGTTCGGCTGAGCCGCCCGCGCCGCCTACCGCCCGCGCCGCCTACCGCCCGCGCCGCTCAGGGCTCGATCGCCCGCTCCTCGCTGTCGTGGCCCGCGTCGAGGTGGGCGACGTCCGAGAGTCGCAGGGGTGTGAAGTCCCCGCCGAAGTGGGTGGAGTGCACACGGGTGGTGACGCAGACGTGGTCGCCACCGTCGTCGAGGACGGCGATGCGTTCGAGCACTATCCGGTTCGCGCACTCGCCGACCAGGGGGACGCCGGTGTCGTCGGCGACGAGGTCGAGGTCGGCGAACTTGTCGACGTCCTCACCCGACTGCGTGCCGAAGTGCTCGGCCAGGGCGAGGTCGGAGCTAGTGAGGAAGTGCACCGCGAAATGCGTGGCGCGCAGGCCCACGCGGTACGTGTGGTTGGCCTTGGACAACCACACGCTGTAGTGCTGCGCCGAGATGCTCGACTGGGCGTGGAAGCCGACCAGGCATCCGCCTCGCGTGCCGTCCGCGGTGGTGGTCACCACGATCATGGCCGGGTCGACCGAGGCGAGGAGGCTCTCGAAGTCGCCGTCAGGCATCGCGCGCGCCTCCCTGTCGGTCCGTCTCGTAGCGCAGGAACAGGGTGTCGCCGTCGGCCATGGCCCCCTTCAGCGCGAACCGGGCGATCCCCGACCCCGCCGGGTTCACGCACACCGGGAGCGGGTCGCCGCCCATCAACGGGGAGATGGACAGGCACAGCTCGTCGAGGCGGTCCGCCGCGACGAGTTCGCCGAGCCAGGTGGGCCCGCCCTCGCAGAGCACGACGCGGTGCCCCAGGTCCGCCAGCGCCCGCAGCGCGGCGGCCGGCTCGACCGCGTCGCGGCCGGCGTCGACGACCGTCGCGGCCTTCTCGGCCTCGGCCCGCCGGGCCGGGTCCGCGGCGGTGCACGTGATGACGTGGGTCCGGGCGTCCTCGGGGGCGTCGGTGAACAGTCGCGCGGTCCAGTCGAGATCCAGGCTGCGGCTGATCACGGCGACCGGCGGGTTCCCCGGCTTCCCGGCGCCGACGCGCTGGGCCCGCGCCTCCTCGGACAGTCTGACCGGGCCGTAGCCCTCCCGCCGGACGGTCTCGGCACCCACCATCACGATGTCGGCGATCTGGCGCATGCTCCGGAACAGTGCCTGGTCGGGCGCGGTGGACAGGGAGCCCACCCGGCCGTCGATCGCGGCAGTCCCGTCGATCCCGGCGACCATGTGCCCGGTCACCCAGCACTCATGCGCGGGCCGGGATCGGTCCACGTCCAGGTACGGGGCGAGCGGGTCGGGGACCTCGGTTCCGGGCTCGAGAACGTGCATGGCGGCCACTGTACGGATGTACCGTTCCGCTGCGTGGCTGACGTGGGGCGGCGGTCAGGGCATGTCGAGCGGTCAGGGCATGTCCAGGGCGCGGACCCAGTCGCCGTGGCCGTGCGCGGTGGCCAGGGGGCGTCCGTTGACGGCGACGACGAAGATGCCCTTGTGGCGGCGGATCGACTCCGGGACATGCGCGGCGACGTCGGGCAGAAGGGTCACGCCCTCGACGGAGATCCAGACACAGTCCAGCTCGGTGACCCGGCGGACGAACTCGGCGCGGGCCGGCGGCTCGAGGTAGCCGAGCACGGCGGTGTGGAACACCACCGGGGTGGTGCCGGCCGGGCAGGCGGCGACGGAGTCCTCCAGTCGCTCGATGAGGTCGCCGGCGAGGACCCGCGGCGGGTCGGCGGACGCGATGTCCAGGGCGGCGTCCAGGCGCGGGCCCCGCTGCTCGTGCTGGCCGGGCCAGATGAGGCTGTGCAGCCAGGCGCGGGACTCCGGGTCGGCGGGGTCGATCGGCGCCAGGTCCACGCCGCCGCGGTGGGCGACCTCGGGCAGCGAGCGCGGCAGGGGCACGCCGTCGCGGAGGTCGCAGTCCAGGACCGGCGGGCGGCCCGCCGCACCGTCCGGGTCGGCGGCGGGCCGCAGCTCGTGGGCGCTCCCGCCGTCGACCGTGTACCGGTAGGCGTAGCGGTCCGGGTAGAGACACAGGCCCGCCGAGGCCCCCATCTCCACGAGGGAGAGCGGGCCGGGCAGGAGGGAGAGGAACGGCAGCAGCACCGCGCAGCGCTTGGCCTCGTTGGTCTGGGTGGAGTGGGTGAGCGCGATCCGCTCGATCTCCGCCCAGTGGTCGTGGACGAACCCGCGGAAAGTCGCGTAGTCCTCGGTCTCGGGGGCCCCGGCGTGCCGGGCGGCGGCGAAGAACAGGGCGGGTTGGCGCTTGATCCGGGGCAGCGTCCCGATGAGGTCGCTGGTCCCGGAGTCCTCGGCGACCCCGCGGGCCCACGAGAGGTACACGGGCGTGCGTCCGCGGACCTCGTACTCGGCGAAGTCGGAGTAACGGGTGGGGACGTCGTCGACGTGCGCGGAGTCCATGTCCCCAGCGTCGCACACCGCTGCGGGACACGCCGTCGGCGTGGGAAGGGTGGCCTCGCCCGCGATCAGGCGGTATGATAGGTGACGCATCAATAAACTGAGACGATCCTGGGAGCCCCTCATGTCTACCGCGACCGACTTTACCCCCGCTCAGAACGCCTCGACCGACGGCGAGTTCGTCCGCGACGCGACGTACATCAACGACCGCGTGGTCGCGGATGTGCCCGCGGGCTCGGATCCGGTCGGCGAGAAGATCGGCGAGATGCGGTGGCCGGTCGAGGCCGGCCGCTATCGGCTCATGGCCGCCCGCGCGTGCCCGTGGGCCAGCCGGAGCATCATCGTCCGGCGCCTGCTGGGCCTCGAGGGCGCCATCTCGCTGGGGCTCGCGGGTCCCACGCACGACATCAACTCCTGGGTCTTCGACCTCGACCCGGACGAACGGGACCCCGTCACCGGCCTGCACCGACTGCAGGAGGCCTACTTCAACCGGATCCCTGACTACCCGCGCGGCATCACGGTCCCCGCGCTGGTGGACCTGCCCACCAGGTCCGTCGTGACCAACGCGTACCAGAAGCTCAACTTCGACTTCATCTCCGAGTGGACGGCCTTCCACCGGGAGGGCGCCCCGGACCTCTACCCCGAGGAGCACCGTGACGAGATCGACGAGCTCGACTCGTGGATCTACCCCACGGTGAACAACGGTGTGTACCGATGCGGATTCGCCGCCGACCAGGAGGCCTACGAGGAGGCCTACGACGAGCTGTGGGCCTCGCTCGACCGCCTCGAGGAGCGCCTGACCACCCGCCGCTACCTCGTCGGTGAGTCCATCACCGTCGCCGACATCCGCCTGTTCACCACGCTGGTCCGCTTCGACGCGGTCTACCACGGCCACTTCAAGGCCAACCGGTCCAAGATCAGCGAGATGCCCGCGCTGTGGGGTTACCTCCGTGACCTGTTCCAGACCCCCGGCTTCGGCGACACGTGCGACTTCCCCCAGATCAAGGCGCACTACTACAACGTCCACCGCGACGTGAACCCCACGGGCGTCATCCCTAAGGGGCCGGACCTGTCCGGTCTGCTCACGCCGCACCACCGCGAGGAGTTGGGTGGTCGCCCGTTCGGCGACGGGACCGCCCCCGGGCCCATCACCGATCCGTCCGAGAGGGTGCCGGAGGGACACGGCGCGGCCTGACGTCTCGCGGAGAGGGCCTAGACTGGTCGCCTGTGAACCCAGCCCCCGCCGAACTCGGTCGCTACCGTCGCAGCGTCCGGCAGTTCGTCATGTTCGGAATCGTGGGCGGCTCGGGCATGGTCGTCAACATGATCGTCACGGTCTTGATGAACAAGGCCAACGGCGGCACGGCCAACGCGCAGGAGATCCTGTTCCCCATCGCGGACACGGAGTTCAACTTCCGGTTCACCACGCTCGTGTGGATCGTGGCGTTCCTCGTGGCCAACTTCTACAACTTCCTGCTCAACCGGCACTGGACGTTCGGCAAGGGTCGCAAGGCGCCGGCGTGGCAGGAGTTCTGGCCGTTCCTGGTGGTGGGGTCGGTGGCGGCGGCCGCGGGCATCTTCATCAAGCTCGCGTTCACCAACCCCACCAGCCCGCTCTACCTGCCGGAGCCGTGGTGGCACGAGGAGGCGGGGATCCACTCCCGGGAGTACTGGAGTCAGCTGCTGACGATCCTCATCACGATGCCGATCAACTTCGTCGTCAACAAGCTCTGGACGTTCCGCGCGGTGCGTAACCGTCACCACGCACGCTCGACCGCGAACGCGGTGGTCTAGGACCGACCGTGGAGACGTCGCCGCTCGTCCTGTGGTTCGACCTGATGGGCGTGTTCTTCTTCGCCCTGTCGGGCAACCTGCTGGCGGCGCGCAAGGACATCGACATCACCGGCGGGTTCATCCTGGGCCTGCTCGCGGGCCTCGGCGGCGGCATCATTCGCGACGTCCTGCTGGGCGTCACCCCGCTCGCGCTGGACAAGCCCGTCTACCTCGTCCCGCCGCTGGTCGCCGTCGTGGTGGTGTACCTGCTGGGCTCGGTCATCCACCGGGTGCAGACGCTCATCGTGGCGTGCGACGCCGCCGGTCTGGGCCTGTTCTGCACGTTCGGCACGGCGCGCGCGTTGGATCACGGCATGCCGGTGGCGTCCGCGTTGCTGCTCGGGGTGGTCACCGCGGTCGGCGGCGGGCTGATGCGTGACGTGGTGGCCAACGAGATCCCGGCCGTGTTCAGCGGGTCGAACCTGTACGTGATCCCCGCGGCGACCGGCGCCACGCTCACCGCCGTCGCCGTGTCCACCGACGTGTGGGGGCCGGTGTCGGCGACGGTGCTGTCGGTGCTGGTGTTCACCTTCCGGATGACCGCGTGGGTCCGGCAGTGGCGCGTGCCGGCGCCCGTGCGCAGCTGGACCGTGCGCGACCTGGACGTGTTGCGGCGCCGCGAGCGGTCGGTGTTCGACCGACCGCGCGGCGCGAGGTACGACGACGATGAGTACGACGACGAGCTCGGCCGCCGCGACGACCGCGATCCCGGGGACAGCCGGGGTCGCGGCCCGCGCGGCCGCCGGTAGGGTGACCCGGTGCAGTACTACCTCAGCCTGCTGGGTTTCGCGGCGATCGATTCGCTCAATCTCCTGGCCTTCGCCGTTATTGCGGGGCTGTGGCTGACGTCGGCCGGCCGCGGGATCGCGTTCGCCCCGCGGGCGGCGCGGTTCACCGGGGGTGCGTTCTGCGGGATCGTGCTGCTCTCGCTGATCTCGGTGTGGGTGATCGGCAACAACCAGGAGTTCGTCCGGAGCCTGTTCTACAACCTGTGGGCGATGATCGCGCTGGGCGTTGTCGGCCTGGTCATCACCGTCATGGGCCTGCGCCGGCCCGCGGAGGCCAAGGAGGAGAGCGTCGAGGCCCCGCTCACCCAGAACATCCTGCAGAAGTTCGGGATCATGGCCACCGGCATCGCGCTGGGCGTGATCCAGTCGGGGACGTCCGCGCCGTTCGCGGCGGGCATGGTGCTCATCTCGTTCGCCGAGACTCCGTGGTGGTCCAAGCTGCTGCAGATCCTGTTCTTCGCCGTCATCGCGATCCTGCCCAGCACCGGGCTGATCATCGCGCTGTCGCGGGTTCCCTCGGGCAGCATCGGTGCGGCGACCCGTCGCATCGACCGGTTCCTGTCCTACGGCCGCGTGGCCGGGCGGGTGCTCACCCTGGTCGTGGGCGTGGCGCTGACCGTGCTGGCCGTCGTCCGCATCGTCCAGCTCACCGGGGTGCTGTCGTAACCGGGCCCTTGTCGTAGTCCGGCCCTAGGGTGACGGCGACCACCACCGCCGGTGGTCCGACCGACGAGGGAGACGACATGCAGATCGACGACATGCAAATCACCGGGACCGAGCCGACCGAGACCGACCCGACCACGACCGGCGGCGCCGCGTCTTCCGACACCGTGCTGTGCGAGGACGGGCTGAGGCGGCCCCCGTGGGCGGCGCGGGACCCGCTACTGCGGGAGTATTACGACACCGAATGGGGTATGCCCGTCCGGGACGAGGCCGGTCTGTACGAGCGGCTGGTCCTCGAGGGGTTCCAGTCCGGGTTGAGCTGGGTCACGATCCTGCGCAAGCGGCCCGCGTTTCGCGAGGCGTTCGCGGGGTTCGACCCCGACGCCGTGGCGGCCTTCGGGGAGGACGACATCGCCAGGCTGATGGCCGACGCGCGGATCGTGCGCAACCGCCGGAAGATCGACGCGGCGATCGCCAACGCGCGTGCCGTGGTCGCCCTGCGCTCCGAGGGCGGTCTGGTCGAACTCGTCTGGTCCTATCGGCCCGAGCGCACGCCCGAGCCGCGGACCATGGACGAGGTGCCCAGCCGGTCGCCGGAGTCTGAGGCGCTGGCCAAGGAGCTCAAACGGCGCGGGTTCAGCTTCGTCGGGCCGGTGACGGTCTTCGCGCTCATGGAGGCCATCGGCGTGGTGGACACGCACCTGATGGACTCGCACCGCCGCGGCAGCTCGGGCGTGTGGTCTGCCGAGGGCGCCGGCTGACCTGTCAGCGCGGCGGCGGCAACGCGGGCAGGTCGGCCCGCGGCGGCAGGTCCGGGACCGGCGTGGCCAGCGGGCCGGCCTCCTCGAGGAACCCGGTGGCGGGGCCGCCCACGCACACGGGGATGCCCCGCAGGGTCGCCATGCGCTCGAGCGACCGGTCCAGCGCCCGCCGGCTCAGGACGCCGTCGGCCACGGCCCGCTCGACGGCGTCCAACGCTTCACCGAGCCCGGCCGTCGTGATCCACAGCGGGGAGTCGGCTCCGGCGATGAGGGATTCGGTCACGGCGGTGGGCAGCGGGAACGCGTCGGTTACGGCGCGCATGCCGGACAGGTCGTCGGTGAAGATCGGACCGTCGAACGGCGGGGCGCCGTAGCCGTGGCCCTCTCGCAGCAGCCGGTACGCGGCGGGCGAGAGGGAGGCGGGCCGGTCGACTCCGGTCAGGCCGGGCACCTGCTGGTGGCCCAGCATGATGCCGGCCCCCGGCGTCTCGGCGAGCGCGGCGAACGGGTGCAGGTCGTGGGGCACGAGCTGGTCGAGCGGTGGGACGGTCACCGACCGGTGGTGACTGTCGCCGGTGGAACGCCCGTGTCCGGGGAAGTGCTTGAACACGGGGGCGACGCCCGCGTCGCGTAGACCGGCGGCGAACGCGCGGGCATAGGACACGACGCGGGCGGGGTCGGGGGAGAAGGAGCGGTCACCGATCACCGCGCCGTCCGGTTGCTCGGACACGTCGAGGGAGGGCGCGAAATCGACGGTCACACCCATCCCGCGGAGGAACTCCCCTCGGGCGCGGGCCGTCGCCCGGACCTGCTCGGGGCTCATGGTCGCGGCCATCACGCGGGCGGACGGCAGCGGGCCGGCGTACGGGGCGATGCGCGACACGCGCCCACCCTCCTCGTCGATCGCCACGAGCAGCGGCAGGGCTGAGTCGTGCTGCAGCCGGGCGAGCCCGTCGCCGGAGACCACCTCGCCCACCACGTCTCCGCCGAGGAAGATGCCGCCGATCGCGTGCTGTTCGACCGCCCGGCGAGCGTCGGCCATGGAGCTCACGCCGACGGTGAACAGCTGGGCGATGCGTTGACGCTGCGTCAGCCCGTCCAGCGGCGATACACATCCGGGCGGCGGCGGTATCGCCGGCACGGGGCCGGCGAGACCAGTCGACGCAGCCGGATCGGTCGACGCAGCAGGACGGGCAGACGCGCCGGAATCAGCCGACGGAGCGGGAGCGGCCGGACCAGCGGCGGTGGAGTCCGGGCCGGGCGCGGCGGGCTCACCGGAGGCGCACCCGACCAGTGTCAGCCCCGTCGCGAGGGCGGCGACCGCCACACGGAGCCGGCGGGTGGGGGACACGCCCTCCACTGTATCCGGGGTCCCCTCGGGGGCCGCGCTGCTCCCGCGCCCGCCGACCGCGATGGAGGCGCCGGGGCGCCGAGGCGCCCCGGCGTCGGGTCAGCTGCCGACCATGGCGGTGCCGAAGTCCATCAGCATCGAACTGCCGCCCTCCATCTCGAGTGCGCTGCTGCCGAGATCGATGGCCTGCCCGACGCTGCCCACGCCGCCGGGGACGAAGATCGGGGCGTCGTAGTCCATCGAGAGCAGGTTTAGGCTTGAGTCGAGGCAGGCTCCCACACTGGCGTACACCCCCGGCTCGAGCTCGCCCAACCCGACAGCGTCGCGGGCCGCGTTGGCGTCGGTGACCGCCTCGGGCGCCTCGGCGCTCGTGCCGTCCTCGAGGTTGATCCACTGCGCGGCGTTGACGACGTCGAAGACGTCGATGTCGTCGATGTCGTCCGAGGCCGGTGCGGGCGAGATGACGGGCGGACTGTGAGATGCCGAGGGGTCCCTTCGTGGTGTGTCGGGTGGACGGTGCCGACCCGTGTCCCAGTGGCAGCACTGGCACTGCCGAGTGCTGAGACAACGCTGAGTACGCAGTTCGAGTGTTGCAGGCCACACAGGCTTGTTCAATGTTCACATGCGTCCGTTACGACGTTGACCTGCGTCCGCTTCGGCGCGGAATCGGTGCCCGGGTCCACAGGCCGGGAGTTCACTTCTCGTCCACCTGCGGCTGCGATGGTGTGCGGATGAACTCGACTCTCGACCGCAGGCTGGGGCCGTCCGATGCCGTCGTGGTGGGCCTCGGCGCCATGATCGGGGCCGGCGTGTTCGTGGCGTTCGCGCCCGCCGCGGCACGCGCAGGCTCATGGGTGTGGGCCTCGCTCGCGGTGGCCGCCGTGGTGGCCGTGTGCAACGCCCTGTCCTCCGCTCGCCTGGCAGCGCAGTTCCCCGCGGCGGGCGGGACGTACGTCTACGGTCGCGAGTTGCTCGGCCCGCTGCCGGGATTTCTCGCCGGCTGGGGATTCGTGGTGGGCAAGACCGCGTCCTGCGCGGCGATGGCCCTCACCGTGGGCCTGTACCTCTGGCCGGAGCAGTCCTCGGTGGTCGCCGCGGTGTCGGTGCTGGCGCTGACGGTGCTGTCGGTTCTCGGGGTGCAGCGCACGGCCACGGCGTCGAAGGTGTTGGTCGGCATCGTGCTGGCGGTGCTCGCCGTGTTCGTGGTGGCGGCGTTCGTCTCGTCGGCCGACTCGTCGGCAGCGTCGGTGCCGTCAGCGGCCGCGGCACTGCCCGGGGCAGTGCCCGCCGTCGACGGCGAGGCGTGGCCCGGGCGCATCCTCGGCGTGCTGGGCGGCGCGGGGTTCTGCTTCTTCGCCTTCGCCGGGTATGCCCGCATCGCCACGCTCGGCGAGGAGGTGCGTGACCCGGGCCGCACGATCCCGAGGGCGGTCGTCATCGCCATCAGCGTGGTGATCGCCGTCTACGCGATCGTCCTCGCCGCGACGGTCCACGTGCTCGGGGTGGGAGGCGTGGCCGCGAGCGCCGCGCCCGTACTGGACGCCGCTGAACGGGTCCCGGCCGGGGAGGTGTTCGCGCCCGTGGTGCGGATCGCCGCCGGGATCGCCGCGCTCGGGGCCCTGCTGGGCGGAGTGCTCGGCGTCTCCCGCACGACGCTGGCGATGGCGCGGGACCGGCACCTGCCCGCCCCGCTATCGGCAGTGCACCCCACCACGCGGACGCCGTACGTCGCCGAGATCTGCGTGGGCGTGGTGGTGGCCGCGATCGTCCTGGTGGCCGACGTGCGCCAGGCGATCGGGTTCTCCTCGTTCGCCGTGCTGATCTACTACCTCGTCGCGAACACCGCGGCCCTGCGCCTTGACCGACGGCGCCGCGGATTGCCGGCCTGGGTGCCGGTGCTCGGCGCGGTCGGATGCGTCATCGTCGCCGGGAGCCTGCCCTGGCAGTCGGTCGTCGGAGGCGTCGTCGTCTTCGTCGTCGGCGGTGTGGTCTACGCCGTCACCCGCCGCAGGGCGGTGACCCCGGGCGTAGCGTCACGGACATGACCGAGCATCAGACACAGTCCGATCGGGCCCCGCAGGGCCAGAACCGCCGCCGCCTGCTCCCGTCGCATCTGCGCCGGCCCGTGATCGGGGCGCCGATGGCCGGCGGCCCCACGACGCCCGAACTCATCGCCGCGGTGGGCGAGGCGGGCGGCCTGGGCATGATCGGCTCCGGTTACCTCGACGCCGCCGGCACCAGGGCGGAGATCGCGCGCGTTCGCGAGCTCACCTACGCGCCGTTCGGTATCAACGTCTTCCTGGTGGATCGCGCCGACTCCGAGGCCGCGCTGGCGTCGGCGGGAGGGCCGGACGCGGTGGTGCGCTACGCCGACGCGATCGGTCGGGTCGCCCGGCGGCTGGAGGTGGCCCTCGCGGAGTCGCCAGGCTTCACCGACTTCGACCTGGAGGCCACGCTCGCCGCGCTGGTGGACGACCCGGTCGCGGTGGTCTCGTTCACCTTCGGCATCCCGGAGCCCGGCGTGGTCCGTGCTTTACAGGACGTGGGCACGGCCGTGGTCGTGACGGTGGCCGGCGTCGCCGACGCGCGTCGGGCCGTCGAGGCCGGGGCGGACTGGCTGTCGGTCCAGAGCGCCGAGGCCGGCGGGCACCGGTCCACGACCACCGTCGGCGAGGAGCCCGACGACATAACCACGGTCGAGTTGGTGCGGGCGGTGCGCGAGGCGCTGCCCGAGGTGCCGTTCGTCGCCGCAGGCGGGATCAGCACGCCGGACGACGTCGCCGCCGTGCTCGCGGCCGGTGCGGACGGTGTTCAGCTCGGGACCGTGTTGCTGCGCACTCCGGAGGCGGGCACGAGCACTCTGCACCGGTCCGCGCTCGGCGACCACCGGTTCACCGAGTCGCGGCCGACCCGCTGCTACACCGGTCGCTACGCCCGGGCGCTCGTCAACGAGTTCGTCGCGGAGTTCCACGAGGCCGCGCCGGCGGCGTACCCGTACCTGCACCTCCTCACGGGTCCGATGCGCAAGGCCGCCGCGCAAGCGGGCGACATCGAGGTGCCGCCACTGTGGGCGGGGTCGCGCTGGCGGGCGGCCGACGCCTACGCCGACCGGCCGGCCGCGGAGGTCGTCGCAGAGCTGTGGGACCGCGCGGTCGAGCAGACCGGGTAGGCCGGGTACGCGCCCGCGGCGGCTAGGAAGATGAGGCCCGCCGCTCGGCCTCGGCCGCGATGTCGGCCAGGTCCTGCTCCATGGTCTTGCGGGTGGACTTCTCGGCGGCCTTACCCATCAGCCCCATCACGACGCGGGAGACCGCGGGGGCGTGGGCCGTCTCGGCGCCGAAGCGCATCCGGAGCGTCGACCCGCCCTCGGCATCGGGAGTGATGGTGAAGACGGTCGTGTACTCGGTCCCGCCGTTCTCGGCGACGATCGTGGTGGAGTGAGGCGGCTCGGCGGCCATCACCATCATCTCCTCGGTGGCCTTCATCCCGAACATCTTGCGGGTCTCGCGCCACCGCAGGCCGGGCTCGTAGGGGCCGGTCGTGAGGATCTCGACCCCGATCACCCCGCTGAGCGTGCGGTGCGCCTCAGGGATGTCGGTGAGCACGGACCACACGGTGTCGGGGTCGGCGGCGACGTGGCGGGACAGATCGAGCTCCATGGCACGAGGCTACCGGCGTGCCCCGGTGTGCGGAGGAGGCATACGGGCGGCGGAAATGCGGAAACCGGCCCCTGCCGAAGCGGGGGCCGGTTTCTCGGGGTGCTCAGGTCAGCTCACACACCGACCCGGGCGATGCGCCGTGAGGCGCGTCGGCTCAGGAGCCGAAGTTCTCGACCAGGTCGGTGAAGAAACCGATGACCTGGGCGGCGAGGTCGCCGCCGCCGTCGACAACCTCAGAGCCGGTGTTGACAGCAGCGGAGCCGGTGGCGAGGCCGTTCAGGAACTCGGAGATCATGTGATCGTCCTTTCGTCAGGGGCGGCGCCGGATGCGCCGCTCGGTCTGGCGTGAGGATCTTGTGGACCGGTGATCCCTCAAGATCTCACCATCAGACGCTACGTAGTGGATGCGACCGTTTCATCCGATCAGGCGTCGAAAACGGGCCGAGAATCGAGGAAATCGTTTACTCTTGCAGGTGAAGTCGCAGTTACGCTTTAATGTGATCTGGATCACTTTACGCGTCGCTTGGCCTGTCGAGTGGTCCGACGAACAAGGGGAGGGCCGGCTGAAATGAACGACACCGGCATCCGCGCGAGGCGGATGCCGGTGTCGAGGAAGTGCTGCCGGGGCGTGCCCGGCGGTCAACGGCCTAACTCAGGCGCCGAAGACGTTCCCGAGCGAGCCGACGACGGTGTTGTAGGCACCCTGGGCGGCGGCCGAGCCACCCTCGACGGCGACGGAGCCGGAGCCGATGAGGCCGTTGAAGAACTCGACAACCTGAGCGAAGAACTCGTTGATCATGGTGTGATCCTTTCGTATGTGAGCGGCGCCGGGGTGCGCCGCTGCCGTGGTGCAGTCCTGCTTGCGGACTCGTGAGGTACATCTGGCCCCGGGAGGAGACTGTTACCCGGCCTCTACACATTTCCGGCCCTGACGCCCGCTGTGGAGAGGTGCTCACTTTTACGATTGCAGGTCATCGGTTTCTCGATTTTTATTCTGTGACGAGCGCCATGAATCGCGAAACGCGCCGGTTCCCGAGGGCTGGCGCCGTCGGGCGTCGGCGTCGAGTGGGCGCAACTGGCGGCAATCTCGCGGCGCGTGATGCCGCGGGAGGGAATGCGACGACGCCGGCATCCGTCGTGGTGTCGGATGCCGGCGTCGTGGCGGTGATCGCCGGGCGCGGGGCCCGGTCGGCCGCGGCTCAGGAGCCGAAGGCGGTCGAGATGAACCGGGCGGCCTGGTAGAGCAGGCCACCGAAGAAGTCGGCGCCCTCATCGACGGCGGTCGAGCCGACGTTGATATCGCGCAGGGCTCGTGCGAAGTCGCGGAGAACATCGGAGATCATGGGTTGATCCTTTCGTCGGGGGCGACGCCCGATGCGCCACCCGCGTGTGTAGCTCTGTGATCGAGCTCACACTGTTCATCTCCGAAACCCGTGCGCGCGTTACACGGTCATCCCGGTTCCGCGCGGCAGACGGCGGCAGTAAGAATGGAGCACATGACGCCGCCCACGCAGCCCGCCCACGATCCCGTCCCGCTCCCACCGGGTTTCCGCGCGCACGCGGGATCCGCGGGACTGCGCGAGCGCGGTGACGACGTCTTCGTCGTCGTCAATGACGGTCCCTCCCCGGCCTCGTCCGCGGTCTTCACCCGCTCCCTCTTCGCGGGGCCGTCGGTGGTGCTCAGCCGTGAGAACGCCGCCGGCGGCACGGCGCGCGGCGTGGTGGTGGTCGCCAAGAACGCCAACGTCGCCACCGGCGAGCAGGGAATGGCCGACGCGCGTGAGGTGCTCGAGCGCGCGGCCGGCGCGGTGGACGTGGCCCCGGGGGAGCTGCTCATCGCCTCGACCGGCGTGATCGGCCGGCGCTACCCGATGGACAAGCTGCGCGCGCACCTCGACGGCCTGGCGGGCGCAACGTTCGACGCCGACGCCGTCGCGCTGGCGACCGCGATGATGACGACCGACACCCACCCCAAGACCGCGCGGGTGGAGGTGACGACGACGACGGGCGGCGCCGCTCAGGTGGTGGGCATCGCCAAGGGTGTCGGGATGATCGAACCGGACATGGCCACGATGATCGCCGTGCTGTTCACCGATGCCGCCGTGGAGCCGGGTGTGCTGGACTCCGCGTTCAGGGCCGCGGTGGACGAGACCTTCAACTGCCTGTCCGTCGACACCGACACCTCGACCTCCGACACGGCCATCGCGCTGGCGAGCGGGGCAGGCGATCCGGTCGGCGAGGTCGAACTGCGCGAGGCGTTCGAGGCCGTGTGCCTGGACCTCACCCGCCAGCTTGCCCGTGACGGCGAGGGCGCCACCAAGCTGCTCACCGTCGAGGTCACCGGTGCGCGGGACCGGGCCCAGGCCAAGCGGGTGGCCAAGGCGATCCTCAACTCCCCGCTGGTCAAGACCGCGGTCCACGGGGCCGATCCCAACTGGGGCCGCGTGGCGATGGCGATCGGCAAGTGCCACGACGACACCGACATCAACCCGGAGCGGGTGCGAATCGTCTTCGGCGACCTCGAGACCTATCCCGCGTTCCCCGGCGAGGCCGAGCTCGAGCGGCTCACCGAGATCATGCGGGCGGAGGAGGTCACCATCTCGGTGGACCTGGGTGTGGAGGGCGGCTCGGGTGTGGAGGGCGGCGCCGCGGACGGGTCGTGCACGGTCTACGGCTGCGACCTCACGCGGGAATACATCTCGATCAACGCCGACTACACGACGTGAGCAGGGCCGAGAATGTGGGCGCGGCGGGGATCGGCTCGGGCGCCGCGCTGACCAGTGCCGACCTCGAGGCGATTTGGGCGGTGTTCGCCCGCCGCCTGTACGTCATGGACACCAAGCAGTGGGACGCCTACGGGCCGTGCCACACCGAGGACGTGGTGAGTGAGTCCTGGGCGGCCAGCGGAGGCGCCGCCGAGGTGCGCGGACGGGAGGCGCTCACGGCCGCGATCCGCCAGACCCTCGACGGCGAGAGCCCCGTGACCAGCGTCCACCACGGCCACACCCCGCTGCTCGAGTTCACCGGCCCCGACCCGGAGACCGGCGAACCGACCGCGAGCGGGGTCTGGGCGATGGAGGACCGGCTCTGGTGGCGCGTCGGCGACCGAGAGCGTCGACTCCACGGCTGGGGCCACTACCACGAGCGGTACCGCCGCGTGGACGGGCAGTGGCTGATCGCCTACCGCCGGCTCGAGCGGATCCGGGTGGACACCGGCTGGGTCTGAGCGGGTGCGTCAGACTTGTGCGGGCGCGCCCGCCTGAGCTCAGCCCGCGGGGTCAGCCCCTGAGCTCAGCCCGCGGGGTTGGGGCTGCGGCGGGCCATCGCCAGGATGGTGTCGCGGGTGTCGTGCCAGACGGTGCCGGTGATGTCACCCCACGGGTCGTGACCACCGGTGACGAGGGAGACGCGGGCGGGATCGCCGGCCCGGCGCGCCGCCCGGACGTAGGACTCGGACTGCTCGGGGAGCACGACCTTGTCCTCGCGGCCGTGGACGCACACCACCGGTATCCCGGCGGGCAGGTGCGTCACCGGCGAGGCGTCGACGTACCGCTGCCGGCGGTCGTTCGGGCGGCCGCCGAGCAGATCGTGGACGTACCTGTCGCCGGCGCGTTCGGCCATGAGCAGGTCCGCGACGCCCGCCAGCGAGACGCAGCCGGACACCGGCACCACCGGTCTCGATCCGGGCAGCGAGGACGGCAGCCGGGCCCGCCCGGCCACCCACAGCGCCAGGTGCCCGCCCGCGGAGTGCCCGGCCACCACCACCCGGCGTAGATCGAGCCGATCGCCGATCTGCGCGGAGACCTCGGCGAGGTGGTCGACGGCGTCGCACACGTCCGCCACCGTGGTGGGCCAGCCGCCGCCGGAGTCCACGCGCCGGTACTCCACGTTCCACACCGCCACGTCGAACGACGCCAGGTCGCGGGCCTGGTTCTCCATGTACGTCAGGCCGAGCGAGTCCTTCCAGCCCCCGCCGTGGATGAGCACCACCACCGGCAACGCCGGGTTCGCCGAGTCGGGCAGGTGCAGGTCGCCGAACGACTGCCCGTCCGTGTCGCCCGGATCGGCGTAGTGGAACCGGCGGGGCTCGCGCACGGGGACCGCCCCCTCCGGCGGTACGTACGGGCGCGGGGCCACGGACTCGGCGCTCTGGCCGCGATCGAGGTCCTCGTCGTCGTCACCCCGCCCGATCGCCGAGGTCAGGGCCCACCCCGCCGCCCCGCCGAGCGCGGCCGACAAGCCGATCAGCAGCGAGCGGCGGGACAGGTCGGCGCGGGCGCGCGGGAGGCGGCCCGGTGCGCGACGGCCGGTCGCGGGGCGGCTGGGCATGCGGCGGCGGTACCTCCTGGTGGGGTCGTCGGCCGGCGCTGAGGCCCCCGTGCTCCGGGCCCGCCGCGGTCAGGCGGTGCTGCCGGTCAGGCGGCGCTGCGGTCAGGCGGTGCTGTGGGTCAGACGGTGCCGGCGACGACGTCGTTCTCCGCGCCATCGTAGAACGGGACGTACCCCTTCTCCTTGGACAGGACGTAGAGCGGGTCGTCGAACGCCTGGGTATCGAAGGCCTGCTCGCGCAGCTCGGTCTTGCGGCTCTTGTACGTGGAGGTGTGCTCGAGCTCCTTGGACAGCCGTATGAACAGCGGCACCGCGTACGACGGCAGGGAGTCCCGCAGGTGCTCGGCGAGCGCCGCACCGTCGAAGTCCGACTTGTCGTGCAGGCGGATCGCCGCCATGCCGGCCTTGCCGTCGGCGTCCGGGACCGCCACGCCGTACACCACGGCCTGGTCCACCTCCGGGCGGGCGCTGATCGCGGCCTCGACCTCGGTGGTCGCCACGTTCTCGCCCTTCCAGCGGAAGGTGTCGCCCAGCCGGTCGACGAAGGAGGCGTGCTTGAGACCCTGGTCGAGCATGAGGTCGCCCGAGACGAACCAGGCGTCGCCGTCCCTGAAGGCGTCGCGGACGATCTTCTTCTCCGTGGCCTCGGCGTCCGTGTAGCCGTCGAAGGGCTGCGAATCGGAGATCCCGCTGATGAGCAGGCCGGTCTCGCCCTTGCCGACCTTCCGCAGCCGGCCGTCGTCGCCGCGGCGGGGCTCGCCCGTCTCGGGGTCGTAGTCGACGATCGCGAAGTCCATCGGGCAGTACCCGGTGGTCCGCGGGACGTTGAACGCGTTGACGAAGGCGATGTTGCACTCGCTGGCCGCGTAGAACTCGCAGATGCGGCCCACGCCGAACCGCTCCCGGAACTCGTCCCAGATCTCGGGCCGCAGGCCGTTGCCGGTCATAACCCGGATGGAGTGGTCGCGGTCGCCCGGGCCGGGCTCCTGGTTGAGCAGGTAGCGGCAGATCTCGCCGATGTAGATGGCGGCCGTCGCCCCGGCGGCGCGGGCCTGGTCCCAGAACTTGGACGCCGAGAAGTGCTCTTCGATCGCCAGGCACGCGCCGGCCGCGAGGACGCAGCCGAGGGCCACCGTCAGCGCGTTGTTGTGATACATCGGCAGCGGGCTGAGCAGGACGTCGCCCTTCTTCAGCCGCACGCCGGACAGGCCGAACCCGGCCATCGCCTTGTTCCACCGGTAGTGGGACATGGTCGAGGCCTTGGGCAGGCCCGTCGTGCCCGAGGTGAAGATGTAGTACGCGGTCTCCGTGCCGACCGTCTCGTCGGCCTCCGGCGGGTTGACGTCCCCGACGTCGTCGCCGAGGGTCGCGAGCTCGTCCTCGAGCCACGTCAGATCGGCCAGCTCCTCGGGGCGGTGTCCCGCGGTGAAGTCGCGGAAGGGCAGATCGACCTCGGAGCTGACGGCGACGAGCTCGCCGATCCAGTTCTCGCGAGGCACGGACTGCACGGCCTCAGCGCACTCGGCGCCGACCAGCACGAGCTTGGACTCGAGGATCTTCTGGGAGTGGTCGAGGACCTCCCCACGCTGGTGGTGGTTGAGCAGCCCCACGGAGGCGCCGACCTTGACCGCGCCGAGGATCGCGAGCAGCACCTCGGTGCGGTTGCCCATGCAGATGCCGACCGTGTCACCGCGCTCCACGCCGCGGGCCTTGAGGACCTCGGCGAACCGGTTGGCGCGGCGGTTGGCCTCGCCGTAGCTGATCTCGGTGCCGAGGAACTTGAGGAACGGCGCGTCGGGCCGGGCGGCGGCGAGCTTCTGGAAGCGGCGGCCGATCGAGACCTTGTCCTTGCTGCGGGAGGTCTGCACGATCCGCAGCCCGTTGAGGACGGACGGCAGGTCGGCGGCGAGGGAGGGCAGGCCGCGGGCGAGGTCGGCCGGGGTGAGCGTGCGGGCGGCCCCGGACCGGCGGCCGGTGGCGGTGGTCTTGTCGGTCACGACTTCTCCTCTGTGGGCGTGGTGAGTGACTTGGCCGGATCGCCCGCGAGGCCCCGCCAGGCGAGCTCGACGACGACGCCGGCGGCCACCGACGTGGGGATCGACCGGTGCGCGACGCGGTCCGCGACCGCCTCGCCGGCTCCGACCAGGGCGGTGGCGACCACCTCGAGCACCTCGCGGCTGCGCTCGTCCCCCGAGTTCTGCGCGAGCAGATCGGTGGTGAGGTCGACCAGCACCGTCCGGGTCTTCTCGACCTCCTCCCTGAACTGGGGTTCGGCGAATGCCTGACGGTAGACCACATTCCACGAGTCGGTGTGGGCGTCGACGAACTCGAGGAACGCCTGCACCACGTCCTCGAGCCGACGGCGGGGGCCGACGCTGCCGGTGGCGGCGGCGGTGAGGTGGTCGATCAGCCGACCGGACTCGCGGACGACGCACGCCGCGAACAGTTCCTCCTTGGAGCCGTAATACAGGTACAGCATCGGCTTGGAGATGCTCGCGTGGCGGGCGATGGTGTCCATCGAGGCGGATCGGTAGCCGAGATCGGAGAACACGCGGATCGCGGAGTCGAGCATCTGTTGCTCGCGGATCGCACGTGGGATGCGCTTGGTCCCCGTCGTCACAGGTCTCCTCCCGGCGGGTCGCGGTGTCATGTGCCACACCCAACTTACCCGCCGGTAAGGACTTGTGGGAGCCGCTCCCCGGATCCGGCGCCCCGACGGGTGTTACGCTTCCGGCGTCGGTGTGCTCGGCAGCACCGCCGGACACCCATTGTCACGTGAACCCCAGGGAGACCACGATGAGCTTCGGCACCGGAGCGCTCGCCAGCGCAGTCGGCGGAATCGTCCTCGGCGGCATCGTCGCGTTCGGGGTCAACACCGCGATGGCCGAGAACTCCATCCCGGACGTGGCGCAGCCGCCCGCCGACCAGGCCCTGCTCGGCCAGGTCGAGTACGGCGCGCGCTGACGCCCGCCGCTTTCGACTCTCTCCACGCCGGCGTAGGTGATCCGCGGGGTCCGTCTCGGCGCCGGCGCGCGTGACGCGGTCGTCGCGTTCCTCGCCTTCCTGCTGCTGGCCTGCCTGCAGTCCCCCGGGTTGATCGCCCCGGACACCAAATACGACCTCGTCGCGGCCCCCGGCCGCTTCCTCGCCCAGGCCACCCACCTGTGGACCGGCCAGTCCTTCGCCGGCCAGGTCCAGAACCAGGCCTACGGCTACCTGTTCCCGCAGGGGCCGTTCTTCGCGCTGTTCGACCTGATGGGGATGCCCGCGTGGCTGACCCAGCGCCTGTGGTGGGCGGTCGTGCTCACCGTCGCGTACATGGGCGTGGTGCGCGTGGCCGCCGCGCTGCGCATCGGCACCCGCCGGACGCGCCCGGTCGCGGGCGTCCTCTACGCGCTCGCCCCGCGCATGCTCGGCGACCTGGGGTCGATCTCGTCGGAGATCTGGCCGGTCGCCCTCGCGCCGTGGGTGCTGCTGCCGGTCATCCGGGTGCTGCAGGGCCGGATGTCGCCGCGTCGCGGCGGGACCGGGGCCGCGCTCGCGCTGGCGCTGATGGGTGCCGTCAACGCCGTCGCGACCGCGGTGGCGTGCCTGCCCGCGGTCCTGTGGTGGGCGCTGCACCGGCCGGGCCGGACGTGGGCGCGTTTGGCCGCGTGGTGGGTGCCGCTGTCCGCGGCGGTGTGCGTGTGGTGGGCGGTTCCCCTGGCACTGCTCGGCCGGGTGTCGCCGCCGTTCCTGGACTACATCGAGTCCGCCGAGGTCACCACCCGGTGGGCGTCGGTGACCGAGGTGCTGCGCGGGGCCGCGACGTGGGTGCCGTTCGTGTCCACCGACCGCACCGCCGGCGCGGACCTCACCAGCGAGCCCGCGTTCGTCCTGGCCACCGGCGTCCTGGCGGGGGCCGGGGTCGTGGGCCTGCTGATGCGCGGGATGCCCGCGCGCGGCCGGCTGCTGGTGATCGCGGCCGTGGGCCTGGTGGCGATGTCGGCGGCGTGGGTGGGCCCGGCCGGTGGCGGGCTCGCCGAGACGGTGCGCGCCCTCCTCGACGGCGCGGGCGCCCCGCTGCGCAACGTCCACAAGTTCGAGCCCCTGCTGCGTCTGCCGCTCGTGCTGGGCGTCGCGCACCTGCTCACCCGATTGCTCGGCGGTCTCGACCGCGAGCGAGCCCCCGGCGCGCTGGCCCATCCGGAGCGCGACCGGGCGGTCGCCGTGGCGATGATCGTCGTGCTCGCGGCGGGCGTGTCGGTCGCGCCGGCGTGGCTCGGACGTCTCGCGCCGGTGGGCTCGCACCAGGACCTGCCCGACCACTGGCCCCGGGCCGCCGCGTGGCTGTCGGAGAACGCGCCGGTCGACCGCCCGGGCACGGCCGGCGACGGTGCCGAGGCCGGTGCGGAGTCCGACCCGGCCGCGACCACCCGCGCCCTGGTGGTCCCCGGCGCCTCGTTCGGCCGCCAGGTCTGGGGCGTCACCCGCGACGAACCGCTCCAGCCGCTGGCCGAGACGCCGTGGGCGGTGCGGGACTCCGTGCCGCTGCAGCCCGCCCCCGCGATCCGCGCCCTCGACGCCGTGCAGCGCCGCCTCGCCGACGGCCGCGCGGCGCCCGGCATGGCCGCCACCCTGGCCTCGCTGGGCATCGGGTACCTGGTGGTGCGCAACGACCTGTCGGTGGATTCCGCCGCGCCGCGCCCGGCGCTGGTCCACCAGGCCGTCGACGGCTCGCCCGGGCTCGTGAAGGTCGCCGAGTTCGGCGAGCCGGTCGCCGCGCGGGGGGACGACGTCGGTGCGGAGGGCGCGGATGGTGACGGCGCGTTTGGTGACGGCGCGGGCGGTGACGGCGCGGGCGGTGACGGCGACGCGGGCGGGGCTCGCGGCGGGAACGGGGGCGACGACGACGAGGTGGTCGTCCACGATTCCGGGCTGAGGCCGGCGTATCCGGCGATCGAGATCTACCGGGTCGACTCCCGCCTGGGGTCGGACGCGACGCCGCCCGGACCGCCCCGGTCGGCGACCGCCCCGTACACGGTGGAGGTGCGCGACCTGCCCGTGGTCGCGGGCGGGCCGGAGGCCCTGTCCCGGCTGGACGACCTGCTCGCCGAGCGGGACGCCATCGGCTCGCCGCCGCGCGTGACGCGACTGCTCGAGGCCGACGCGCTCGCGGCCGGCGTCGACCCCGCGTCCGACCCGTTCCCGAGACCGCGCCCGCTGGCGTCCACGGCGCCGGTGCTCACGGACTCGCCGACCGATCGCGAGACCGACTTCGGCCGACTCGACCACAACTCGTCCGCCGTCCGCGCCGAAGGCGACCCGCGACGCAGCCGTGGCGCGGTCCCCGATTACGCGGCCAGCGTCGGGGACGGGGCGGCCGGCGTCGCCGGCGACGAGCCGCCGCGGACCCGGGCCCGCTGGTGGGACGCCCGGGTGAGCGTGTCGTCCTCGGCGGCCGACTCCGCGCAGACCGGCCCCGTGCGGCCGTCGCACTCCGTGGCCGCGGCCGTGGACGGCGACCCGGACACCGCGTGGCGCTCCGGCGGGTACGGCTCGGCGTTCGGCGAGTGGATCGGCATCGACCTGCCCGAGCCCGTCGACCGCGCCGTCCTTCGGCTGACCGTCCCCGCGCCGGCAGTCGGCCCCCAGGTCACCGCGCTTGAGGTCCGCACCGACACGGGGACCACCACGGTGTACCCGCGCGCCGACGAGGAGACGACCGTCGCCCTGCCGCCCGGCCCCACCGATCAGGTCCGGGTCACGGTCACCGGCGTCGCCGACGGAGGCCGCGGCTCGTACTTCGAGGTCTCCGAGATCGGGCTCAGCGCCGACGGCGAGGACATTCCGCTGCTGCGGACCATCGCCCTGCCCGAGCGGGCCGACGACGCCCGCGCGCCGTCGGGCTGGTTGCTGCGGCAGGAACTCGCCGGCCGCACGGACTGCGTCCACGGCGGCAGCCCCGCCGAGGGACTCGCCGGCGCGGAGGAGGCCACGGGCGCCGCCCGGTGCGCCCCTGAACTGGCGATCGCCCCGGAGGAGCCCGGCCGGTTCGCCCGCCTGCTCGACGTCCCCGCCGACACCGCCGTCGCCCCGCAGTTGCTCGTGCGGCCGCGCCCCGGCAGCGCACTGGACGACGTCCTGCGCGGCGACCCCACCTCGCGGTCCCGGCAGGTCCGCGCGGAGGGCGACTCCCTCGTCACCGATCCCGCGGGCGCGCCGTCGGCGGCCGTCGACGGGGACCGCTCCACCAGCTGGCACGCGACCGACGCCCCGTCGCCGTCGCTCGGGCTGCGCCTGCCCGGACGCCACCTCGTCGGGTCACTGCGGCTGTGGGCGCCCCGCTCGGACGCGCCGGCGGCGCCGCGGGTCGTCACGATCGACACCGGCCTCCAGCGCACGCGCGTCGACCTCGCCACGCTCACGCCCGAGGAGGACGGCTCCGTCGTCGTCGACCTCCCCGCCGACCACGCCGACCGCGTCACCGTCCGCGTCGACAGCACCCGCGACGTGCGCACCCCCGGCGGGGCGCCCGTGCCCGCCGGCATCGCCGAGGTCTGGGTGCAGGACGCCTCCGGCGCCCGCATCGGCGCGCTGCCCGCCGCCGACGACGACCCCGTCGCCCTGACCTGCCAGGACGGGCCCCGGCTGCACATCGGCGACGGGGTGGTGCGCACGCGGATCACCGCGTCCCGCCGGGCCCTGCTCGAGGGCCGCGCCGTCCCGGCCGAGCTCTGCGACGAGTCCCCGGTCCCGCTCCCCGCGGGACCGCAGGAGGTCTCCGTGGATCCCGGTGAGGCGTTCTCGGTGGACACCGTGGGCCTCGTCGTCGTCGACGGTCCCGGCTCCACCACCGGCGGCGAGGGGGCCGGCGGCACGACATCGGCCGGCAGCACCTCGGCTGGCGCCGCGCGCGTCCTCGGCGGCGCCCCGCAGCCCACCCGGGCCGTCACCACGGTCCGGTGGGACGACGCCCACCGCGAGCTGCGCGTTCCCGCCGCCCCGCGCGAGCGCGTCCTGGTGGTCCCCGAATCGGTCTCGCCGGCGTGGCGGGCGCGCCTGGTCGCCGACGACGGCACCGCCCTCGCGGACCCGCGGGCCGTGACGGTCGACGGGTGGAAGCAGGGCTGGGTCCTGCCCGCCGCCACGACCGGCGCCACGCTCGTGCTCACCGTCCCGCTCGACGCGCCGTACCGGTGGGCGCTGCTCACCGGGCCCTTCGCGTTGCTGCTGGTCTTGCTGCTGTTCCTCGTGCGCGGCCACCGCGACCGGGCCGGGGCCCGCGCGACGCCGTGGCCCGGACGCGGGCCCGTCACCGTCGCCGCGACCGCGGCGGTGGGCTACCTGCTCGCCGGGCCCGTCGGGCTCGCGGTGACCGCCGGGCTCACCGCCTGCGCGCTGGCCGCGAGCCGTCATCTCGGCGTGGGAGGGGCGCGGCGGCTGCTCGTCGGCGGCGCCGGCGTGGGGGTCGTCGCGGGTGCCGCGCTGCTCGCCCGCGCACCGTGGCCGGACCCGCTCGGCTACGCCGGGGACGCCCTCGGGCCTCAGGTCGCGACGGTCGCCGGGCTCGTCTGCGCGGGGCTCGCCGCCAGCTGGCCGTCCGCCGGACGCCCGCGCGGCGCGCTCCGGGGAGCCAGCCAGCGCTGGGACGGGACCTCCACCAGCGCGTAGCTCGCCGCCGCCACCACCGCCGAGATCACGGCGGTGACCAGCCAGACCGTGAGCATCCGGCCCGAGAACATGGGCACCGACGCGATCTGGAACGCGAAGTGCAGGACCAACACGTGCCACAGGAACACGCTGTACGACCACCGGCCCAGCGTGGTGAGAATCGTCGACCCCAGAACGGCGAACCGGTCCCGGTCCGGCGACAGGGTGACCGGCGCCAGCAGGCAGAACGCGACCACCGCGCCGAAGGCGGTGCGGGCCGCGAACTCCGGGCCCGAGGGGTGGACGAAGCCCTCGGTGAACCACTGCGGGACCGTGGTGGCGAGGAACGCGGCGGCCGCGACCGCCCACCACGCCCACCGCGCCCGCGGGTGTCGGACCAGCGCCGCGACCCGCCCGGGTGGCGCCGCGACCAACTCGGCGAGGATCATCCCGGCCGCGAACCAGGACGCGAACGCCGGGGGCAGGATCTGGTCGTTGATCCGCTCGGGAAGGCCGAGCTCGTACCACGGCACGAGCGCCCAGCCCAGGCTCGCCACCCCCACGGCCGCGATCGCCGGGATCCGCCACCTCGCGGCCGGGCCGCGCAGCCGCACGAGCGCCCACCACAGCAGCGGCAGTACCAGGTAGAAACTCATCTCCACCGACAGCGACCACGCGTGCGTCAGGCCCTCGACCAGCGAATCGGGCACGAACACCTGGGTGAGCGTCAAGTTGGACGCCCAGGTGGATATCGACGCGCGGGCGTTCTGCGGGAGGAGGAGGAAGACCGCGGCGACCGCCACGAGGTACGCGGGCATGATCCGGACCAGCCGTGAGCGCAGGTACTCCACCGCCGGACGGGCGGTACCCGGGCCGCCCCGACGCGCGTGGAGGGCGTGCGCCCGCCACAGCAGGAACCCGGAAAGCGCGAAGAAGACGGCCACGGACAGGTCGAACCGGCCCCACACGCGGTGGATGAACGAGCCCGTGGAGGAGCCGGTCTGGAACGCCACGTGCGTTGTGAGGACCGCGAACGCGGCGACGGCTCGCAGACCTTCCAGCGCCGGGGCGAAACCGGTCGCCGACGGCAGAGTGCCGACTCGGTGGTCGGGGGTGCCGAATGCGTTCTTCATCACTGTTAATCTTCTCCTGATGATGGTCCGGCCGGGCAGGCACCCCGGCGGTTACCGGGTGGTAACCCGGCGGGCCCAGGGCGCGACACCAGGAGGACTAGGCGATGGCACGTCAGAGCAGTTCGGCGGGACGGAGGTCGTCGGTACCCGCACTGGTCCTCGTCGGGCTCGGCGCATTCCTCATCACTATTGCACTGGCTCTCGTGTTCTTCGTCGTGCCGGCGCAGAAGAAGACGCCGCTGGACATCAACTCCACCACCGTCACCGACACGGTGCCGGGCGCGGTCCTCGTGGGCGGTGCACTGGCGTCGAACACGCCCACCGAGCTCAACGCCGACCGCGCCGAGTGCCGGGCGCCCGAGGCTCCCGCCGAAGAGGGCGCCGGTGAGGGCGAGGGTGCCGAGGGCGAGGGTGCCGATGGGGGCGAGACGGTCGAGACCCTCGACGGGCCCGAGGCCGACGACTCCGACGTGCAGCTCCCGGTGACGTGCTTCATCGACAACGACATCCCGCTCTACTCGCAGCGCCGCGTCCAGGCCGTCGAGCCGTCGGACTCCGACGTCATCACCATGCAGGCCGCGCAGTCGTTGCTGCGTGAGGACAAGGCCGGCGGCGACGATGTCGAGTCCCTGATCAACGCCACCATCGACCGCGTGACCGTCGACCGCGTCTCGGCGATGCCCGTCGACGAGGCGACCAGCACCCTGCAGGTCGTGGCCGGCGGCGCCGGCGGTGACGACGCCCCGACGGGCTTCGTCCGCGAGGGGCTGCAGTACAAGTTCCCGTTCGACACCGAGCAGCGGGCCTACGACTACTTCGACGCCAGCACCTTCACCACCAACCCGATCGAGTTCGTCGGCGAGACCACCGTCGGCGGCATCGACGCCTACGAGTTCCGCCAGGAGCTCGGCCCGATCGACATGTGGTCCTCGATCCGCGACCACTTCGCCTCGATCTCCGACGGCTACGACCCCGCCGTCGAGTCGGTCCTCGCCAGCTACCGCCGCGAGGGCATGACCGCCGGGCAGTGGGGCCTCGAGGGCGACCCCGAGCGTGCGGTCGACATGCGCCGCTTCTACACCAACACCCGCACGGTGTGGGTGAACCCGGCCACCGGCCAGATCGTCAACGGCAAGGAGGACATCTTCCAGTTCTTCGCCGAGGACCAGGCCGAGGCCGACGCGTTCTTCGGCGACAAGGCCCGCGTGGAGGAGGAGAGGACCGAGCCCACCCGCACGGCCGTCCGCTTCCAGTCCGGCTGGAACGAGGAGACGCAGCAGGTGACCCTCGCCGGTGCGCAGGACAGCGCCGACACGCTCAACACCTTCGGCCGCGTCGTGCCCGCCATCCTGGGCATCCTGGGCCTGATCTCGCTGATCGGCGGAATCGTGCTCGGCCTGCGCGGTGGCCGCGGTGGAACCGGCGGTCGCGCCGCCCGGGCGCGCGCCTGAGCTGAGCCGGCACCCGCGGCCGGCCCGGCCGCGGGTGCCGCGCAGGCCGGGGCCGGCCGCGGGTGCCGCGCCGGTCCGCCTCCACGAACATCGACAAGAGCGTTCCGCACACATCAGCCGAGAGGGCGTGTGCGGGACGCTCTTCTCGTTGGGTGGCGGACCCACGACCGACGCGCAGCCGGCTGCGGAACCGGCCGGCTGCGACACCAGCCGCCCGTCTCCCACGATCTGCCCCTCGGATCGCGCGACGCGCTTCGGATTGCGTTTTGCCCCAGGAACTCCGAGAGCGAATCGCGGCGCGAGGGGCGAATCGCAATTCGAGGGGCAGATCGCGCGCCGCGAGCCCGACGCCGGCCTCGCCAGTCCCGCCCCGGCAACCGCTCCGGCATCCGCGTCACCTATCGGATTGCGCGCCACCTATGGGATCCGTTTGTTGCCAACCTGATCGTGAGACAGGTTGGCAACAAACGCGGGGATCGGATCCCGTAGGTGAGGCGCAAATGGATAGGTGACGTGGCTCGGCTGGCGGGGCGCGGCCCGCCCAGCGCCCTCACCTCAGCTCACTCGCGACCGGAGCGCGCGCCATCCGGCCGTGATCGTGGTGAGGACGACGGCGACGAGCGCGGCGGCCAGGACGCCTTCGACCTCGCGGGGGGCGAGCCACACGGCGACGGCGGTGAGCACCAGCCCGCACCACGCGATGCCGGCCTCCACGGTCCGGTCGGAGGCGATGGTGGCCAGGAGGAACGCCTGCAGGACGCTCAGTGTCACTCCGAGTGCGGCGAACGCCCAGAGGAGCCCGGCGACCGGCCGGTAGTCCTCGCCGACGACCACCGGCACCAGCGGCGCGGCCACGGCGGCCCCGATCACGACGACCGCGCCGATGCCCAGCAGGACGGCCACCGCCGAGCGGACGGCGCCCCGGTGTCCGACCGGGTCGGCCATCCGCGGGTAGAGCACCGTGCCGACGGCCTGCGGCAACCAGAACGCGGCCTTCGCGGCGACCGCCCCCAGCGCGTAGCGGCCCGCGTCCTCCGGGTCCAGCAGTGCCCGCGCGAGGAGCAGGTCGATCGAGGTGAGGGCCATCATCACCAGCTGCACCTGGCCGGCGGCGAGCACGGCGGCCACGCCCGGCGAGGTCAGGGCCGCCCCGTTCTCGCGCGGCCCCCCGACGACCGAGTTCCCTCGCGTCGCAACGCCCGCCGAGTCCCCGCGCGGCCCGGACGTCACCTGCGCCGCGACGAGCCAGGCCACGCCCACGCCCACGGCCCCGGCGGCGAGTGCGGGTCCGACACCGCCGCCCGCAGCGAGTACCGCGACGGCGGGGGCGACCTTGCCCGCGCCGGCCAGGGCGAGCACCACGCCGAGGGCCCGGAACCGCTCGGCGCCCTGCAGCAGCCCCTGCTCGGCGGCGAGCAGGCACAGCACCGGGCCGGGGGCCAACGCGGCGGCCGTGGCCCACACCGGGGTGTCGAGTAGGAGGGACACCGGGACGACGGCCAGCGCCGCGACCACCGCGACCAGCAGCGCGACCCGTCTGCCGAGCGCGCGCAGGACGTCGTGGGGGACTCCGCGGACGTGCTCGCGGGCCACCACCGCCTGCAGCGCCAGCGAGGGCACGGCCACCAGCAGTTGCGCGGAGAGCAGGGCGGCGAACGCGCCGTAACCCTCGGGGCCGAGCCACCGCGAGGCCGGGAGATGCAGGAGGTAAGCGGCGATGTTGGCCAGCATCGACCCGGCCGTGACCGCCCCCGCGCCGGTCAGGACGCGCCTGGCGGCGGAGCCGGGTGCCGCCTCGCGCGCCTGTTGGTCCACATCGGTGATCGTAGGGGGCTGTCCCGCGGCCTCTCCTGTGGGCCGGGCGACGCGGTGGCGCCGGGTCGGCCGCCCCGGCCAGGGCGATCGGGGCGACCGGCGCGCGTGGTGGAATGTGCGCATGTCCTCCGATGCCGGGCTCCGCCGCCTGATCGCGCGACCGGCCGCGACGGATGCCGCCGTGGGTGCGGTCGTCTCGGGCGCGCTGCTGGCCGGGGTGGCGCGGCCGGGCTTCCCGCTGTTGCGTGACTGGGTGGCCACGCCGACGCCGCCGCTGTCGGACGCGGCGCTCGGGCTCGGGGAGTCGGCGGCACGGGCGGTTCCGCAGGATGTGGCGGTGGCGTGGGCGACCCGGGCGCTGGCCGCGGTCGGGCTGCCGGTGTGGCCGTTGACGGGCCTGCTCACGGTGGTGTTCTGCGTGTGGCTCGCGGTCGCGGCGGGCGCGCTGGTGCGGCGGGTGGTCCCCGGTGGCCGGGCCGCGGGGGCGTGGCCGCGGCTGCCGGCGGTGGTGGGCGCCGTGTGGAATCCGTTCGTGGTGGAGCGGCTACTCCAGGGCCACTGGTCGGTGCTGGCGGGGGTCGCGGCGGTGATGTCGATGCCGGTTCTGCTCGCGCGCGGACGGCCCCGGGTGGCCGCGGCGTGCGCGGCGTTGGCCGCCGCTGGGCTCACGCCGACGGGGTGGGTGCTGGCGGTCGTCGCGGCGGCGGTGGCGCTGGCCGGTGGCGGAGGTGGCGCTCGCCGGACCCGGGCGGCGGTCGCGTTGGCCGCTACAGCTGTCGTGACCGCGCTGCCCTGGGCGTTGGCGACCGCCCTCACCGCGGCGGGTGACTGGGCCGGTGCCGCGGCTGGCGGGGGAGCGGACGCGCCCGCAGGGGTGGCCGCGTTCGCCGCTCGCGCCGAGCCGGGGATCGGGACGCTGGGCTCGGTCGTCGCGCTGGGCGGGATCTGGAATTCCGATGCCGTGCCGCCCTCGAGAGCCACGTGGTGGGCGGCCGCCGCGCTGTTCGCACTGCTGCTCGTCTGGGCGCTCGCGGCGCGGGGTCTGTGGCGGGCGCGGCGTGACCCGGTGGTGCGCGCGACGGTCCCCGTGGCCCTCGCCGCGTGGCTGCTCGTGGCCGTCGCCGCGACGGGCCCGGGCCTCGCGGCGATGGAGGCGCTGGTCACCGCCGTACCGGGCGCGGGGTTGCTGCGCGACACCCAGAAGTTCGTGGCGCTGGCGTTGCCGGCGACCGTGCTCGCGCTGGCCTTCGCCGCCCGCACTCTCGCCGTGCGCGTGCGGCCGATCGCCGCAGGGGTGCTCGTCACGGCGGTGGCCGTGGCCGCCGTCCCCGACGCCCCGCGCGCGCTGTGGCAGCAGCTGCGGCCGGTGACGTACGGGCCCGGGTGGGAGCAGGTGGCGGGCATCGTCGACGGTCGGCCCGGGGACCTGCTGGTGCTGCCGGCGGGATCGTTCCGCTCGACGCCGCTGTGGGCCGACGGCCGGCCGGTCCTCGACCCCGCGCCGCGCCTGCTCGACACCCGCGTCCTCGTCCCGGGCGACCTGGTCGTGGCCGGAGCCGGAGCCGGAGCCGGGGCCGGGGCGGGCGACGCCACCGCGGTGCCGGGCGAGGGGGATCGCGCGCGCCGTGCCACCGACGCGCTGCTGCGGGACGCGGAGCCCCGCGAGCTGGCGGGCCTGGGCGTGCGGTGGGTGCTCGACGAGCGCACGTCCGCCGGGCCCCGGGGCGCGGCGGACGAGACCCTGACGGCGACGACGACGAGGTTCTCCGACCCCGAACTGGCCCTGCACGAGCTCGCCCCGCCGGACGGGCCGGGTGACGCGGACTCGCGATGGAGCGCGGTCACCCCTCCCGGCGCCCCGGCGTGGGCCCGCGCGGCGGTGCTGGCGGCGCACGCGCTGTGGCTGCTCACGCTGGCCGGCGCGGCGGCCGCTGCCGTGACACGGGCGGCAGGTGCTCGCGGCTCGGTGACCGGAGCCGACGCGGCCCGCGACGGAGCCGGCTAGCGGTCGGCCCGGCCGTCGATCACGCCGCTGACCCGCCGGCCCTCGGTGACGGCCGCGAGGACCCGCGCCATCGCCGCGCCGGTGGCGGGCCACGACATCCCCGCCGCCTTCCGTCGGGCGGCCTCGCCCATCCGTTCCCGCAGGTCAGGGTCCGACAGGAGACGGTCCGCGGCGACGGTCATGGCCGCGACATCGTCCACGAGGAGACCCGTCTCGCCGTCGTCGATCGAGTCCCGCAGTCCCGCGGCGTGGTGGTACCCGACGGTGGGGACCCCGTGCTGCGCGGCTTCGGACACGGCGAGCCCCCACCCCTCCTTGCGCGAGGGCATGAGGTGGACGGTGGCGCCGGCGAGCAGGCGGTGTTTGGTGGCCTCGTCGACGTGCCCGTGGAACACGACGCCGCCGGCCTCACCCACGCCGCCGGCCTCACCCAGGCTGCCGGCCTCGCCCACGCCGCCGGTCTCGCCCACGGGGGCGGCGAGTCCGCGTTCGGCGGCGTACTCGCGGAGCCGGTCGGCCCACCAGCCGCTGCCGATGACGTCCAGCACGAGCCCGGGCCGACTCGCCCGCAGGGTGGCGAGCACGTCCAGTGCGTCCTCGACGTGTTTGTGCGGCACCAGCCGGGACAGGACGACCAGGCGCGGGCCGGCGGCGCGGGTGTCCTGCGCGCCCGGCTCCTGCTCGGCCGATCCCTCCCCGCCCGGGGCGATGCCGTCGGGCAGCGGGTCGAGGCCGTTGCGGACCACCGCGATGCGGGCGGGCGCGACGCCGAGCGCGGCGAGCTCGTCGGCCGACGGCAGCGACACGGTGACGTACTGGGACCGCGCGTGGACGAGCGGCGAGAGCCACGACTCGACCCACCACCCGATCCGTGCGACCAGCCACCCGGCGACCGGCCACTGCTCGCGGTGGATGTGATGGACCAGCACGACGACGGGGGCGGTGGTGGCCAGGCGGGCGAAGAAGGGGACGCCGTTCTGGGTGTCGACGACGACGTCGGGCCGTCGCAGAATCCCGAGCGGACCGAGGCCGAGCCGGCCGGACAGGATCGCCAGCAGCGCCCGGGGATAGACGGTGAAGCGCCCGCCGGCCCGGCTGAACCGGACACCGGCGGAGGTGGTGGCGGAGCGGGCCGCGCCCCGCGAGCGGGAGGTCCGGTAGAAGACAGTGTGGCCGGCCGCGGCGAGACCGTCCGCGACGTGCTCGAGGTAACGCTCGCTGCCACCGCCCTGCGGATGAGTACTGTCGCGCCAGCACAGCAGCAGGATTCGAGCCACCCGGACACTGTAGTGGGCGGCCGGACCGCTCCCGGCCGCCGGTATCGTCACCGCCGTGCTCACCGATCCCGTCCACCGCTCGCCCGCGCTGCGATCGGTGGCCCGCCGCGCCACCCTCGGCCGCTCGCTCGGGCTGCTGCGCTCGTTCCCCCTCGAGCAGGCCGACCCGGACGCCTTCTACTCCGGCCTCGCGCGCGACACCGTCGAGCTGGTCGCGGACCTGTGGGCGGAGTCCGGCGATCGGCCCGCCCGGCCGGGACCCGGGCCCGACGCCGGGCGGCTGCCCGGGCTGACGGTCCTCGACGTGGGCGGCGGGCCCGGCTACTTCTCCGACGCCTACGCCGTCGAGGGCGCCCGGTATGTCTCCGTCGAGCCGGACGTCGGCGAGATGTCCGCGGCGGGCCTGGACCAGACGGGGTCGATCCGCGGCAGCGGGATGGCCCTGCCGGTGCGGACCGACGCGGTGGACGTGTGCATCTCCAGCAATGTGGCCGAGCACGTGCCCGAGCCCTGGCGCATGGCCGAGGAGATGTGCCGCGTGACGCGACCGGGCGGCCTCGTCGTCGTCTCCTACACCCTCTGGTACGGACCCTTCGGCGGCCACGAGATGGGCCTGACCCACTACCTCGGCGGCGAGCGCGCGCGGCGCCTCTACGAGCGACGGCACGGCCACCCGCCCAAGAACGTCTACGGCGAGTCCCTCTTCGAGGTCGGCTGCGCCGACGGCCTCGCATGGGCGCGCGACACCGACGCCGCCGACCTGCTCGCCGCGTTCCCGCGCTACCACCCGCGATGGGCGTGGTGGCTGGTGCGCGTGCCGCTCGTTCGGGAGGTGCTCGTGTCGAATCTGGTGCTCGTGCTGCGCGCGAAGTAGGCCCCCACGGCACCCCGGACCCTCGTCTACAGTGAGGTGGAACACGTTCTTGTCAGCCCCGTGCGCGGTTGCAGGGACGGTTCCCACCGCACTCGTCCCCCACCGCACGGAGGTCCCCGTGGTCGTCGTCCATGACAAGCTCTTCTCCGGCACCCGCTGGACCGATCCCATCACCACCGGCGTCCTCGAGGTGACGTCCCCGGCCACCAACACGGTCGTGGGCCGGGTCGCAGAGACCACCACCGAGGACCTGGACGAGATGATCAGCCAGGCCCGCGACTCGTTCGAGTCCGGCGTCTGGCGCACCACGCCGCCCGCCGAGCGCGGCGCGCTGCTCGCCCGCGTGGCCGACATGCTCGAGGAGCGTCAGGCCGAGGTCTGCACCCTGCTGTCGCAGGAGATGGGCGCGCCCGCGAGCGCCGCCTCGATGATCCAGGTGACCCCCACCCTCGGCGTGCTCCGCTACTACTCCCGCCTCGCCGAGTCCTTCCCGTGGTCCGAGGTGCGTCAGGGCGACTTCGGTGCCTCCGTCGTCACCCGCCAGCCCGTCGGCGTGGTCGCGGCCATCACCGCGTGGAACGTCCCGCTCTACCTCAACACCGCCAAGCTCGCGCCGGCCCTGCTGTCCGGCAGCTCGGTGGTCCTCAAGCCCTCGTCGGCCACCCCGCTGTCGGCGCTGTGGCTGGCGGACCTGTTCCGCGAGGCCGGCCTGCCCGAGGGCGTGCTGTCCGTGGTGACCGGCCCCAGCTCCGTGGGCGACCACCTGGTCTCCCATCCGGACGTCGACAAGATCTCGTTCACCGGCTCGACCGAGGTCGGCAAGCACATCGCCGGGATTGCCGCGCAGGGCCTCAAGCGCTGCTCGCTCGAGCTGGGCGGCAAGAGCGCCGCCATCGTCCTCGAGGACGCCGACCTGGCCTCCGCCGCCGGCACCATGGTGTTCTCCGCCCTCATGAACTCCGGCCAGGCGTGCGTGTCGCAGAACCGGATTCTGGCCCCGCGCTCTCGTTACGACGAAGTCGTGAACGCGCTGGTCGAGAACGTCTCGCTGATGCCCGTCGGCGACCCCGCCGACGAGGGCACCGTGTTCGGCCCGCTGGCCAACCACAAGCAGAAGGCGTCCGTCGAGGGCTACATCCGCATGGGCGTCGAGGAGGGCGCGACCATCGCCTACGGCGGCGGTGAGGTCGAGGGTCTGCCCGAGCACGTGGCCGAGGGCGCGTACGTCCAGCCGACCGTCTTCCGCGACGTGGACAACTCCATGACCATCGCCCAAGAGGAGATCTTCGGGCCGGTCCTGCAGGTCATCGCTTACGATACGGTCGACGACGCCGTGCGTATCGCCAACGATTCCGAGTACGGCCTGGCCGGCGCGGTGTACTCGTCTGACCCGGACGCCGCGCTCGCCGTGGCCCAGCGCGTGCGTACCGGCACGATGGGCATCAACTGGTACGCCTTCGATCCCACCGCACCGTTCGGCGGGTTCAAGAACTCGGGCCTCGGCCGCGAGAACGGCCCCGAGGGGCTCGAGGCGTTCTGCGAGCTGCAGTCCGTGCTCATGCCGTTCGGCTGGGAGCCGTCCGACAACTGAGGGTGGACCGGCTGACGACGCCCCCGCGTGGGCGTCGTCAGCCGGTGAACAGGCCCCGCAGCTCCCGCACGGTCGCGTCGAACAGGGCGAGCGGGTCCCCGGCCCCGCCCTCGAGCTCCTCGCGGGCGAATGCCTGCCAGGCCACGCGCCACGTGGTGATGACCACCTCCGCCACCACCAGCGCCTGCAGGCGCCCCACCGTCCCCCGCCCGGCGAGCGCCGCGCTGAGTGCTGTCACCAGATCCCGCTCCTGCGCCGCCACCGCCTGCACCAATTCCGGTTCCCGGACCATGAGGCGGGAGACCCGGCGGAAGTCGCTGCGCTCGATCTCCCGGGCGAACACCTCGCGGGTCGCGTCCGTGAGCTCGGCCAGGGCGCCGGCCGCGTCGGTGCCGGCCGCCCCGGTGTCGGCCGCCTCGGTGTCGAGGCCGCCGCCCGCCACCAGGGCGTCGACCAGTCCCTGCTGGCCCGGCAGCAGTGCGTGGAGCTTCGTCGAGTAGTAGCGGAAGACCGTCCGCTCGGAGACGCCCACGCGGGCCGCGATGTCCGCCACCGTCGTGGCGTGGAGACCCTTCCGCTCCACCAGGTCCAGCGCCGCCCGCTGGATCTCCCGGTACATGCGGGCGCGGTGCTCGTCGCGGATTCCCATAGTGCTTCAGCTCCGGGGTCGTGGGGCGGGCGCCCGGGCGGCGACGGCCATAATCTCTGTCACACTCTGACAGTTCGATCGTAGCAAAGCTGTCAGTGGGTGACATGATTCGTCGGTCCGGTTCCCCAGAGGATAGGTAGGCCCGATGACCAGTACCGCCGATGGCACGTCCGCACCGCCGACCGGATCCACGCCGACCGGATCCACGCCGAGCGGGTCCGCGCCGACCGGGTCCGCGCCGGCCGGGCCCGGGTCGGAGGTGCCCGGGGCCGCGGGGCTGTCCCGCGGGCAGCTCACCGGGATCATCGGCGCCCTCGCGCTCGGCGCGTTCCTCATGATCCTCAACGAGACCGTGCTATCGGTCGCACTGCCGTCGATCATGGACGACTACGGGGTGTCAGCGGCCGCGGGTCAGTGGCTCACCACCGGCTTCCTGCTCACCATGGCCATCGTGATCCCCACGACCGGCTTCCTGCTCCAACGCTTCCCTCTGCGCGGTCTGTTCGCCTTCGCCCTGGGCAGCTTCCTCGTGGGAACCGTGCTGGCGGCCGTGGCTCCGGCATTCGGCGTGCTGCTCGCCGCCCGCATCCTCCAGGCGGTCGGCACAGCTATCGTGCTGCCGCTGCTCATGACCACCACCCTGACGCTCGTCCCGCTCCGGCACCGCGGCATGGTGATGGGCCTCAACTCGATCGTCATCTCCGTGGGTCCGGCGATCGGGCCCACCGTCTCAGGCGTCATCGTCAACTCGCTGTCCTGGCACTGGATCTTCGTCATGATGCTGCCGATCGCCCTCGTGATCCTGACCCTGGGCATCGTCTTCATCAAGGTCCCCACGCCCACCCGCAGTGTGCCCGTCGACGTGCTCTCCGTGATCCTGTCGGCTCTCGCATTCGGCGGCCTGGTCTACGCGATCTCCATCTTCGGTGAGGTGCTCGACGGTCCCACGCTCCCGCTGGTCAGCGCCGCGGTCGGCATCATGGCACTGGGCCTGTTTCTCACGCGTCAGTTCCGCTTGGCCCGCACGGGTCGCGAGTTGCTCAATCTGCGGCCGTTCACCAACCGCACCTTCTCGCTCAGCGTCGCGATGATCATGATCGCCATGGGCACCCTGCTCGGCACCGTGGTGATGTTGCCGATCCTCCTGCAGAACGGCAGCGGGTTGAGCACCCTGACCATCGGGATGATGCTGCTGCCCGGCGGCCTGGTGCAGGTGGTGATCGGGCCGATCTTCGGACGGGTCTTCGACCGCCACGGCCCACGGCCGGTGCTCATCCCGGGCGCGCTCATGCTGGCCCTCGGCCAGTGGCTGTTCACGACCATCGACCCCGGCACCGACCTCGGATGGATCGTCGCCTTCCACACGATCTTCTCCATCGGGCTGGCCATGCTCATGACCGGCCTGCTGTCGGCCGCGTTGAGCGACATGCCGCTGAAGTTCTACAGCCACGGCTCGGCCATCTTCAACACCGGCCAGCAGCTCGGCGGCGCGATCGGCGTCACGATCTTCGTGACCGTCATGAGCACCATCGCGGCCGGCCGGGCCGACGCCGGCTCCGCCGTCGTTGACGGGCTGTTCGACGGCGCCCACCTCTCGTTCGTCGTCGGCGGGGTCCTCGCCACGGTGGCTGTGGTGTGCTCTCTGTTCATCCGGCGAGCACCGGACTACTGACGCCCGCGGACGCCCCGGCGTACGCGCTGCGAGGGACGCCCCGCGAACGACAAGACCCCCGGCTGCGGCCGGGGGTCTTCTCTCGGTTCAGACGGGTCGGCGTCGGCCGGTCCGCGCGCTCACTCCACGCGGTAGCCGACCCCTCGCACCGTCTGCACCTTGTTCTCGCCGATCTTGCGGCGCAGGGAGCGGATGTAGACGTTGACGATGTTGGAACCCGGGTCGAAGTCCATGCCCCAGACGCTCTCCAGGAGCTGCTCGCGGCTGATGGTCTCGCCCTTGTTGCGCAGGAGCATCTCGAGCAGCGAGTACTCGCGGTTGGTCAGTTCCTGGATCCGGCCGTCCACCTCGACGCGGCGGGTACGGATGTCCAGGCGCATGCCGGCGTGCTCGAGGATGCCCGGGTCCTCGGTCGCCTCGTGCTCGCGCAGCCGCAGCCGGATGCGGGCGAGCAGCTCGGGGACGCGGAAGGGCTTGACCATGTAGTCGTTGGCGCCGGATTCCAGCCCCTCGACGGTGTTCGCGACGCTGTCGCGGGCCGTGAGGATGATGACGGGCGCGGCGAACCCGCGGTCGCGGGCCTCGCGCAGCAGCGTTAGGCCGTCGGTGTCCGGCAGTCCGATGTCGAGCAACATCAGGTCGATGTCGGAGATGGTCGACAGGATGGCACGCGCGCTCTCCCCGTCCACCGCCTCGAGTGCGGTGTACTCGGCACCACCGAGTGCCTTGACCAAGACCGAGCGGATGAGGTCATCATCCTCCACGACGAGAACGTTCGTCATGCATCCCTCCTTCTCCGACTTCGGAGTATCGCACGGGTACCGCGCTGCTGGACGCTGGCGGGCGACCGTGTCCGCGGTTCGGCGGGAGACCGGACGGGTTCAGCGGGTGCCGGAGCCGCCCGCGTCGGACGGGTCGGTCCCGGCGGGAGTGCCGGAACCCTTCTCGGGCGGCGGCGCGACGAAGGGGATGACGATGCAGAACGTCGCGCCGCCCCCGGCGGCGTTGAACGCGAACGCGCGTCCGCCGTGCGCCTTGGCGATCGTCGAGACGATCGCGAGCCCGAGGCCGGTGCCGCCGCGTCCGTCACGGAGCTGGCCGCGCGCGGTGTGGAACCGCTCGAAGATGCTCTCCTCCTCGCCGGGCGGGATCCCCGGTCCCCGGTCGCGGACCCACCACAGGAGCCGGCGACGGTAGGACTCCCGCTTCTGGGTCTCCGGGACGGCCCCGGACACGAGCTCGGCCGCGATGGTCGGGTCGCCGGACTCGATGACCCGGCACCCGATCTCGATGGTGTCCCCGGGCCCGGTGAACCGGACCGCGTTGGAGCAGAACTGCATGAGGGCCTGGGTGATCCGGTGCTGGTCCAGCCTGGCCAGGCCCTCGGCGTACGGCAGCACCCGCCAGTCCCGGTCGGCCACCACCTCGATCTTGGCCTCGACGTCCAGCACGAGCTCCGTGACGTCGGTCGCGGCGGTGCGGAGGAAGTCCGGGCGGTCGGCGCGGGCGAGCGTGAGCAGGTCCTCGACGATGCGGGTCATCCGGGACAGTTCGTCCTGCATGAGTCGGGTGGTCTCCGCCCGCCCCTCCGGATCCTCGGGCATGAGGTCGAGGTTGCCCTGCACCACGGTCAGCGGTGTCCGCAGCTCGTGGCCGGCGTCGTCGAGGAACTCCCGCTGCGTGCGGTAGGCGTCCTCGACCCGCTCGAGCATGTCGTTGACGGTGTCGGCGAGCGAGACGATCTCGTCGGGCCCGTCGGAGGGCACGCGCCGTGACAGGTCGGCCGCGGAGATGGTCTCCGCGGCCTCGCGGATCCGTCGCACCGGGACGAGCATCCGGCCGGCGATCCACCACGCGAGCAGTGCGCTCACGACCATGCCCCCGGCGGCCGCCCAGCGCAGGAAGCCGCCGACGCGACGGGCCTCGTCCTGCGTGCCGCGGTCGTTGATCGCCACCACGATGTTGGCCGGTCCGGCCGGGCTCTCGACGGTGGCCTTGCGCCAGCGCACCGCGTCGTCGATCACCCCGGAGTCCTCCGCCGAGGACAGCCCGATCCGCTGGATCCGGGAGCGCATGGCCGGGGGGAAGAGCCGGTCCTCGTCCGGTCCGTACCGGGAGAGGGTGAACTGGGTTCCCGACTCGTTGGCGGTGCCGACGAGCAGGATCTCGGAGGACGGGTACTGCTGCGCCAGGTACGCCCGGATGAGCTGCTCGACGGTGGGGTCGTCCGACTCGAACGACGGGAGGATCCCGGCGGACATGAAGGTCGAGAAGTCGGCCGCCTCGCGGTTGAGCCGGGAGTCGGTGACGCGTTCCGTGCTCAGGTCGAGCAGCTGGATCATGAAGACCACCATCGCGGCGAACACGGCCGCGGTGACCAATGTGATGCTGACGGTGATGCGCAGGCGCGCCGAATGCCACCAGCGGGCCGGTTGTGACCTCCGGAGAGCGGGGCTCACCTCGGTGCGGAGCCGTCATCGGCGGGGGCCGCCGCGCCCGGGGTGCCCCCAGGAGGGACGTCCGGGGTGTCCCCGACAGGGACGTCCGGGGTGGGCACGACGATCGGCGCGCCCAGCACCGGCCCGATCACGACCGGCGCGTCCCCGTCGGACGGGTGCTCCGGACGATCGGGGGTGCCCGCGTCCGGGGTCGGGAGGTCGTCGACGTCGTAGGGCGGGGGATCCGCCGGGGGCGTGCCCCCACCGGGCGGGCCGGGCGAGGTGAGCGGCGGTCGGCCCGACTGCGGAGGCCGGTCACTCAGAGGTGGTGGGCCGTCACCGTCCGGAGCAGGCGTGCCCTCGGCGGGGTCGACGTCCTCGTCGCCGTCGCCGGTGGGCACCTCGCCCCTCGGGTCGTCGTCCATGGGCGACGGCGTGCCGGGACGATCCTGGTCCGGCCGGGGAGCGCGGGGATCCGTGCCGTCCGTCAGGGCGTCGTCCTCGCCCGAGCCTGCCGAGCCGAGCGGCTCGCTGCGGTCCACGGTGTCGCGGATCTGGCCGCGCTGGGCGCCGTCACCGGCCGCCGCTCCAACTCTCGAGCGCGCGGATTCGGTACGGCCGTCGGTCCGCGGCGGCAGGGGCGCGAGGTCGGCCGGCTGCGCGGACAGTGTCGACAGGATCGAGGGGATCGGCGCCGGGACGGGGAGGGCGGACAGGCCGTCGATCACGGTGAGGTGGGGCCGGATGCCCTCGATGGCGGTGCCGGCGGGCTCGGGGGCGGCGACCCGGGTCTCGCCCGCGGTGCCGGAGGTCCCGCCGGAAGAGGCGGTGGCGGTGCGTTCGGCAGCGGTGGGAGGGACCTCTCCGTTCCCGGAGTCCAGGACCGTGACGGCGAGTACCAGGCCCGCGGCCGTCACGGGGAGGGCGATGAGTCCGACGACGGTGGCTCTCATACCTCTCCTCCCGCGGGAACGCGGTGCTCCCCACTCAGCCGTCCACTTTGACAATTGTCGGCGCCACTGTGAAGAGCGTCGAACACATAGTAATAGCGGACGGGTCACACCGGAAAAAGAATGTGTGACCCGTCCGCTATCGACCGTGTGGGGAGAGTGTCAGCCCAGGCGCTCCTTGAGGGCGGCGAACTGCTCGTGCACCTCGGCGGGCACCTTGGGGCCGCAGAACTCGAGCCACTCGGTGATGAGCGGCAGCTCGCGACGCCACTCCTCGGGGTCGACGGCCAGGGCGGCCTCGACGTCCTCGATCGCGGTGTCGAGTCCGGTCATGTCGATGTCGGCGGCGCGGGCGGTGAGGCCGGCGGCCGTCTCATCACCCTCGACGCGACCCTCGATGCGGTCGATGACCCACTTGAGCACGCGGCTGTTCTCGCCGAAGCCCGGCCACAGGAAGCGGCCGTCGGCACCCTTGCGGAACCAGTTGACCAGGAAGATCTTGGGCATCTTGTCGCCACCGCGGGCGCCCATGTCGACCCAGTGCTGGAAGTACTCGCCGACGTTGTAGCCGACGAACGGCAGCATCGCCATCGGGTCGCGACGCACCGCGCCGACCTGGCCCTCGGCGGCGGCGGTCTGCCCGGAGGACAGGGTCGCGCCGATGTACACGCCGTGGTTCCACGAGTACGCCTCGCTGACCAGCGGGACCGTGTCGGCGCGCCGGCCGCCGAAGAGGATGGCCGAGATCGGCACACCCTCCGGGGAGTTGAACTCGGGCGCGGTGACGGGGCACTGGTTGATCGGCACGCAGTAGCGCGAGTTGGGGTGCGCGGCGTTGCCGGGCTTGCCGTCGCCGGTCGGGGTCCAGTCGTTGCCCAGCCAGTCGATGAGGTGGTCCGGCGTGCCCTCGAGGTCCTCCCACCACACGTCGCCGTCGTCGGTCAGCGCGACGTTCGTGTAGATCGCGTTGCCCGGCTCCAGCGTCTTCATGGCGTTGGGGTTGGACGAGTAGTTGGTGCCGGGGGCCACGCCGAAGAAGCCGTACTCGGGGTTGACGGCGTAGAGGCGACCGTCGGCGCCGAAGCGCATCCAGGCGATGTCGTCACCGACCACCTCGGCGCGCCAGCCCTCGATGGTGGGCTGGATCATCGCGAGGTTGGTCTTGCCGCACGCGGACGGGAAGGCGGCCGCGATGTAGTGGACCTCGTCGGTGGGGGAGATGAGCTTGAGGATGAGCATGTGCTCGGCCATCCAGCCCTCGTCGCGGGCCATGGCGGAGGCGATGCGCAGCGCGAAGCACTTCTTGCCCAGCAGGGCGTTGCCGCCGTAGCCGGAGCCGAAGGACCAGATCTCCCGGGGCTCCGGGAAGTGGGTGATGTACTTCTCCTCGTTGCACGGCCAGGGGACGTCCTTCTCGCCCTCGGCGAGCGGGGCGCCCACCGAGTGCAGGCCCTTGACGTAGGCGCCGTCGGCACCGATCTTCTCGAGGGCCGCGGAGCCCATGCGGGTCATGATCTTCATGGACACGACCACGTACGCGGAGTCGGTGAGCTCGATGCCCAGCTTGGGGTCCTCGGCGTCCAGCGGGCCCATGCAGTAGGGCACCACGTACATGGTGCGCCCGCGCATGCAGCCGCGGTAGAGGTCGGTCATCTGGGCGCGCATCTCGGCCGGGTCGCGCCAGTTGTTCGTCGGGCCGGCGCCCTCGGCGGTCTCGGAGCAGATGAACGTGCGCGACTCGACGCGGGCGACGTCCTTGGGGTCCGACTGCGCCAGGAACGAGTTGGGCTTCTTCTCCTCGTTCAGCTTGACGAAGGTCCCGGCCTCCACCATCTCGGCGGTGAGGCGATCCCACTCCGCGTCGGAGCCGTCGGCGAAGACGACCCGGTCCGGCTGGGTGAGCTCGGCGACCTCCGCGATCCACGCGAGCATCTCGGTGTGATCGGTTGGTGCCTGACCCTCGAGGCCGGGAATGGTGGTGGTGGTCATCACTGCTCCTCGCGCGTGGTGCATGGTCTTGGTCACAGGGTATCGCCAACCGGCGCGGATCGCCGCGTCCGAGCCCCCGTTCGCACCCGGATGTGAGGGATCCCTCAGATGTGCCCGTGGTCGGTGCGCTCCCACCGCGCCGGCGGCGGGGGTGGCGAGGCCGGGTCGCCGGCCTCGTTGGTGAAGCCTCCGAAGGGTACTCCCTCGGCCGGGTTGGCCAGCCGCCACGAGTCGTAGCTGCCGTCGAAGCGCACGGTCGAGACGTGGTCGACCGTGCCGTCGCCGTCGACGTCCGTGTACACGGTCAGGCCGCGGTCGTCGCCGCGCGTGACCGCCTCCATGAAGCCGTCCCCGTCGAGGTCCGCCTCGGGGGAGCCCAGGTCGAGGACCTCGTCACCGACGGGGACGTGCAGCCCCAGCGACGACGGCTCGGCCAGCGGCGCGCCCTCCAGGCCGCAGACGTCGGGCGCGGTGTGGTGGTCGAACGGGTCCGGGCCGGCGAGTGGATCGGTCATGGCGACGTGCTCCCTGCGGTGGTGTGGGACCGGGCGGCCTGCTCGGCACGCATCCGGCGGATGCGCCGTTCGAGGTCGGTGACCCGGGGCCCGGGATCGTGGGCGAACCCGTCGGTGATGGTGGCCTCGGCGGCGAGGATCCGCGAGCCGAGGGACTGTTCGGTCTCGGCGCGCAGCGCTGCGAGCCTGTCGACCACCGCGGCGACGGTGTGGGTGCGCAGCGCCTGCGTCCGGCGCACGGAGACGGTGACCCATCCCAGCGCCACGCCGCACAGCAGCGCCAGGGGGATGACGAGCGCCGCGGCGCCGGGGACCTCGGCGAGCGGGGCCAGCAGCATCCTGCCCACGCCGGTGCCGCCGGCGGCACCGGTGATCATGACGAGCAGTTCCTCCCCGGTGTTGCGGGGCGGGCGGCCCGGCGTGAGGCCGCTCGTCGGCGCGGGTATGCGCGGTCCGGCCGGGGCGGTCGAGCCGAGGTGCCGGGCGACGAGGGCGTCGGCGCGGCGGTCGGCACGGGCGACGGTGGCGGCCACGGCGGCGTCGGCGTCGGCGGCGAGGCGGTGCACGAGGGCGTCGACGCGGGAGCGCGGCGCGGCGGCGAGCTCCTCGCGGGCGCGGCCGCCGAGATCGCGCACGGACCGGTGCAGGTCCTGGACCACCTCCATGCGCAGTGCCTGCACGTCCTGGCGCAGCGCCTGGGAGCGCGAGGTGATGGCCTCGGTGCGGCGGGCGAGGAGCCAGTCGATGGTGGCGGTCGCCGGGTCGGGCCCGGCGCGCCGCGGTCCGGGGCTGGAGGGCGCGGTGGGTTCAGAGCCCGCGCGCACCGCGGCGAGCAGCGACGACAGCAGCGCGGCGGGGGCGCCGGGGTGGCCCTCGTCGACGACGTGGACCGGGCACGTCACGCCCGCGTCGACCAGGCGGCGCGTGGTGACGTCGACCGTCTCCGAGAGGCGCTCGGCCGTGCACGTGCGGGCGCGCCCGGCCACGGCCACCGCCATCGGCAGGCGGGCGGCCACGCCGCGCGCGACCTCGACATCGTCGGGGCGCACCGGGCAGACGGCGTCGACGACGAGGACCGCCGCGTCCGGCCGGTCCTCGGGTGAGGCGTCGACGAGCACGCGGATCCGGGCGCCGGCGTCGGCGGCCGGGCCCGCGGCGGCGGACAACGCTGTGCCCGCTGCGGCGGACAACGCCGAGGCGACGGCGGGGGCGGCGGAGTCCCGGGCCCCCAGGACCGCGATCGTCAGCTCGCGGGGAGGGGCCGGAGCGGCCGTCACGTCGACGCCGATCCGGGGGGCGCGGCCGCGCCCAGGGCGCACAGGGCGGCCTCGGCGAGGTCGCCCACCTCGTCGTGGACCGCGAGCATCTCCAACTCGGCCTCGAGACGGGCCACCCGGGTCGCCGACAGATCGTGCAGGGCGAGGTCGAGGAAGGACACGACGCCGTCGACCGACCGGTGCTCGGGCTCGCGCGCGTCCACGGCGGGCAGCCCACGGGCCCAGTGCGGCGGGTCCTCGTCGTCGTCGACCCCGGTCGCCACCACCAGCAGCGGGTGCCGGCGCGCGCGGCGTATCCACGCCTCCTCGTGGCGGCACGGGGCGGTACGCAGACACACGATCTCCGCGTCCGGCGGCGCGACGGGCCCGGCGCCGGGCGCCGCGACGACGTCCAGGTCGTCGACGCGCGCGCGCCACCCCCGGCGGACACGCAGCGCGGCGGCGAGCGTGCGGCGACCCGAGCCCAGGCCCCCGCGGATGCGGATGTCGGCCGGCGCGTCGACACGCGCGACGGCGGCCTCCACCGGACCGGTCACGCCCCGGCCCCCGTCCCGCTCCCGGGCGGACGCCACCAGGCGCCGGACCCGCGCGGCGGGGTCCGGATCGGGGGCGCGCACCGGGGCCGGGGGCTCGGTGTCGGGGGTCGCGGTCGGCACGCGCTCATCGTGGCCTGACGGCCTGCGAGCGGCAAGGCCTTCCCCTCGCGCCCCGACGCCCGGATTCGGTGCCGACCACTGATTACGGGATGATGGCCGGGTGAACCAGAGCGAGAACCCCGCACACGCGGCCGGTGGCACCCCGGACGACAGTGCCCGTCTCTTCCCCCGGGTGACCGCCTACCGGTTCCGCCGCGGCACCCTGCGACCCGGGCAGCAGCGCAACTGGGAGGAGCACTGGCCGACCTACGGTCGCAACGTCTCCGACGAGATCGTCGACCCCGAGGCGCTCTTCGGGCGTCGCGCACCGCTGATCGTCGAGATCGGCTCCGGCACCGGCACGTCGACGGCCGCGATGGCCGCGGCCGAACCGGACATCGACGTCATCGCCGTGGAGGTCTACCAGCCCGGACTGGCCCAGCTGCTGGGCATGATCCTGCGCGAGGGCCTGGAGAACGTGCGCATGATCCGCGGCGACGGCGTGGACGTGCTCACCAACATGATCGCCCCGGCCGGCCTGGACGGCGTCCGCGTGTTCTTCCCCGACCCGTGGCCCAAGGCCCGCCACCACAAGCGGCGGCTCCTGCAGTCCGGCACCTTCCAGCTCATCGCCTCGCGACTGCGACCGGGCGGCGTGCTTCACGTGGCCACCGATCACGCCGACTACGCCGAGTGGATCGCCGAGACCGGCGACGCCGAGCCCGCGCTGGAACGGCTGGACCCCGCGACGGACCTCCGCCACGTACCGTTCAGTCTGGACAGACCCGTGACGAAGTTCGAGGGCAAGGGGTTGCAGGAGGAACGGGTGATCAACGAGTTCCTCTGGCGTCGGGTGCACTGACGCCCCACCCCAGGACCCCCGAACGACGAGAACCGAGGCGGACGACGCGATGACCCCACCAGACGAGATGCGCAACCACGACACGACGGACGTGGCCACGCCCGACGGACCGGGGGTGGTGCTCCTCGTGTGGGACGCGCCCAACGTCGACATGGGCCTCGGCTCGATCCTCGGCGGCCGCCCGACCGCCGTGTATCGCCCGCGCTTCGACGCGCTCGGCCGCTGGCTGCTCGGCTACACCGCCGACCTGTCCGTGCGGACGCAGGACGCCCTCGAGGCCGAGGCGACCGTCTTCACCAACATCGTCCCCGGCACCTCGGACAACGTCCGTCCGTGGGTCGAGGCGCTGCGCAACGTCGGCTTCGCCGTCTTCGCCAAGCCCAAGACCAGCGACGACTCCGACGTCGACGACGACATGCTCGAGCACATCGACCGGCGCGCCGAGTCCGGCCGACTCGCCGGCGTCGTGGTGGCCTCGGCCGACGGGCAGGCGTTCCGCGAGCCCCTCGAGGAGCTGGCCGAGGACATCCCGGTCGCCGTGATCGGGTTCCGCGAGCACGCCACCTGGGCCGTCCAGCACGACACCATCACGTTCCTCGACCTCGAGGACATCCCCGGGGTGTTCCGCGAGCCGCTGCCGCGCGTCAGCCTCGACAACCTGCCCGACGAGGGTGCCTGGCTGCAGCCGCTGCGGCCGCTGTCGGCACTGCTCACCTCGCGCTAGGAGCTTCCCCGGTGTTCAACTCACTCGGGCGGTTCGTCGCCCGCCGCCGCATCCTCGTCCTGATCTGCTCCGTGCTCGTCATGGCGTTCCTCAGCCTCGCCGGCTCCGCGTTCGGCAACCCGTTCGGCCAGGGCGGCTTCGAGGACCCCGACAGCGGATGGGCGACCGCCGAGCAGCTCGAGCAGGAGGCGTACGGGCGCGACGCGCTCGGCGACGTCGTGGTCTCCTACCACGCCCCCGAGGGCACGTCGGTCGACGACCCGGCGTTCCAGGAGCCCATCCGGCAGTCGCTGGAGTCGATCCGTACCGAGAACCCCGACCAGGTCACCGGTGTGACCAGTTTCGTGTTCAACCAGTCGCCGGCCCTGGTCAACCGTGACGCCGGCATCGCGGTGGCCTCCATCCAGATCGCCGGCGAGGCCGAGGAGATCCTCCAGAACTTCCGGGCGATCGAGGACCAGATCCCGGTCGAGGGCATCGAGACCGACATCGCCGGCCTCCAGCCCGTCGCCGGCGCCCTGCAGGACGGGATGGACGCCGACCTCGTGCGTGCGGAACTCATCGCGCTGCCGCTCGTGTTCCTCCTGCTCATCGTGGTCTTCGGCGGCGTCGTGGCCGCGTTCCTGCCGGTCGCGGTGGGTGTGCTGACGATCCTCGGCTCGCTCGGCGCCCTGCACCTGCTGTCGCTGGTCACGCCCGTCAACTCGTTCGCACAGAACGTCGTCACCCTCATCGGTCTGGGCCTGGCGATCGACTACGGACTGTTCGTGGTGAGCCGGTTCCGCGAGGAGATGGCCGAGGGCTATCCGCCGGACGCCGCGGTGCGCAGGTCCGTGGCCACCGCCGGCCGGACCGTGGTGTTCTCGGCGGTCATGGTCGGCGTGACCCTGTCGGGCCTGCTGGTCTTCCCGCAGGACTTCCTCAAGTCCGTCGCCTACGGCGCGATCGCCGCGGTGATCCTCGCCGCCGCGCTCTCGGTCACCCTGCTGCCGGCCGTGCTCATGCTGCTCGGCCGCCGCGTCGACGCGCTCGGCATCAAGCGGATGCAGCGGCACCGGACCCGCGAGGAGGTCGAGAACGGCCTGTTCGGCCGTGTCGCCGACTTCTCCATGAAGCGCCCGGTGGCCGTGGCGATCCCGGTCGTCGTGGTGCTGGTCGCGCTCATCATCCCGTTCTCGGGCGTGAAGTTCGGCGGCATCAACGAGACCTACCTGCCGCCCGACAACCCCACGCGCGTCGCGCAGGAGGAGTACGACCAGAACTTCCCGGGCACCCGCACCGACCCGGTCAAGCTCGTGGTCCTCGGCTCGGACGGTGCGACGCTGTCGCAGATCCGTTCGGCCGCCAACTCCGCGCCCGGGCTCACCGGCCCGTTCCAGTTCGCCCGCTCGGGTGAGCAGGACTCGCAGGGCCGCGAGGTCGTGGTGCTGCAGGCCGGCGTGGAGGACCGCAACGCGGCCACCGAGACCGTCGAGTACCTGCAGTCCTTCCCGATCCCCGCCGGGACCGAGGTGTTCGTCGGCGGCAACCCCGCGATGGAGAAGGACTCGGTCGACGCCCTGATCGCCGGGCTGCCGTGGTTCGTCCTGTACGTCCTCGTGGCCACGACGCTGCTGATGTTCCTGGCGTTCGGGTCCTTGGTGCTGCCGATCAAGGCGGCCATCATGAACATGCTCGGCCTGGGCGCCACGCTGGGCATCCTCACGTGGATCTTCGTCGACGGGCACCTGTCCGGGCTGCTCGGCTTCACGCCGGGCCCGCTCACCTCGCCGGTCGTGGTGCTGCTCATGGCGATCATCTACGGACTGTCCACGGACTACGAGGTGTTCCTCGTCTCGCGCATGGTCGAGGCCCGCTCCCGCGGCGCGCGCACCGCGGTGGCGATCCGCAGCGGCGTCGCGCAGACCGGCCGGATCATCACGTCGGCGGCGCTCATCCTTATCGTGGTGACGGGCGCATTCGCCTTCTCCGAGATCGTGATGATGAAGTACATCGCGTTCGGCATGATCGCCGCGCTCATCATCGACGCCACCGTCATCCGCATGCTGCTGGTGCCGGCGGTCATGCAGATGCTCGGCACCGACAACTGGTGGGCGCCGAAGTGGATGAAGCGGGTCCAGGAGCGGATCGGCCTGGGCGAGGCGGAGATCGACGACGAGCCCGAGCTCCTCACCGGTCGGCCCGCCGAGGCCGACCGCACGGGAACGGCCGGGAACGCGGTCGCGGGACCGTCGGCGGACCCGGACGCCGCCGCCACGGACTCCGGTGAGGCGGGCGCCGGGGCGGCGCACGCGCCGGCCGGGGCCGCCACGTCGGTCGCCGTGCTCGACCGCGAGCCCGAGGACACGAGCGCCCCGCAGGCCGAGCCCGAGCCGGCCCCCGAGCCGGAGCCGCAGGCCGAGCCCGAGTCCGAGTACGAGCCCGTGTACGACACGGAGTACGACGACGAGCCCGGGTCCGCCCCCGGCGGCAAGATCCCCGCCTCCGAACTGATCGCCCGCCTGATGCAGGAACGTCGACAGGATCCAGAGGCGTGACCGCCGCCCCGGGTCCCCGGTGTGGGATCCTGGGACGGGCGGCACGCTCTGGTTATGGTGAGGCAATGACGGGGACGCGGGGCGCCGAGGTACGGCGCCGTATCCGGGCTGTCCTGGGCAACCCGTGGTTGAAGGCCGGCGCGACGCTCGCCGTCCTGGGCTTCATCCTGTACTGGCTCCGCGGCCAGATGCCGTTCTTCGCCGAGGGCTTCGAGGCCGTCGCCCGGCCACACTGGGGCTGGATCGCGGCCGCGCTCGTCTTCTCCTACCTGTCCATGTCGAGCTACGGCTCCGTGCAGAAGGTGCTGCTGCAGTCCGCCGGCGTCCGCGTCGGCTACTGGGCCAGCGTCGGCCTCGTGTTCTCCGCCAACGCCTTCTCCACCTGCATCCCCGGCGGGCAGGTCTTCGGCACCACGCTGACGTACCGCAAGACCCGGCAGTGGGGCGCGACCCGGGTGGTGGCGTCGTGGCAGCTCGTCATCTCCGGCGTCATGTCGACCGTCGGCATCGTGCTGCTCGCCCTGCTCGGCTTCTTCCTCGTCGGCTCGGTGTCCAACCCGTTCCTGCTGGTCCTGTCGGCGTTCGGCTTGGTCGCGATCGTCGTGGTGGTCCAGTGGGCGGCCCGCCACCCGGACAAGATCGAGGGATCGGTGCTGGCGGTCCTGGGCTGGCTCAACGCCCGGCGTCGCAAGCCCGCCGACCATGGCGCGGCCGGCGTGCGCAAGGTCGTCGAGCAGGCCGACGCCGTCGACCTGAGCAAGCGGCAGATCGCGCAGGCGTTCGCGTTCTCCCTGCTCAACTGGATCGCCGACATCGGCTGCCTGTGGGCGGCCGCCAACGCGGTCGGTGCCCAGCACAGCATCGGCGGCCTGTGCATCGCCTACGTCACCGGCAAGATCGTCGCCACCGCCCCCATCACACCCGGCGGTCTGGGGACCGTCGAGGTCGCGCTCATCACCGCCCTGACCGCGGGCGGCCTCGGCGCGCATCAGGCCTTCGCGACCGTGTTCGTCTATCGCATCGTCAGCTTCGTGCTGGTCGCCCTGGCCGGGTGGGTGGTCTTCTTCCTCTTCTACCGGGGTGTCGTGGACGTCGACCCCGACGCCGACCCGTTGGGCGAGGACGACCCGGGCGAGCAGTCCTCGTCGTCGTCACCGTCGTCGCGCACCGCACAGCTTCGGGCGACCGTCGCGGCGGCCCCGCCGGCCGCGCTCACCGCGATGTGGCCGCTGCACGGCACGCCCTGGCGCCCGACGGTGACCCATGACTCCGGCCCGCTCCCGCTCCTCCGCGTGCGGGTGCGGGAGGACGGCGCCGCGGACGACTCGTCGGGGGCGAACTCCCACCCGTTCGCCGGCCGGGAGGCCCGGGAAGAGAAGGACAGGTGAGGCCCGTGGCCGTACCGGTGATGATCGTGCTCGACGCCGTACTGGTGGTGGTGTTCTCCACCTTCGGGCGCGGCGCACACTCCGAGGGCCTGGGCGTGGCGCAGGTGTGGGGGACCGCGTGGCCGTTCCTCGTGGGCCTGGCGGTGGGCTGGCTCGTCCTGCTGGCCGGCCGCCGGGAGCCCTCCTCGATCGGCTCGGGCGTCCTGCTGTGGCTGGCCACGCTGGTGGTGGGCATGGTGATCCGCGGGCTCGGCGACGGCCGGGTGCCGCACTGGAGCTTCATGATCGTGGCCGGCGTCGTCACCGGGGTGTTCCTGGTGGGCTGGCGCGCGGTGCTCGCCAGGCGGCGGCGTTAGCGCAGCCCGTCCGCCAGCTGCGCCATGACCTCCGCGGGCACCTCGATGGACTCGGGCAGCCGCACGCCGTCCGGCGTCGGGAGATCGCGCGGGACGGGGATCGTGACGGCCTCGACGGGCACGGGGACCTCGGGCGGGATCGGGGCGGGGGCCTCGGCGGCCGGAGCCGGGGCGGGTACGGCCTCGGGAGCGGGCGCCGGGGCGTTCTCGGGAGCGGGCGCGGGCTCGACGGGCCCGAGCCACGCGTCGAGGTCCGCGCGGGTGCCGGCGAAGACGTTGAGGTCCACGTCGTCGGCGAACCCGGGCACCTCGCCGGTCTCCGAGCGCTGCCAGAACAGCCACTGGTCCCAGCCGCCGATCATGGGCAGCGTCGGCTCGGACACGCCGTACTCGGCGAGCCACAGCGGGTACTCGGCGAAGCGCGGGGTGTTGGCCATGCGGTCGATCCAGAAGTAGCGGTACGTGTAGAGGATCGGCGTGCGGCCGGTGCGGTGCGCGAGCGTGTCGAGGAAGACCTGCGTCCAGTCGGCGAGCTGCCGGGCGTCGAGCCCCTCGTCGGTCTCGAGGTCCAGCACGGGCGGCAACTGAGGGCCGCCCACCGACTGCAGGCGGTCGGCGAACGCGTGGGCCTGCTGCGCGGGGTCCATCGCGGGCCGGGCCTTGTGGTAGCCGCCGACGAGCATCCCGGCGGCGCGCGCCTCGGCGACGTCCGCCTCGTAGTACCGGTTGGCCGGCCCGCTGCCCTCGGTGGCCTTGATGAACGCGAAGGACTGTCCGGCCGCGGCGGCGGCGTGCCAGTCGACGCCGGCACCGTGTGGGTGCTGCCAGCTGGACGCGTCGAGGCCCTGCGCGAGGCCGTGGTAGACGGGCGAGAGCGGCACCTCGGCGTCGGCGCGGGGGGAGATGACGACGACGAGGAGGCCGACCGAGAGAGCTGCTGCAGAGGCCAGGGCGACGACAAGTCGGGGGAGGAGGGCGCGTCGGGCTGACGATCCGGCAGTAGTCATGGGGTGAGTATGTGGCAACCACAACAGTCACACAAGCAACTCGCGCAACTTTCTCCACAACTGTCCAGTTCGGGAGGCGCGTCCAGACCAGGGGGCCCCGGGCTCCACCAAGGCGGACGCGGGGTCGGCCGGGGTGGGGGCGGGCCGGATCGCCGCCCGGGGGTGGCGTGGGTCACGGATTCACAACAACCCGTCACACACTGTCCCACGCGTACGTTGACCTGCTTTTCTCACCTACCCTTAAGGCGATCCCACCGACCAGTCGGGAGTGCCCCTCATGACCGATGCCATCGACCTCACCACCCCTCGTTACCGGCAGGACCTCGTCACGGAGATCGACGGTCCGGACGACGACCCGTTTCTCGAGGTGTCCGTCGCCGAGACCGTGGTGTTGGACGAGGACGGCGCGGACCGCGGGGTGCCGGAACTCCGGCTGCGCACCGGGGCCGCCGGCATCACGCTCACCGACCGCGACCAGATCCTCCAGCTCCAGGCGATCATCAACCGGGCCGTCAACCAGTGGCGGACGTCCGCCTCGCATCTGGCCTGACGCCGCGCGCGATGCGGCCGGCCCGGACTGGCCGGCTGCGCTACTCGACCCGGATCCCCGCCTCGCCGATGAGGGCGAGTCCGACGCCCAGGACCTGTTCGGGCGAAATGAGCGCGCCCCGCAGTGTCGAGGCCCCGCGCAGGTCGTCGAGGTCCGCGCCGCGCAGGTCCGCGGCCGTGACGCTCGCCCGCTCGACGGTCGCGCCGCGCAGGTCGGCCCCCTCGGTCGTGAGGTCGGCGATCTGCGCCTCGAGGAGGTCTGCCTGACGGCAGCGGGTCGCGGCCAGGCGTACCCGCTGCAGGCGCGCCATCCGCAGGTTGATCATGTCGGCGTGACAGTCCTCGAACGACACGTCGGTCAGGCGCGCGTCGGACAGGACGATGCCGGTCAGTCGGCAGCCGACGAACCGCACCCGCGTGAGGTTGGCCCCGTCGGCGACGAGTCCGGACAGGTCGCACCCGCTGATCACCACGTCGGTGAGCCGGAGGCCGTCGGCGCGGGCTCCGCTGAGCCGCAGGTCCTCGAGTGCGGATTCGCGGATCTCCATCCCGCCCATCGCGACGGCGCCCTCCTCCGGGCCCGGTACGTGGTCGGCGGTGGCCAGGACGCCGTCCCACAGGCCGTCGGGCTCTACGTCCGAGCGGGGCGGACCGAGCTGGTCGCGCCGGGGGAGCGCGGGGGCGGCGGGGGGACGGGGAGAGCTCGAGCGACGTCGCAACGGTGGGGCCACGGCCGTCAGCCTAGGCCGCGGCGGCCGCCGTCCCGGCCGAGCCTCCCGGGTCGCGGGCACAGCGCCGGCCGGGCCTCCCGGATCGCGGTCACAGCGCCGGCCGGGCCTCCCGGATCGCGGTCGGCAGGAGTAGGCTCGATCCGGCGATAGACAGATCGGTCTATCCGCAGTGATCGAGAGGTGAGGCCATGAGTCTGCGCGAGGCGTTCGCTTTCCCCGAGGTCGTCAACGACTATGCCGCCCGCTGCACCGCCGCCCTCGTGGTGGCCCTCGCGATCGTCACGATTCTCGTGCCGTCGCCCGCCCGGATCTTGCTCGCCGGGGCGTTGGTCGTCGGCTTCGCGCTGCGGGTCGCGGGCGGCCCGCGGTACTCGCCGTTCGGCCGGCTCTCCGTGCACGTGCTCGCTCCGCGGGTGAGCGCCGAGCCGAAGCTGGTCTCCGGGGCGCCCAAGCGGTTCGCCCAGACCATCGGCCTGGTCATGTCGTCGGTCGCGTTCGGACTGTTCCTGGGAGGACTGAACACGGCGGGGGTCGTGGTGCTCGGCGTGCTGGTGCTGGCCGCGCTCGCGGAGGCGGCGCTCGGCTTCTGCCTGGGCTGCTGGATGTACGGACAGCTCCAGCGCGTCGGCCTCATCTCGGACGACGCGTGCGTGGACTGCGCTGACATCTGGGCCCGGCCCGGGATGACCGCCCGGAACTGAGGCTCTCCCACCGGAGCTCGGTGTCGACGGTGCGGCGATCCGCGACGCTCCCGCAGTGCACGTCGGCGTCGGCCGTGCGTGCCGGACAATCACCCAGCGCGACCCACGCGAGATGCGCTGCCTCTCCGGCTCGCGCTGGCGGAATGGTCCATCGCCGCAGCGTGGGTCCGCCAAAAGCGTGCACTTTCGCAGCGCAGGGCAGAGGGGCAGCGCGTCTGAGGCCGGGTGTGCTGGCGGTCTGCTCGAGCACCCGATCGTGTGCTCGCCGCGACCGGCCCGCCGCCGCCCCGCGTTAGTGTGGGCCCATGAGCACTCCCGCTGACGGCACCGCCTCCGACCGCCCCGACGACCGGTCCGGCGACCGCGACTTCGAGAAGCGCTACGACACGTGGGCCCAGCAGGAGGGGGTCCGCGGGTACCCGGGCTCCGACGTCGGCGACACGGCGTTCGGAGACACCGCGTTCGGTGACCCGTACGGCGGTCAGTACGGCGCGGGTCAGTACGGCGCGGGGCAGTACGATCCGGCGCAGTACGGCGCGCAACCGGGCTACGGGACCCAGCCGTACACGCAGCCCTACGCCCAGCCCTATGACATGCAGCAGTACGGGATGCCGCAATACGGCCAGCCCGGTCAGCCCTACGCCCAGCAGTACGGGGCGATGCAGCCCTACGGCCAGTACCCGCCGGCCGCCCGCAAGGACCCCGCGCTGATGCTCGTGGCCTCACTGCTCATCCCCGGCCTGGGCACGATGCTCAACGGCCGGGTCGGTAGGGGCGTCGGGATCCTGGCGGGTTACGGCGTGGGCGTGCTGCTCTCGGTGGTCCTCATCGGGCTGCCGATCATGTTCGGGTTCTGGGTCTGGGGGATGGTCGACGCCTATCAGGGGGCGAAGGAGCACAACGCCCGCCACGGTCTGCCCTGATCCCGGGACGGCCGCCGCGGGTCCTCGCCGTCGTCATCCCGCCCGCGCGGGCCGCGCCCTTCCGTAACCTGGTCGCATGACAGCGACCGAGATTCCCACCACCGACGCCCCTCGCCCCTCGGGCCTGGACCTGCGGTACGTCGACACGGACGTCCGGCCGCAGGACGACCTGTACCAACACGTCAACGGCACGTGGATCCGTGATCACGTGATTCCCGCGGACCGGCCGATCGACGGCGCGTTCCTCGCGCTGCGCGACCTGTCCGAGGAGCGGGTGCGCGACATCATCACCGACGCCCCGGTCGACTCCCGGATCGGCGCGTTCTACGCCTCGTTCATGGACACCGACGCGGTGGAGGCGGCCGGCGTCGAGGCGCTGGCGCCGGATCTGGCGGAGGTCGACGGCGCCGGTGACGCGGACTCGCTCGCGCTGGCGATGGCGCGGCTCGAGAAGGTCGGCGTCGGCGGACTCATCGGCGCCTACGTCAACAACGACGCCAAGAACTCCACCGAGTACATCCTCTACCTAATGCAGTACGGCATCGGACTCCCCGACGAGTCCTTCTACCGTGAGGACCAGTACGCGCGGATCCGCGAGCAGTACACGGAGCACATCGCGCGGATGCTCGAGCTGGCCGGGCTGGCGGACGCCACCGCGGCCCGCGAGAGCGGCGGGCGCATCCTGGCGCTGGAGACGCGTATTGCGGCCGCGCACTGGGACGTCGTGGCCCGCCGCGACGCGGACAAGACCTACAACCCCGTGACCTGGGACGAGCTGCCGACACTCGCCCCCGGCTTCCCGTGGCACGACTGGGCACGCGAGCTCGGCGGCACCGAGGAGACCCTCGGCCGGCTCGTCGCCATGCAGCCCGACTTCCTCACCGCGGTGGCCGGGCTCTGGGCCGACGAGCCGCTCGAGACGTGGAAGGAGTGGCTGCGCTGGCGGATCGTCTCGTCCCGCGCGCCGTACCTGCCCACGGAGCTGGTCGAGGAGAACTTCCGCTTCTACGGCACCGCGATGTCCGGCACCGAGGAGAACAAGGCCCGCTGGAAGCGTGGCGTCGGCGCGGTCGAGGCCGCCCTCGGCGAGGAGGTCGGCAAGGAGTACGTGGCCCGCCACTTCCCGCCCGGCCACAAGGCGCACATGCAGGAGCTGGTCGCCAACCTCACCGCCGCGTACCGCTACTCGATCAGCCGGCTGCCGTGGATGACCCCCGCCACCCGCGAGCGCGCGCTGGACAAGCTCAAGGCGTTCGAGCCGAAGATCGGCTACCCGGACAAGTGGCGCGACTACTCGGCGCTCGAGGTCCGCGCCGACGACCTCATCGGCAACGTCCGGCGCTCCGCCCGGTTCGAGCACGAGTACGAACTGGGCAAGCTGGGCGGGCCCGTCGACCGCGACGAGTGGCACATGACGCCGCAGACCGTCAACGCCTACTACAACCCGGTGATGAACGAGATCGTCTTCCCGGCCGCGATCCTGCAGCCGCCGTTCTTCGACGCCGACGCCGACGACGCCGCCAACTACGGGGCGATCGGCGCGGTGATCGGGCACGAGATCGGCCACGGCTTCGACGACCAGGGGGCGAAGTACGACGGCGACGGCAACCTGGTCGACTGGTGGACCGACGACGACCGCGAGGCGTTCGGGACCCGCGTGGACGCGCTGATCGCCCAGTACCAGGGCCTCACCCCGGACGGCCTCGACCCCGAGAAGGACCACGTCAACGGGGCCTTCACGGTGGGGGAGAACATCGGTGACCTGGGCGGCCTCACGATCGCGCTGCTGGCCTACCGGTTGGCGCAGGGCTCGGACGGCGAACCCGCCCAGGGTACGGACGTGGGCCCCGAGATCGACGGCATGACCGGCATCCAGCGGCTCCTCACCTCGTGGGCGATCGTGTGGCGCACCAAGACACGCGCCGAGGAGGCCGCCCGGCGGCTCGCCGTGGACCCGCACTCGCCGCCGGAGTTCCGCTGCAATCAGGTGGTGCGCAACCTCGACGATTTCCACGAGGCGTTCGGCGTGACCGACGCGGACGGGCTGTGGCTGGCACCTGAGGAGCGGGTGAGCATCTGGTAAGCCCTCTCGGGGGCGATACCGCTCCGTTCCGCCGGCGGACGCGTACGGTGAAGGCCGTCACCTGATCTTGGCGCCGGTCGTGGCGCGGGACGCGGCGACCGCCGCGTCCCGTCTCGTCCGTGAAGAGGAACGGGGTATCGATGTCAGACGTTCTCGTGCCGCCCGGGCGGGCGGTCACCGCTGCGGACGCTCCCGCCATCCGGCGGCCGTTCGGGCTCTCCTGGCGGGAGATGTTCACCACGACCGATCACAAGAAGATCGGCCTGATGTACATCGCCACAAGCCTGGTCCTCTTCTCGATCGGCGGCCTCATGGCGCTGCTGATCCGGGCGGAGCTGTTCTTCCCCGGTATGCAGTTCCTCTCGAACGAGCAGTACAACCAGCTGTTCACCATGCACGGCACCGTGATGCTGCTGTTTTACGGGACGCCGATCGTGGTGGGGTTCGGCAACTACGTCATGCCGCTGCAGATCGGCGCGCCGGACGTGGCGTTCCCGCGACTCAACGCCATGGGTTACTGGCTGTTCGCGCTGGGCGGCGTCGTCCTGCTCACCGGCTTCATCACGCCCGGCGGAGCGGCATCGTTCGGCTGGACCATGTACATGCCGCTCGCGGACAAGATCCACTCCCCGGGCGTGGGCGCGGACCTGTGGATCCTCGGCGTGGGCATCGGCGGCATCGGCACGATCCTCGGCGCCGTCAACTTCGTCACCACCATCATCTGCCTGCGCGCGCCCGGCATGACGATGTTCCGGATGCCGATCTTCACGTGGAACATCCTCGTCACGTCGGTGCTGATCCTGCTCATCTTCCCGCTGTTGACGGCGGCCGCGATGGGCGTCTTCTACGACCGTACGTTCGGCGGCCGGATCTACGACCCGGCGAACGGCGGGGCCATCCTGTGGCAGCACCTCTTCTGGTTCTTCGGCCACCCCGAGGTGTACGTCCTCGCGCTGCCGTTCTTCGGGATCATCACGGAGATCCTCCCCGTGTTCTCCCGGAAGCCGCTGTTCGGCTACGCCGGCCTCGTCTTCGCGACACTGGCCATCGCCGCGCTGTCCATGAGCGTGTGGGCGCACCACATGTTCGCCTCCGGCGCGGTGCTGCTGCCGTTCTTCTCCTTCATGACGTTCCTCATCGCCGTGCCCACCGGCGTGAAGTACTTCAACTGGATCGGCACCATGTGGCGCGGGAAGATCACCTTCGAGACGCCGATGCTCTTCGCCCTGGGCTTCCTGGTCTCGTTCCTGTTCGGCGGCCTGACCGGCATCATGCTCGCGGCCCCGCCGATCGACTTCCACGTGCACGACTCGTACTTCGTGGTGGCGCACTTCCACTACGTCCTGTTCGGCACCGTCGTGTTCGCCACCTTCGCGGGGATCTACTTCTGGTTCCCCAAGATGACCGGCCGCATGCTGGACGAGCGGCTGGGCAAGTGGCATTTCTGGCTGACGTTCATCGGCTTCCACACCACGTTCCTGGTCCAGCACTGGCTGGGTAACCAGGGCATGCCGCGTCGGTACGCCGACTACCTCGACTCGGACGGTTTCACCGTCCTCAACCAGATCTCGTCCGTCGGCTCGTTCATCCTCGGCATCGCGATGCTGCCGTTCATCTGGAACATCATCTCCAGCTGGCGCTACGGCGATCTCGTCCTGGTGGACGACCCGTGGGGCGCGGGCAACTCCCTGGAGTGGGCCACCTCGTCCCCGCCGCCGCGCCACAACTTCGCGAGCCTGCCGCGCATCCGCTCCGAGCGCCCCGCGTTCGAGCTGCACTACCCGCACATGAGCGAGCGGATGCGCGAGGAGGCCCACGTCGGCGGCACCCGCAAGGCCGAGAGCCCGGGCGCCCCCAAGGACGTGCCCGAGCGGGGACCGTCGCCCCAGGACAGGTGACCCGCCGCGTGACCCGCCCGGACGCCACGTGACCCGGCACCACGTGACCCGCCCCGGCACCCGGGCCGTCGCATAGGGTCAACTCCCATGACGATCCGGGTCGTGGAGTGGTCGACGGGGTACCTCGGGCGGATGGCGGTCGAGGGGATCGACGCCCGGCCCGAGCTCGAGCTGGTGGGCGTGTTCGTCTCCGACCCGGCGAAGGTCGGCCGGGACGCGGGTCGGCTCGCCGGGATGGGCCGCGACCTGGGCGTCGCCGCCACCGATGACGCCGCCGCGCTACTCGCCCTGGACCCCGACGTCGTCGTCTACACCGCGGAGACCGAGACGCGGTTCATGGAGGCGATCGAGGACTTCCAACGGTTCCTGCGCGCCGGGGTCGACGTCGTCGCCTCCGGGCCGGTGCTGCTGCAGTTCCCGCACGGCACCATCCCGGAGGAGATGATCGCCGCGCTGGACGCCGCCGGGCGGGAGGGCGGCGCGACACTGCACGTCAACGGCATCGACCCCGGCTTCGCCAACGACGTGCTGCCGTTGGTCATGACGAGCCTGTCCCGGCGGATCGACCACATCCGGGTGGGCGAGATCGCCGACTACTCCGTCTACCACCAGGGCGAGACCATGCGTCGGCTCTTCGGCTTCGGGCAGCCCATGGACACCCTGCCGCCGCTGCTGCGGCCCGGGATGCTCGCCGCCGGATGGGGGTCGGTGGTCCGGCAGCTCGCCGCCGCCCTCGACGTCACCCTCGACGAGCCGCTGGTCGAGCGGCACGAGCGTCTGCCCGCCGTCCGGGACCTGTCGCTGCTCGCGTGCGAGGTGCCCGAGGGGACGCAGGCGGCGCTGCGGTTCGAGGTGGTGGGACAGGTCGACGGCGAGGACCGCATCGTGCTGGAACACGTCACCCGCACGGCCGACGATCAGGCCCCCGACTGGCCGCGGCCCGATCACGGCGACGGCTGCTACCGCGTCGAGATCTCCGGGGAGCCGGCGATGCGGATCGAGTTCGGCCACCACGCCGAACACGGTGATCACAACGAGTCCGGGATGCGGGTCACCGCGATGCGGCTGGTCAACTCCGTCGAGGCGGTCGTCGCTGCGGCGCCCGGACTCGTCTACGCGAAGGACCTGCCGATGATCACGGGCCGTGGCTTAATGAGCAGATGACGCTACTGCGCGCTGCCGGCGCCATCGCCACGGCACTCGTCACCACCCTCGCCATGGCCGCCACGCTCACCGTCGTCGGTGCGGGCGCCGCGACCGCACAGCCGGCACCGACGACCGACCCGTCGACGCGGGCGCCGCTGCCCGTGCCGTACTCGTTCTTCGCCGGGGCCGCGCAGGCGCTCACCGCGCCGGACACGGACCTGGCCGGAGCCAACGACTGGTCGTGCCGTCCCACCGCGGACAAGCCCCGCCCGGTCGTCCTCGTCCACGGCACGACCGGCGGGGCGGTGACCAACTGGGCGACCTACGGGCCATTGCTGCACAACGAGGGCTACTGCGTGTTCACCCTCACCTACGGTGCGCTCCCCGGGCAGCCCTGGCCGGTCAGTGTGCTGGGCGGGCTCTCGGACATCACGGAGGTGTCGGTCCCGCAGGTCGGTGAGTTCATCGACCGGGTTCTCGCCGCCACCGGAGCGCAGCAGGTCGACCTCGTCGGCCACTCGCAGGGCACGCTCGTGTCAGGCCTGGTGGCAAAGGTCGGTCGGCCCGGCAGGGTGGGCACCGTAGCGGCGATCGCCCCCCTGTGGCACGGTTCCCGCGGGACCGGATCCGGGGCGATCGGGACGGCCCTGGCCAGCGGGGACCGGGGGCGCGCCGTCGAGGTCGCGCCCGCGCTCGGTCAGATGGCGGCGGGTTCGGAGACGCTCGACCTGCTGTGGTCCGGTGGCACCCCGTACGCGCCGGACGTGACCTACCTCAACCTCGTGACGCGGTACGACCAGCTGGTCCAGCCCTTCACCTCCGGGATCGTGGAGGGGCCGCGCGCCACCAACGTCGTCATCCAGGACGGTTGCGAGCAGAACCGGGCCGAGCACCTGGCGATTGCCGCGGACGGCCGCACGGCCGATTTCGTGCTCAACGCCCTCGACCCGGCGCACCCGCGCGAACCGCGCTGCGAGGCCGTGGCCCTCTACCTGGGCCCGACCCCCGCCCTGCCGGTGCCCGCTCTCCCAGGCCCGCCGGGCTCGTGAACAACCCAGGACACGCAGGCCCCGCCGGGCACGCGGACCGGCCTGGGCCGGCGGCCCGGCGTGCCCGTCCGGCCGCCTCGGTGATCGCGGGCCTGATCGCGGTGGTGGCGCTCGTCGTCGTCACCCCGTCTCTTCCCGGACCCACCGCGAGGCCGGCGGCCGCCGTCCCCGCGGTGCCCACCGACTCGGTCTCCTCCGCAGCGCCTGCGGTCGACGGAGCGCCGGCCGACGGAGTGCCGTGGCGCTGGTGGGACGGCGCGGTTCACCAGCTCACGCACGGCCTCGCCGACCCGCCCGGCCTCAACCGCGACGACTGCCGACCGACCGCCGCGCGGCCGACGCCCGTGATCCTCGTCCACGGCACCGGGCTCAACGGCGGCAACTCGTGGGCGACGCTCGGGGCGGCGCTGGCGGCGGAGGGGTACTGCGTGTGGGCGCCGACCGTCGGGGCGCTGCCCGGGCTGGGCGCCGCCGGCGGGCTGGACTCGCTCACCGGGGCGTCCGCACCGCAGCTCGCCGCGGAGATCGATCGGGTGCGCGCGCTCACCGGCGCTGCCGAGATCGACCTGGTGGGGCACTCGCAGGGCGCGATCGTCGCCTCCTACGTCGCCGCCACCGCGCGGGCCGACTCGGTGCGGACGGTTGTGACGCTGGGCGCCGATACCGCGCGGTCGGGCGAGGGACCGCCGGAGTTCGTCACCGACCTGCTCGGCGTGCTGTCCGCCGGGACCGCCGAACGCGACGCGCAGGCGACCCTGGCCTGGCTGGGCGACGAGGGCGTGCCGTTCGCGCGCGGTGTGCGCTACGTGGCCGTGTCGTCCGACTACGACGAGCTCACCGGCCCGGTGCTCGCGCCGCAGGTGCCGGACTTCGTCGACCTGCGGGTGGTCCGTCTGCAGGACGGGTGCGAGGTCGACCGATCAGGGCATCTCACCGTGCTGGCCTCTCCGCGCGCGGTGGATCTGGTGATCGATGCGCTGGGTGGGTCGCTGCGCAGTGGGCGCGGCGGGCCGGTCCACCGCGCGGGACTCGACGCGCCCGCGCCCCGATGCGTGCCCGCCGACCAGCTCGTGGGCGCGCTCGCGCCCGTCCCGCCACGCTGATCGGAGCCCGCCCACCCAGCCGATCAGGGCCCGCCCACGCAGCCGCTCCCCGGCATGGCGTCTCGCACGCTCCGCGGGGTGGGCGAGACGCCATCGAGAGGGGCGGCTGCTGTCGCCGCCTACCGGCGCACATGCGAGACGCCATGGCGAGGAGCGGCTGTGGCCGGAACGGGCTGGCGCTCAGTCGATGCGGTCGCCGGTCTCGGTATCGAACGCGTGGACCTCGGCGTCGATGTGGCGCACGCGGATTCGTTCGCCCACCGCCGTACCGTGCCCGCGGTCGAGGCGGATCGCGACGCGGTCGCCGGCGTCGGAGTGCCCGTAGGCGAACGCCTCTGCGCCGAGTTCCTCCACCAGGTCGACCGTCAGCTCCAGCCCGGGTTCGCCGGCGCCGACCAGCCGCAGGGCTTCGGGGCGCGCGCCCAGGATGATGCGGTCGCGGCCGCCGAGCGAGGCAGGCACGTCGATCTTGGCGTCGCCCACGAGGGCGCGACCCCCGGCGACGGGCACCTCGACGAGGTTCATGGCGGGGGTGCCGATGAACCCGGCGACGAAGGCGTTGGCGGGCCGGTCGTAGAGCTCTCGGGGCGCGGCGACCTGCTGCAGGACGCCCTTGTCGAGCACGGCGACCCGTGTGCCCATGGTCATCGCCTCGACCTGATCGTGGGTGACGTACACGGTGGTCACGCCGAGCCGACGCTGCAGCCCGGCGATCTCGCCGCGGGTCGACACGCGGAGTTTGGCGTCGAGGTTGGACAGGGGTTCGTCCATGCAGAAGACCTTGGGGCGGCGCACGATCGCCCGGCCCATGGCGACGCGCTGGCGCTGGCCGCCCGACAGCTGGGACGGCTTGCGGTCGAGCAGGTCCTCGAGCTGCAGGATCCGGGCGGCCTCCTCGACCTGTCGGCGGATGTCGGTCTTGTTGACGCCGGCATTGCGCAGGGCGAAGCCCATGTTCTGCGCGACGGTCATGGTGGGGTAGAGGGCGTAGTTCTGGAAGACCATGGCCACGTCCCGGTCGCGGGGCGCCACGCGCTGCATGTCACGGTCGTCGATGAGGACGCGTCCGGAGTCGACCGGCTCGAGCCCGGCGAGCATGCGCAGGCTCGTGGACTTGCCGCACCCGGAGGGGCCGACCAGGACGAGGAACTCGCCGTCGGCGATGTCGATGTCGAGCGAGTCGACGGCGGGCGCCGAGGACGTGTCGAAGCGCCGGGTGGCGTGGTCGAACCGGGCGGTGGCCATGGTGGGTGGGTCTCCTGGGCGGGGGTGGTGGGGAGGCGGGGGGTCGACGACGACGAGGTCGGTCGCCGACCCGCCCGCCCGCGGTCTCGGGTCCCGCCGGAGTGGCGGGAGGTGAGACCGCTCAGCCGAGCTTCGGGGTGAGCTGCGTGTCGATGATTTGCTGGGTTTCGGTCTGGAGTTCCTCCATCACCTGCCGGACGTCCTGGCCGGCGAGGACCTTGTCGAGTCCACCGCCGATCCGGGTGCCGCCGTTGGGCACGAACACGCGCGCGTTGTCCTGCGGGCGCGTGAACTCGAGCTGGTCGATCGCGGTGCCGGCCTGCGGGGTCTCGGCCAGGTAGTCCCGGATCTCCTCGGCTTCGCGCGCGTTCCTGCGGACCGGCATGTAGCCGGTGGCCTGCGCGAAGATCGCGGTGCTCTGGGTGGAGGTGATGGAGTCGATGAACTTGAGCGCGTTGATTTTGCGCTCGTCGGAGATCTTGGCGGGGATGGCGAGGCCGGCGCCGCCGGTGGGGCAGGAGGAGTTGGCCCGGGCGCCGGGCAGGAAGGCGGTTCCGAAGTCGAATTGGGCGTTCTCGATGGCCGTCCGCAGGGAGCCGGTCGAGGCCATGGCGCACGCGGCCAACCCGGACCCGAACTCGGTGATGGAGTCGGCGGAGACCACGAGGAAGCCCTCGTCGTTGATCCGCTTGAGCTTCTCGACTCCGGCGATGGTGGCGGGGTCGGTGAAGGTCGCCTCCCAGTCGCGGGAGAAGGCGCCGCCCTCGTCCCACACCATGTTCTGCATGGTCCAGTCGAGGTAGTTGGAGCCGTCGTACATGGCGATCGCGTGCTTGCCGTCGCCGATCGCCTCCTGGATCCGCGGGGCCCAGTCGAGGAACTCGTCCCAGCTCTCGGGGCCGCGGTCGGGCAGGCCGGCCCGGTCCCAGACCTGCTTGTTGTAGTAGAACAGCGGGGTCGAGCGGGCGAAGGGCAGGCCGTAGGTCTTGCCCTCGAGCTCGTAGTCACCGATGAGCGCGTCGACGTAGCTACTGGTGTCCACGCCGGCCTCGGCGAACAGGTCGTCCAGAGGAGTCAGCTGGTCGTTGAGCGCGAAGTTGAACCAGGTGACGTCGGAGACCACCACGACGTCCGGGACGTCGTTGCCGGTGAGGGCCGCGTTGAGTTTCTGGGCGACCTCCTCGTAATTCTTGCCGCCGTCGACGAGGTTGACGGTGAGGTCGGGGTTCTCCTGGCTGAAGTTGGCGATGAGCTGCTCTTCGACGGCCTTGGAGTCGCCGGGGTGGTTGGACCAGAAGGTGATGGTGCCCGCGTCACCTCCGGCTCCGCCGCCGCCGCTCGCGTCGCCGGAGGTGTCGTCGCCTCCTGTCCCGGCGCAGCCGGCGACGGTGACGGTGGCGGCGGTGGCGCCGAGGAGACCCAGGAATAGCCTGCGGTTCAGGGGATTCATGGCGATGATGCCTTTCTCGAGGTCGTACCTGACGGAGGGGGGACTGGACGGGGTGGCTCGGTCAGCCCTTGACCGCGCCGGAGGTGAGGCCCTTGATCATGTGCCGTTGCAGGAGCAGGAACACGATGAGGATCGGGGTGATGGTGAGGATCGTGGCGGCCATGACCATCGGCCAGTCGATGTAGGCGTCGGTGGAGATGAGGCGTGCGAGCCCGACCTGCAACGGTGCGACGGTCTCGTCCGAGGCCACGAGGAACGGCCAGAGGTACTCGTTCCACTCGTTGACGATCGTGATGAGGGCGAACGCCACCACGGTGGGCCAGCTCATGGGCAGCAGGACCCGCAGCAGCAGTTTCATGTGACCGCAGCCGTCCATGCGCGCGGCCTCGATGATCTCGAAGGGCAGCGTGAGAAAGTGGTTGCGCATGAGGAAGGTGCCGAACGCGACGCCGGCGAGCGGGAAGATGATGCCCTGGAACGTGTTGATCCAGCCCAGCTGGGAGATGAGCGCGTAGTTGGAGATCACGGTGATCTGGTTGGGCACCATGAGCGCGGCCAGGACCAGCATGAACACCAGGCCGCGGCCGGGGAAGCGCAGATAGACGAACGCGTAGGCGCTGAGAATGCCCAGGACGAGCTTGGCGGTGACCAGCGCGCCCGTGATGATGAGCGAGTTGGTGAAGTAGCGCAGGAACGGCACCTGTTCCACGACCCGCGAGTAGGGGTCCGCGGTGACGGGGTCCGGCCACCAGGCGGGCGGCTGGATGTAGACCATGTCGGGCGTCTTGAACGAGGTGACGAGCACCCAGTACAGGGGCAGGGCGATGGTGGCGAGTACCAGGAGCATCGCCAGGTACCCGGCGATCCTGAAGGCCCGCGACCGGCCGGCGATCGGGTTCATGTCGTCCTCCTGTCCATCACGCGGACCTGGACGGCGGTGATGACGAGCAGGACCAGGAACATGATGGTCGCGACCGTGGCACCGTAGCCGGCGCGGAAGTTCTGGAACGTCTCCTGGTATACCTGGAACACCATCGTGGTGGTGCCGTTGCCCTGCGGCCCGCCGCGGGTCATCACGTAGATGATGTCGAACACCTGCAGCGAGTTGAGCATGACGGTGATCGACAGGAAGAACGTGGTGGGGCGCAGCAGCGGCAGGGTGACGGAGCGGAACGTCGCCCACCGTCCGGCGCCGTCCATCTCGGCGGCCTCGTAGAGTTCGGCGGGCTTGGCCTGCAGGGCGGCGAGGTAGATGACGAAGCTGTAGCCGAGGTTCTTCCAGATGTAGGTCACGGTGACCATGAACAGGGCCCAATCCGGGTCCTGATAGAAGTTCGGCACCGGCAGCCCGACCATCGTCAGCAGCGCCGAGATCATCCCGAACCGGGGGTCGAAGATGAACTGGAAAGCCACGCCGATGGCGGCGCCGGCGATGACGAACGGCGCGAACACCGCCGAGCGGACGATCCCACGGCCCACCAGATGCTGGTCCAGCAGCAGTGCCAACGCGAGGCCCAGGACCATCGACCCCACCACGGCCGCGACGGTGAAGATGACCGTGTTCTGCACGACCGCCCAGCTGTCGGCGCGGTTCCACCACTCGATGTAGTTGGACCATCCGATGAAGGTGGATGTGGGGGAGGAGATGTTCCAGTCGAAGAAGCTGAGCCGGATGTTGTCGATCAGCGGCCGGTAGACGAACACCCCGAGCAGGGCGAGGTTGGGCAGTACCAGTGCGAGGAACAGGAGTTTCTCGCCGAGCGGCCCGCCGAGGCGCGCGCGTCGGGGCCGCGCCCTGCGCTCGGGCCGGGTGTCGGCCGCCGGGTTCTCGGCGACCGGGGAGGTCGGTGTCTGCACGGTGGGAAGCCTCGTCGTCGATGGTGAACGGACTTTGTCCGGACGATAGACCACCGGTGACCCGGCGAGGTCGAAACGGTACAAGTGTTGAAAAGTGGGATGGCCCAGCGGATTCCCGAGCCGCCGCGGCCGCCGCGGGGCCTGCCGGGGTCAGTAGTTCCAGTCGCCCTGACCGTCGAAGGCGCCGAAGTGCCGACCGGGGCCGTTCTTGACGATGAACGGGTCGCCGTTGCGGGTGGTGTCGTAGTACCAGCGGGCGTCCTCGGGGCTGACGTTGATGCAGCCGTGGGAGACGTTCCGGACGCCCTGGTCGGCCACGGACCACGGGGCAGAGTGGATGTAGATGCCGTCGTAGCTGAGCCGGACGGCGTCGTGGACGATCGAGTTGTAGCCCCCGTTCTCGATGCGCAGGCCGAACGTCTCGGAGTTCATGCGGACCTGCCGCCCGCGCTGGCCGGTGTAGTAGATGCCGTTGTAGGTGTCCAAGCCGGGGCGGCCGGCGGAGGCGCGCATGGTTCGGACGTGCTGGCCGTTACGGGTGACGGTGATGAGCTTGGTGCGGTCGTCGAACTCGGCGATCACGGCGTCGCCGGTGCGGAAGGACTGCTGACGCTTGCCGCCGGCCCACACGGTGACGGAGGTGTTGACGGGCCAGAACTGGTGGGGGCGCCAGCGCACCTCCCGGTCGCTGACCCAGTAGAACTTGCCCGCCACCGGCGGTTCGGTGCGGATACCGATGGTCGCCTCGGCGCGGGCCCGGTCGGTGATGGGTCGGTCGAAGAAGAACATGACCGGCTGCGCGACACCCACGACCTCGTTGGGGGTCGGGAAGACGTTGACGTCGCCGTACTCGGGCGCCGGCCGGGCGGGTCCGATGACCGGGTAGGTGAGCACGGGCTGCGCGGGCACTCCCGGGATGACGGGGGTCGGCAGCGGGGCGTTCTCGAGCTGGGGGACGCCGGGCGGGCTCAGCGGCATGACGGACTGGGCCTGCGCGGCGGGGGCGGCCCCCGGGGCAGCCGGGATGCCCAGGACGAGGGCGGCCGCGGCGAGGATCGCGGCGACTGCCGAGGAGCGGGGGTGTCGGGGCATGAGGGGCTCCTGGGGACGGACGGGACTTTTTTTTGGTCTTGCTCAGACTTCTACAAGGAGATGTCGTGCGCCACAACCGAAGTGTTTCCCGGGGTCCGCCCCGAAGTCCCCGCCCGTGGGACCGTCGGACCCCTCGGGCGCGCGGTGGTCAGTAGTTCCAGTCGCCCTGGCCGTCGAAGGCGCCGAACTGCCTGCCAGGTCCGTTCACCACGATGAACGGGTCACCGTTGCCGGTGTTGTCGAAGTACCAGGCCGCGTCCTCGGGACTGACGTTGATGCACCCGTGGGAGACGTTGCGCACTCCCTGGTCGGCGATCGACCAGGGGGCGGAGTGGATGAAGATTCCGTCGTAGCTGAGCCGGACGCCGTTCTCGACGGTCGTGTCATAGCCGCCGGCGGTGCGGGACAGGCCCCAGGTGGAGGAGTCCATGCGCACCTGGCGGTCGCGCCAGCCGTTGTAGTAGATCCCGTTGTGGGTGGCGTAGGCGTCGCGGCCGGCGGAGGCGCGCATGGTGCGGACGACCTCGCCGTTCCGGGTGACGGTGACGAGGTGGGTGTTGTCGTCGTAGGTGGAGACGATCGCGTCGCCGGTGCGGAACGCGTGTTCGCGTCCGCCCGCCCACACGGTGACGGAGGTGTGCGCGGGCCAGAACTCGTGCGGGCGCCAGCGCAGTTCGGTGTCGCCGACCCAGTAGAACTTGCCCTCGACCGCGGGGGCGGTCCGGATCGCCACCGAGGCCTCGGCGCGGGCGCGGTCGGTGACGGGTCCGTCGAAGTGGATCATCACCGGTTGCGCGACGCCGACCGTCTCGTTGTGGGTGGGGTAGACGGAGGCGACGCCGACCTCGGCGGCGGCGCGCGCCGGTGCGGGGACGGGGATCGTGAGGACCCCGGACGAGCCGGCCACCGGAGGAGTGGAGACCGGGGCGGTTTCCGAGCCGAACGCGCCGACCGATCCGGTGGAGCCGGTGAAGCCGGCGAGTGACTGCGCTGAGGCGGCGGGGGAGAGGCCGACGACGACGAGGCCTGCCGTGGCCAGAAGCGGGGCGATGATCCGGGTTCGGCGCGACATCGGTCTCCTCGGTGCGGCGCCGCGATGGTGCGGCGAGGGCGGGGTGACGCGGGCGCACGGGCCAGCTGCAGGCAGCCTAGTCCCATGCGTCGCATCAGTAACACTAGAAACAATACCCTCGTCGCGGTTCGCCTGTACATCCCGTGCGGGACAGGATGTCCCGGGTCGGCGCGGACCCACGGGTGCGGCTCGCGGACCCCCACCTCGGAACCGTCCCAACGTTCGTTGGTAACGGGGCTCGGAGAACCGCTGGTAGGCACGCCGCAGGACGTTGTTGACCGAAAGTCAGCGACAGAACGCCTGCTCATAAGGTTGATGTGTTCTCGGATGCAACATATGGTCGACGCAGTCACCGCGTGAGGGGTCGGTGGCGAGGGTGAAGTGGTTGCTGAGGGGCTGCGACTTCACACTGCAGAGGGGCCGGTCGCGAGATCGGGGCACCTGGGGGGTGCCACCCGCAGCCTTGTAAGGCAGCGAGGAAGGTCGGATCGTGCTCGATCCGCCGGATAGAGGAACGGCGTCGGATGCTGAGGGGCTCCGGCGCCGTTCCCGTCTGTACCGACAGGCGTCGGCGGGTCGTGTCGCCGACTGTCAGGCCAGGATGCGCTGCGCGACCCGGTGCAGTCCGCTCAACGCTGCCGCCTCGGCGTCGGGCGACCGCGGGGTCTCCGGCTTGAGCAGGGTGATGTGCCACAGCTCGCCTCCCGACACCAATACCGTGTGCACCTCGACGCCGCCGCCGGTCGGCGCCGCCACACAGTCGATGTAGGCCGTGGCCAGGTCCGGCCGGCCCGGCGTGGGCGCCTCGGGGGCCGCCGGTGCCGCGCCCTGGATCGCCGCGGCATCGCTCCCGCGCACCTCGGAACACGCGTAGCGCGCCCCGAGGAGCGCGGCCTGCCCGGCGAGGGCCGCCTCCGCCCCGGCGCGCGGCGTGACGACGCCGGCGGCGAACGTGTCGGGGACGATCTCGGGATCGAACGCCGGCGCGGTGGGCGAGGTGGTCGCCGCCGCGGACGTGGTCTGGTCGGCCCCGGTCTCGTCTTCGGCCCCGGTCTCATCCCCGGCCTCGGCCTCGGTCGTCTCCGCGCCGTCCGCCTCGGCACTCGTCGTCTCCGAGCCCTCCGTGTCGGCGGCCGTCGTCTCGGTCCCGGTCGCCAGGGCCGCGGAGCGCTCGGCCTCGAGCCGCTCGGGCGAGCCCGGGCCGCCGTAGGTGCACAGCAGGCCGAGGTCGCCGGAGCCGGTGGGGTCGACCTCCGGCATGTTCGCGCGGGTGAGCTGGATGACCTCCTCGGTGGTCAGGTCCAGCAGTTCGCAGGCGTTGAGGCGCTCGTCGGGTGCGGGCCGGCCCTCGGCCATCGCGGCCGCGATGTCGTGTCGTGGATTCGGCGTCAACCGTGGCGGGCCGGAGTCGCCGGCGTCGGGGCCGGCCGTGCACCCGGCGACGGCGGCGACGATCGCCGCGAGGGCGGTGGATCCGCGAGCGAGACGACGACCGTGCGCCGGTCGGGGTCGCTGGCATCGCATGATTCGATCCTACGGTGCGGCCCAGAAGACGGTCCCCCGACGTCCGCAGTTCATCGCGCGTGCGCCGTCCGCTCACCTGGCCCGGCGACACTGCGGGAGTGGAGTCGATATCCGGTGCCGTCCCCGAGGGTGATCGTCGACCGGGCCCGCCCCCGGAGCCGCTTCCGGGCCCCGCGCTCGGGTATCAGCGCTCGACCCTGCCCGCTCACGGCCGCGCGCCCGAGGGCTGGCGCGAGGCCGTCGCGACCGCGGGGCTCGGTGAGGGCGTCGCCGTGTTCGACGCGCTGGCCGACGATCTGATGTCCCTGTCCGCCCACCGCCGGTCGGGACTGCGCATCACCCCGACTGATCGGGGACCGTCGGTGGACGTAATCGTCCTCGACGGGCCGATGCGGGGACCCTGCAGACTCGTCGACCGGATCGACGAGTCGCTGCGGCAGGGCCTCGTCGTCGGCACCCTCGAGGGCAACACCGCGGTGGCCGAGCACCGCTGCCTCGTCGACCTCGACCCCGTCACCTCCGCGGTCACCGCCACCGTCCGCACGGTGTGGCGACCCCGGACGTTCTACGTGCTGCCGGGTGCCACCGCGCGCGAGGCGCGCGCCTACGGCCGCATGGTCGACCGGCTTCTCCGCGCGCTCGGTTCGCCCCGTCCGGGCGGCGCGGCGTAACCCGGCGCGGCGCTGCGCATCCCCGCACCGCCCTGGCTCGGCGCCCGCCTCAGCCCGCCTCAGCCCGGGGCGTCCGGGGCGTCCGGGGTCGTCACCGAGTCGGCGACCGCCTCGAACGCCTCGCGGATGCGGTGCTCGAGCAGCGACCCGGACTCGTCCGTCCGCCACCGCTCCACGGCGACCCGCAAGATCGCGATAGACGCCGCGGCCACGGTCGCCGCCTCGACGGAGTCCGGTGCCCGGCCCTCGCGGCGCGCCACCAGGTGTGCGAGCTCCTTCTCCGTGATCGCGAGGATCTCGTGGACCTGCGTCCGGACCCCCGGCTCGCGCCGCCACATGTCGTGGAACCGGTCGAACGCCCCGCTGCGTCGCCGCGCGTTGGACACCTGGTGCCACATGAGGCGGGCCAGCGCGGTCATCGTGGACACACTGCGGTCGGAGAGGAACTCCTGTACGGCCTCCCGCCCGGCCGGGGGAGTGTCCGGGATGCACGCGGCGGCCTTGGAGGGGAAGTAGTTGAAGAATGTCCGCCTCGACACGTTGGCGGCTCTGGCGATCTCGTCGACCGTCACCGCGTCGAGCCCGCGCTCGATCACCAGGTCGACCGCCGCGGCGGAGATCACCGACCGGAGCTCGCGCCGTCGGTCCTCGGTGCGGTCGGCGCCGGGGGCGGTGCCCGCGGATCCACCCATGGCCACCCTCCCGTTCCTGGAACCGGTCTGCTGCCGCCGACTCTACTGAGCGGTCCGGCCTCTATCCTGGCCGTATGCGCAAACCCGCGGGTATGGTCCTCGACACAGTCTCCCTCGGCGCGGCCTCCGTGCTCCTGCTCGGTGTCCTCGCCGGGTGCAGCGGTTCCTCGGAGCCGGCCGCGGAGATGGGCACCATCCAGACCGCGCCGCCCGAGACGGTCGAGCCGGAACTGCCTCCGGTCGAACCGGTCTCGGAGGCCGACTGCCCGTACCTGTCCGCCGACGAGGTTCCGGCAGCGGCCGGTGTGCCCGCCGCCGACGTCCGGATCGACGACAGCGTGGACCCCGCGGCCTGCTTCTTCTACGACTCCGACGGCGCCGTGCACCTGACGACCACCGTCTACGAGGTGGCGTCGCCCGAGCGCGCGGCGGAACTCGTCGCCGAGTCGGCTCCGCCGGGCGAGTCCGAGCCGGTGGAGGCCGACGGCGGATGGAGCGGCGGCCTCACGGTCGGGCCGGCCGGGGCGCTGGCCGTCCTGTCCGGCGACGACCGCGTGCTCGCCGTGCAGTCGACCGGCGAGGAGCCCGACGCGGTGCGAGGCATCGTCGAGCTCATCGGGCCGCGGCTCGAGGACTGAGGCCTCGCCGAGGCGCGAGGCGCGGGCGCGGGGCGCCGGGCTCAGGCGGTCTCGGTGACCATCCCCAGGATGAGCTCGGCCATGCTGCGGGCGGTCATGGCCGTGGTCCGGACCTCGCCGAGCATCGCGGCGGTGACCGAGCCGTCGTGCAGCAGCGCCAACCGGTCGGCGAGGTCGGCGATGTTGTCCGGGTCCTCCAGCCCCATCGCGGCGAGTTCGTCGCGCAGGGTCTGGGCCACCCACGCCCGCTGATCGGCCACGGCCGCGCGGATCGCACGCTCCCCGTCGGTCGCGGGGCTCGGGAACTCGATCGCGGCCGCGAGGTGACAGGACCCGGGCATCGCCGGCTCCACCTGCTCGCGCACGATGTCGAACAGCGCGAGGATGCGTCCCCGGGCGTCCGGGGCGAGGTCGGCGCGGCGGCGCCACAGCTCGCGGTCCCGTTCGGCGACCGACCGCAGGTACGCCACCACCAGCTCGTCCTTGGACCCGTAGGTGTTGTAGAGGCTGGCCTTGGCGACCCCGGCCTCGCGCAGGATCCGGTCGATGCCCACCGCCCGGATGCCGTCGGTCGAGAAGAGACGGGTCGCCGTCGCCAGGAGCCGCTCCCGCGGTCCGGGCTTGGTCGACCGTGTTCTCGTCACGGGTAACAGACTATCGGCAGTGATAGCCGATACCACCTCGGCCGGGCGGGCGTCGGTCAGTCTCCCGGCCCGCGGCTGTGCTGCGACGTGTCCGGGTCGGGGGTCGGCGTGCCGTCCGGGGCGTCGGGCACGTCGGGCGCGTCGGCCGTCCGCCCGGTGAGGAACTCGCCGGCCTTCTGCTGGACGGTGTCGGTGCGCGAGGCGTGCTTGCCGCCGGTGCGCTCGTCGTACGCGTCGCCGACCTTGTCGAGGGCGGACTCGACCTTGTCGGGATTCTTCCGCGCCAGATCCCTGGCCTTGTCGACCGCCTTGTCGAACAGTCCCATCGCTGGCTCCTTCCGGTGGTGATGTGCGCGGACGGCCCGACCCCACGTGGGAGCCGGGCCGTCGGGTAGTTCTCGTGCGAAGGGTGTCAGACCCTGGTGCGCCCGCGACCACGGATCGCGGAAACGATCCAGATCAGGAGGCACGCACCGACGATCGCGGCGAGGATACCCGGAATCGAGAAGGCCTCCGGCATGGCGCCGCCCTCACTGTTGGTGAAGAACGACACGAGCCAACCGACGACGAAGGCGCCGATGACGCCGGCGAGGATGTTGGCGACGATGCCCATCTCGGCGTCACGCTTCATGATTTTGGAGGCGATCCAGCCGGCGAGTCCGCCGATGATGATCCAGGCGATGATGGTGCCCATGGCAATTGTCCTTTCCCGAGAGTAGTTCTCGGCCCGGGACGGGCCGCTCACTCAGGAGAACACGACAACGACACGAACGCTTCCGGTCGGAGGCGCCCGGTGATCAAACGTCGCTCACTCGTTACTGGCTCGTGTCCCTCAGGCAACCTCCGCCGAGTCGGGGTTCTTCTCGATGTACTGCGCGACGAACGAGCAGGACGGGCGCACGCGCAAGCCCTCCTCGCGGGTCTCCCGCAGGGCCTCGGCGACCAGGCGTCCGGCCAGGCCACGGCCGCCGAACTCGGACGCGACGACCGTGTGCGGGAACTCGCGGACGCCGTCCGGGCCGTCACTGTACTCGGCCTGGCCCGCCACGACGCCGTCCACGAGGATCTCGAACCGCCCCGCGGCGGCGTCGCGCCGAACCTGAACGTCCTCCGAGCCGCTCATGAGTGCGACTCCGGACGCACGACCATGACCGGGCAGGGCGCCGCCTGCAGGAGCGCCCGTGAGGTGGAGCCGAGGAGCATGCCCGCGAATCCGCCGCGCCCGTGGGAGCCGACGACAACGAGCTGGGCGTTCTCCGACTGCTCGACCAGTGCTCGGACCGCGCGATCGCGGGTCACATAGCGCTGCACCTCGACATCGGGGTAGCGGTCCGAGAATCCCGCCAGCCGCTCGGACAGCGTCTGCAGCTGCTGGTCCTCGAGCTGCTTCCAGTCGTCCTCGGTGAGTGAGATGCCGGCGGCCGCGGCCTGGACCTGCGGGTCCATCCACGTGTGCACCGCGACGAGCGGGGTGCTGCGCGCGGAGGCCTCCGCGAACGCCCACTCGGTGGCCTTGGCGCTGACCTCGGAGCCGTCGATACCCACGACCACCGGGCCGGTGCGGTCGAGGTCGTCGGTGTCCTCGCGGGTGACGACGACCGGGCAGAACGCGTGGCTCGCGACGGCCGCCGAGACGGAACCGAGGACCATGCCCTTGATGCCGCCCAGCCCGCGGGATCCCAGGACGATCATCTTGGACTTGCGCGAGTAGTCGATGAGCACCTGCGCCGGATTGCCCTCGACGATCGCGTGCGAGACCTCGACGCCGGGCGCGACCTTCTCCGCGGTAGCACGGGCCTTCTCGATGATCGGGTGACATTCGCGCTCCAGCTCGTCGTAGACGGGCTGGGGCGGGATCATCCCCTCGGCGAACATCGCCGCAGGCATCGTGTATGTGGTCACGAGCCGGAGCGGCACGCGCCGGGTGGCTGCGGTGTTGGCGGCGTAGGCGACTGCGCCGGTGGAAGCGGCGGAGCCGTCGACGCCGACGACGACGGTGTTCTCGAGGGAGCTCATGCCCCGAGCCTACCGCCGGCCTCCGACAGCGGACCGTGGAATCAGAGCTGCTCCGGGAAGGGCGCGTTCGAGGGGTAGGCCAGGTTGAAACTGCCCTGGAACGCCGGGAGGATGGCGCGACCGGGGCCGAAGAGGAAGAAGCCGACGACGGCGTCGATCATGAGTGCTCCCGAGGTTCTAGTGGTGCATGTGATGCACGAGACAAATGTTGCGCGAGTGAGTGTAGCCCACCGACTAGGCTGAGGGACATGTCCAGTTCCAGGCGACGCGGTCGTCCGCTCCCGCTGCGCGACGGCGTCGACCCGGTGCGGATCCGCCTCGCCGACCCCGGGCAGGGACCCCGCAGCATCGTCGAGGAACTGCGACGTCGCTTCCCCGACGGGCTCGCCGAGCTCGACGCGGCCCTCGAGGCGGGGCAGGTCGTCACCGCCGACGGAGAGGCCGTCACCCCGGCCACCCGGCGGCACCGTGGGATGGACGTGTGGATGTACCGGACGCCGGACCCCGAGATCCCCGTGCCGTATGAGATCGAGGTCCTGCACCGCGACGACCATCTCGTCGTCGTCGACAAACCCCACTTCCTCGCGACCACCCCCCGCGCCGGACACGTCACCGAGACCGCGTTGGTGCGCCTGAGGCGCGACCTCGGGCTGGAGGACCTCGCGCCCGCCCACCGCCTGGACCGGCTCACCGCCGGCGTCCTCGTGTTCACCGTCGACCCCGCCCACCGCGGCGCCTACCAGGACCTCTTCGCCGCCCGCCGCGTCGCCAAAACCTATCTGGCCGTGGCCCCCGCCCCCGACGGTGTCGCGACCGTGCGCGAACGCTCCAGCCGCATCCTCAAGACACGCGGCGTCCTCCAGGCCGCCGAGGTCGACGGCGAACCCGACGCCCACACCCGCATCTCCCTGCTCGATACTCACGGCACCGGTACCCACGGTGACGGCCCCGTGCGCCTCGGCCTCTACCGCCTCGAACCGACCACCGGTCGCACCCACCAGCTGCGCGTCCACATGAACGCGCTCGGCACCCCGATCCTCGGCGACGACCTCTACCCGCGCATCCTCGACGTGACCCCCGGCGACTTCACGCGCCCCCTGCAGCTCCTCGCCTCCGAGATCGCCTTCACCGACCCCGTCACCGGCCAGCCGCGCCACTTCACCACCAGACGCACCCTCGACGCCTGGCCCGGCGGACAGGATCAGGGTGGAAACCCGGGCAATCCCCCATCGGCCCCGGCTCCGAACTCCTGCAAGCTTTAGGTCGACCACCATGATCAGAGGGAGCACATGACCACCCAGGCCGAGACCCACCACCGGGCGGGCGCGGCGGACGCCGCAGCCGTCGCCACCGACCTCGTCATGACGTACGGGGAGAGGGAGACCGAGGTCCGCGCCCTCGACCACGTCAGCGCGACGTTCGAACGGGGCCGGTTCACCGCCATCATGGGTCCCTCGGGCTCCGGCAAGTCCACCCTCATGCACTGTATGGCCGGCCTCGACCGGCCGACCTCCGGATCCGTCCGCATCGGCGACACCGAGATCGTCGGGCTCGGAGACAAGGAACTCACCGCCCTGCGCCGCGACCGGATCGGCTTCGTCTTCCAGTCCTTCAACCTCGTGCCCACCCTCACGGCCGAGGAGAACATCACCCTGCCGCAGGACATCGCCGGCCACACCATCGACCGCGCCTGGTTCGACGAGGTGATCGGACGGCTGGGCATCGCCGACCGGCTCACGCACCGCCCGTCCGAGCTCTCCGGCGGACAGCAGCAGCGCGTCGCGTGCGCCCGCGCCCTCGTCGGCCGCCCCGACATCCTGTTCGGCGACGAGCCGACCGGCAACCTCGACTCGACCTCCTCCGCCGAGGTGCTGTCGATCCTGCGCAGCGCCGCCGACGACTTCGGCCAGACCGTCGTGATCGTCACCCACGACCCCCGCGCCGCCACCTACGCCGACCGCGTGCTGCTGCTCGCCGACGGCCGCGTGGTCCGCGAGCTCGAGCGCCCCACCGCCGACGAGATCCTGTCGGCCATGGGCGCCCTCGAGGAGCGGTGATGGCCGGCGGAAAGCACGAGGCGCGGCACGCGCCCCGACACTCGCGGCCGATGCTGCGCGTCTCCCTGCGCAACATCGCCGCCCACAAACTCCGACTGGTCCTGTCGGTGCTGGCCGTGGTGCTGGGCACCGCGTTCGTCACCGGCTCCCTGGTGTTCACCTCCACCCTCAAGAGCACCTTCGACGGTCTGCTCGAACAGGGCACCGCCGACCTGTCCGCCATGATCGAGCCCGAGGACCCGCGCGGCGCCGGTGTCCCGTTCGAGGTGGCCGAGCGGGTGCTCGAACTGCCCGGCGTCGAGGCCGCCACCCCCGGCGTCTCCGGCACCGTGGTGCTGTTCAACGCCGACGGCACCCCCTACCAGTCCGGCGGCGCCCCCTCGGAGGGCCTGGCCTGGGTCGACCCCGAGCACTCGGTCGGCGACAGCAGCTGGATCGTCGACGGCCGCGCCCCCGCCGGCGATGACGAGGTCGTTCTGCCCACCACCGTCCTCGAGAGCGCCGGATTGGCCATCGGTGACACGGCGCAGGTCTACACCACCGGCCAGGGCATGCTCGACGTGCGGATCGTCGGCTCCTACGCCAGTGACACCGACATCGGCGGTTACGTGGGCGTCGGGTTCTCCGAGGACCGTGCCCGTGCCCTGTTCACCGACGGCGAGAACGCCTCCGACGTCTCAGTCCGCGCCGAGCCGGGCGTGAGCCAGGAGCAGGTCCGCGACACCATCGCCGCCGAGTTCCCCGACTACACCGTCAGCACCGGCGACGAGGTCCGCGAGCGGCTCTCCCAGCAGCTGTCGACCCTCCTCGACTTCGTCAACTACTTCTTCGTCGCGTTCGGGCTGATCGCCCTGCTCGTGGGCACGTTCATCATCTACAACACCTTCTCCATGCTCGTCGCGCAGCGGCTGCGCGAGCTGGCCCTGCTGCGCGCGATCGGTGCGTCCCGCGGCCAGCTCACCCGCTCCGTCATGGCCGAGGCCGCCGTCACCGGGCTCGTCGGCTCCGCGATCGGCGTGGTGGCGGGCTTCGGGCTGGCACAGCTCATCTTCCTGGTGCTCGAGGCCCTCGACCTGGGTATCCCGTCCGGCGCCCTCTCGCTCACGCCGATGTCGGTCATCACCCCGCTCGTGCTGGGCTTCGTCGTCACCGTGTTCTCCGCCTGGGCCCCCGCCCGGCGCGCCGGACGCGTCGCCCCCGTGCAGGGCATGCGCGTCGGCTCGGTCTCCACCGAGGCCGGCGGCGCGTGGCGCACCTACGTCGGCGTCCTCGCCGTGGTCAGCGGACTAGCACTGGCACTCATCGGCACGTGGCACGACACGACCCGCGACGGGGCGATCACCGTCGGCGTGGGCGCCGCCGCCCTGATCGTCGGCAGCTTCCTCGTCATGCCCGCGCTGGCCAAGCCCATCGCCGGCGGTATCGGCCGCGTCATCGGCGCGCCCTTCGGCGCTGTCGGCAAGCTCGCCGCCACCAACGCCGGACGCAACACCCGTCGCACCGCCGCGACCGCCTTCGCCCTGACGCTGGGGCTCACCCTCGTCGCCGCGTTCGGAACCCTCGGCGCGACCACCAAGGAGAGCGTCTCCGGCGTCATCGACCAGGACATCAACTCCGAACTCGTGATCCAGGGCGTCGCCTCCCAGGGGCCGCCGACCCCGCTGCCCGGGGGCATCCAGGACCGGGTCGCCTCGGTCGAGGAGGTCGGAGACGTGGCGTGGCTGGCGTTCTCCTTCGCGCAGGTCGCCGGCGAGCCGCAGGCGCTGGCCGCCGCGGGCGGGCCACTCGAGGAGATGATCGACGCGACCATGGTCGACGGCTCGCTCGTGCCCGGGCCGGACTCGCTCGTCGTGTCCCGCACCGTCGCCCGTGACCGCGGCTGGACCGTCGGCGCGAGCGTACCCCTCGTCGGGCCGGACGGCGGCGAGTCGACCCTGCGGGTGACCGGCGTGTACGAGGACTCCCAGATCCTCGGGCCGTTCTACACCGGTATGGACGTCTACGAGCGTCTGGTGCCGGAGAACCTGCGCTCGACGTTCATCATGCTGGCCTCGGCGGCCGACGGCGTCGGTGCCGACGAGGTGCTCACGGCCGTCACCGACGAGCTCACCGACATCCCCATCGCGATGGTGCAGAGCAAGCAGCAGTACATCGACGCGCAGACCGGCGGGATCGACCAGCTGCTCTCGATCATCTACGCCCTGCTGGGGCTCGCCCTGGTGATCGCTGTCCTGGGCATCGTCAACACCCTCGCGCTGTCGGTGATCGAACGCCGCACCGAGATCGGGATGCTGCGCGCCGTGGGCATGCAGCGCTCGCAGATCCGCCGCACCATCAACCTCGAGTCGACGCAGATCGCCGTGTTCGGCGCGCTGATCGGCGCGGCGGTGGGCGTGTACCTGGGCTGGGCGTTCGTCACCGTGCTCGCCGACAGCGGCCTGACCGAGACGACCATCCCGTGGGGCAGCATCGGCATCGTCCTGCTGTCCTCGGCGGTCGTCGGCGTGCTCGCGTCGCTGTGGCCCGCACACCGGGCGGCACAGACGGGGCCGCTGGAGGCGATCGCCGACTGACGGGCGCTGACAGGGCTGCCGGCTGGCGGGGGCGGCTGGCGGTCGCCGCCAGGCTGGCGACGCCGGTTGGCGGCTAGCGCCGCAGGCCGAACAGGTTGCGGGGGCCGCGGTGCTCGTGCCGGGCGAGCACCGCGCCCAGCAGCTCGGCGTCGTGTTTGGCGTCGACCTCGGCGCCCGCCAGCCGTCCGACCGTGCGCTCCCACAGCAGGCCCTCGTAGACCGTGAGCAGGTCGACGGCGGCGGTGGCGGGATCGCGCAGCCCGGCAGCGTCGAGCGCACCCACCAGATCGCTGGGGTCGAGGAGGGACGCCACGAGGTCGGTGGTGTCCGCCTTGCCGGCCAGCTCGACGATGAGCGCCGACCGGGCCGCGAGTTCACCGCGGTAGTCCTCCAGCAGTCCTTCCACCATGCGCGTGAGCGTCGACAGCACCTCGTCGGCGTTCGACGACGCGAGTTCCTGGATGCCCGAGACCTCGACGAACCCGCGCAGCAGCGAGGTGAGCCGGTCGACGGTGAGGGAGAGCAGCTGGGCGCGGGTGCGGCAGTAGTAGGAGGTGGAGCCGGAGGGCAGTCCCGCCTCCGAGTCCACGGCGCGGTGGGTGAGCGCACGGACACCGTCCCGCGCCACGACCTCGATCGCGGAATCGGCGATGAGCATCCGCCGGTCCTCCATGGGGGCTCCCGTCGTCGTTGTGTCTCCGGTGACCGGCTCGACCGCTGTAGCGCCGGTACGCCTACCGTCCCGCTGACTCGAGCGCAAGCCTATAGGCGACCCACACTGCGGGGCGCCGAAATCAGCGACGCCCCGGCACCGGATCGCGGTGCCGGGGCGTTGCCGGTCGTGACGGGGTCGGGGGCCTCGTCAGGCCACGGCGACGACCTTGCGCGCCCGCCGGCGCGCACGGTGGTGCTTCAGCGCGGTCTTCAGACCCGCTCGCTTGCCCTCCGGGGCGGGCAGCGGCGCGGGCAGGTCCTCGAACATCCGCTCAGAGTGGGTCTCGGGCGCATCGTCCGCGGTAGCGCGCAGCATGTGGTTGGGCAGCGACAGCTTGGCGATGGTGCGCCAGGTCTTGGCGTACTGCACCGGCAGCGGCCCGGCCACGTACGGCAGGTCGTACTTGTCGCACACGGCGCGCACGCGCAGCGACGCCTCGGACAGGCGGTTGGACGGCATGTCCGGGTAGATGTGGTGCTCGATCTGGTACGAGAGGTTGCCGGACATGAAGTCCATGACAGGCCCGCCGGTGATGTTGGCCGAGCCGAGCATCTGCCGCAGGTACCACTCGGCCTGCGTCTCCTCCTGCACGTTCTTCTTGGTGAACTTCTCCGCGCCGTCGGGGAAATGCCCGCAGAAGATCACCGCGTTGGTCCACACGTTCCGGATGCCATTGGCCACCAGGTTGGCGGTGGCGGTGCGCTTCCAGCCCTTACCGGACAGTGCCGGGTAGAGCACGTAGTCCTTGATTAGCTGACCGGACGCCTTCTTGGCGAAGAGCTTGAGCTTGCGCTTGGTCTCCCCGCGGTCGTCACGGCCCATGGCGACCTTGCCCAGCTCGAGGTGCTGGATACCCACCCCCCACTGGAACAGCAGCGCCAGGGCCGCGTTGTAGGCGAGGTTGCCGTAGAAGAACGGGCTCCAGCGCTGGTCGCGGGTCACGCGCAGCAGGCCGAACCCCACGTCGTCGTCCATGCCCACGATGTTCGTGAACTTGTGGTGCAGGTAGTTGTGGGTCTGCTTCCAGTGCTCCGACGTACCGACGATGTCCCACTCCCAGGTGGTGGAGTGGATCTCCGGATCGTTCATCCAGTCCCACTGCCCGTGCATGATGTTGTGCCCGAGCTCCATGTTCTCGACGATCTTGGCGACGCCGAGCGCTCCCGCGCCGACCGCCCAGGCGGTGCGGTTGCGCGAGCCCACGAGGAGCAACGCGCGCGCCGCGACCTCGAGGCCACGCTGGAAGCGGATGGTGTTGTGGATGTAGGCGGCGTCCCGCTCGCCCAGGGAACCGATGATGTCCTGACGGATCTGCTCGAGCTCGGCGCCGAGTGCCTCGACGTCGTTCTCGGTGAGATGCGCGAACTCAGGGATTTCGGTGATTGCCATGAAGCTACGGTACCGTAACTTACGGTCGCGTAGGTAAGTCCGGTTGCGTGGGTCACAGAAATGGTGTGGGGTTAATCGACTCGGTGCCCCGCCGTCTGCGGCGCCCCCGGTTCTGTTCGTGGACCTCGGTAACGCCCTGGCCTGCGCGGAACGCCGACGATATCCCAGATGATGTCACGGTTGTGTAACGTCGGGCGGGTTCGCGACGACATAGAGGTCGTCGCGTAGGGACCACGGATACGACAGCGCCTAACGCGGTACGACCCAGTACGCACCAGCACGACAACCGAGGGGACACACCATGAGCAACGCCAACGACTTCTTCCTGCGCGCCATCCAGCCGGTCATCGACATCTTCTGGTCCCTGGTGTGGAGCGCCACCGGGTCGACCCTCAGCGTGCCGCGTCCGACGAGTCCTGAGGCCGCCTGATCTCCCAGGCCGGGCTCTCCGCCCGGCCGCACACGAAGGCCCGTCCCTGCTGTCGAGGGGCGGGCCTTCGTGTGTTCTGAGGTCGGTCGGGCTCAGAGCCCGAACTTCTCGCTACCGCCCAGGTCGACGGGGATCGAGGCGCCCGTGATGCCGGCGCCCATGTCGCTGCACAGGTAGAGGGCCATGGACGCGATCGCGGACGGCTCGACCCACGGCTGGGGCATCTGGGTCATGCTGCTGTAGGTCTCCGCGGTGTCCTCGAGCGTGGTGCCCTTGCCGCTGGACATCATCTCGATCATCGAGGGGTTGTCGATCATCGGGGTGCGGACGTTGCCCGGGTGGATGGAATTGCAGCGGACGTTGGAGAAGCCGAGCTCTCCGGCGAGCGCCTTGGCCAGACCGCGGACGGCCCACTTCGAGGTGGCGTAGCTCCCGGTGAACGAGCCGCCGCGCAGGCCCACCATCGAGCTGATGAGCACCACCGAGCCGCCGCGGCCGGTGGCCAGGATGTGGGGGATCGCCACCTTGGTGGTGATCCAGGTGCCCTTGAGGTTGATGTCCATGGTGCTGTCCCACTCCTCCTCGGACCGCTCCCAGGTGGCGCTGGGCTGCGGCGAGACCCCGGCGTTGGCCACCACGAAGTCGAGGCCGCCCAGTTCGGCGACCCCGGCGTCGACCGCCTCCTGCATCCCCGGCAGGTCGCGGACGTCGACGATGCCCGTGACGCAGCGCCGACCCAGCGCCCGCACCGCCTCGGCGGTGGCCTCCAGGTCCGCCGGCTCGGCCATGGGGTAGGGGACCGTGTCGATGTCCCGGCACAGGTCCAACGCGATGACGTCACAGCCCGAGGCGGCGAAGGCCTCGCAGTGCGCCCGTCCCTGACCTCGGGCTGCGCCGGTCACCAGCACGACCCTTTCGGTCAGATCGGTTGAAGTGGTGGCGGGGTGCGACATGGTGAAGCTCCTGACGATGAACGGCGGCGGACCCTGCGGGGCCAGCCGACCTGCGGCATGCTTGAAGTCAACGTAAACAGACAGAACAGGTAGTGGTCATCATGCTTGAACGGACACTCGTCCTAGTGGATACGTCCTATCTACTGGCAAGTTTCTACAATTCCTGGGAGGAGGGTGCACGAGGTCAGCTGGAGATATCACTGGCCACGGTCGTGCACCGTTTAGACCAGGTCGCCCATAGCCTCGTGGATCAGCCCGTACAGCGGCAGAACTGGTACGACGGCATCCCGGACTCCGGACCGCACCGGTATCAACGCACTCTGCGTGTTATCGAGGGTGTCCAGCTGCGCGCCGGGCAGCTGATCGAGTGGGGCGAACGCCGCACCCAGAAGGCCGTCGACACCCTCCTCGTCGCGGACATGATCCAGGCCGCCTACAAGGGGCATTGCTCGGACATGGTGTTGGTCACCGGTGACGCCGACATGATCCCCGGAGTCCGGGTGGCCGTGGACGCCGGCGTACGCATGCACCTGGTGGGTTTCGGCTGGGACTCCATCTCGTCGGCGCTGCGCCACACCTGCGACACGACGACGGTGCTTGACCCCCGCACCGACTTCCACGACGCCATGCAGATCCGCGTCCTCGAGGGGCCGATACCGCCCAAGGTGCGCACGCCGACGGCCTCGCCCGCCCATCCGGGCGAAGACGGACATGACCCGGACACGCACGAGTCGGTGGACCTGATGGAGGTGGACCTGCGGGCAGACCGCGCCGCCGCGACCTCCGTCGCCGACGAGACCCGGCTGACGATCGCTGACGAGGAACGCGCCGCCGACGCCGAGGAACTGGCCGCCGACGAGCAGGAATGCGCCGCCCGGGTCGAAAGCCAAGACGACGGCCAGGAGGCCGAGGCCGGGCTGCCCGGGCAGGACGCCGCGACGCCTGTTTCGCGGCCGGAGGAGTCATCTGCGGTCACGCCTGCTGACCTGGCGCCCAAACCGGGCCCGACGCCGCAGGCTTCGCCTTCGCCCGCCGATCACGCCGGGTCGGTCCAGAAGTCCTCGGCCGCGGGTGGGCCGGCGAACGGGTCTTCGCGGCCGAACCCGTCGATGATGGCCCCTCACCGTCGCCCGCTGCGGTCCAAGTTCGTGCCGCTGCCCGAGGAGGTGTGGACCTCCTCCGGTGAGCAGACACCCTTCGACGTCGGGCAGCAGTACGCCACCTGGTGGTACGAGCAGGCTGCGACCGAGGCTCAGCGCGACGAGGCCCACCTGCTGTCCGGCGGGGTGCTCCCCCCGGCTATCGACCGTCCGCTCCTGCAGTTCGCCTGCCAGATGCTCAACGAGTTCACTCTGACCGAGGCGCAGCGCGTCCGACTGCGCGACGGATTCCACGAAGGGATTCGCGCGGTTCTTCTCAAGCACCGCTGACAGCCCTCGCCCTCTAGAAGGGCGGTGTGTCGGTGTCGGTGGTGGGGTGGCTGGTTGTGGGTGGTGGTGTGGTGGTGTTGGCGGCGCGTTCGGCGGCCAGGCGTCGGGCGCGTCGGAGCCAGTGGGTGGCTTGTGGTCGGGGGTCGAGCCAGGGCCGGCGGGGTGGGGCGCTGGTCGCTTTTGGTTCGGGTTCGGGTTCGGGTTCGCGTTGGCGCCAGCGGGCCAGGGGTCCGGTGGGGTGGGTGGTCAGGGTGTGGCCGGTGTCGGTGGTCACGGTCAGGGTGCCGTCGGGGGCGAGGTGGTAGTGCCAGCCGTGGAAGGTTTTAAAGCGGTGGTGTTGGCGGCACATGATGGCGAGGTTGGCTTCGATGGTCAGGCCGCCGTTGTCGGGGTCGGTGTGGTTGAAGGGTCGGATGTGGTCGATGTCGCAGTCCTGGGCGGGTACGGAGCAGCCGGGGTGCGGCAGGTGCCGTCGCGTAGGCGGATGCGGTGGGCCAGTTCGGTGCTGATGCGGTAGCGGCGGGCTGTGGTGGGGGCGTCGGCGGTGCCGGGTTCGGTGTGGGGCACGGTGATGGTGGCGCCGACGCTGCGGGACAGCAGTTCGATGAGGGCCTCGATGGTGGCCGGGCCGCCGCGGGGGAGGTAGACCTCGGGTTCACCGTCGGGGCCCAGGGGTGCGAGCACGGTGATGGTGGGGCGGACCTGGGTCGCCGGGCGGCGGGCTCCGGCCCGCGCGCCATCGCGTGTGCCGGTCTGCACGTCGGCGGGTGTGTCTGCCGTGGCGTCGCCGCGGGTGAGGTCGCCGGGCTGGTCGGCTGTGTCGGTGGGGTCGGAGTCGAGGAAGGCGGCGACGAGGGCGTCGGCGCGTAGTTCGTCGATGCTGCGGATGTACTCGGCGTCGAGGGTGTCGGTGCCTGCGCGGGCGGCCTGCAGGCGGGCCTGTTTGTCGCGGGTGGCCTGCTCGGTGGCGGCGCGGTGCAGGACCTCGTAGACGGTGGAGGCTTCGGCGGCGGTCAGGTGGGCTGTGAGGTCGGCCATGCCGTCGGTGCCGCGGCGGAGGCGGATGTGGCGTTCGCGGGTGGCGGCGGCGCGGCGGGCGCGGACGCCGGCGGGGTCGTGATCGGTGATGATGCGGTCGAGGGTGCCCAGGATGGCCTCGCGTCCGGGGCGTGTGCTGGCGGCGATGGCGGCCATGAGCCAGTCGATGACCTCGCGTTGGACGGCGCCGCGGTGGGCCGAGTCCACGGTGCGCATCTGGCGGGCGAGCAGGGTGGCGGTGTCCTCGTCGAGGCGGCCGGTTTCCATGGCCTCGACCAGGGTGGGGAAGCGGGTGATCAGGGTGCGAGCCCGGGTGAGCAGGGTGCGGGCACGGTTGTTGTGCACGCCGTAGGCGGCGACGATCTCGGCGCAGGCGATGTGGAAGGGGTCGATGACGGCGTGTTCGGGTGTGAGGTCGACCTGCGGGTCGTATCCGGCGGCCAGGTCGCGTCGTTCCTGCTCGTCCTCGCAGACGGTGTAGAGGTGGTAGCAGGCCCGGAGGCGGGCGGCGGCGGCGATGTTCTCGGCGTAGAGGGCCTGCACGGCGGCGGCGCCGGCCGCGGCGATGGCGGGACAGTCGACGGAGCCGCCCGGGTGCGACTGTGCTCGCGTCATCGGCCGTGCCCGCCCCCTCGCGTGTGTGGGTGTGATCGCCGCCCGACCGGGCGACTATCGCTCGTGTGTTCGATCAAGTGAACACTAGCAACCCACTACGACACGATGGGGTTCCAACTCGTCTACCCGTGGCGAGAGGGCAAGGGGTGCCGGGCGGTGAGGGCGCGCCGGGCGGTGAGGGACTAGCCGCCGAGAAGCTCCCGGTAGTGCGCGGCCAGGCCGGGGTGGTAGTCGGGGCTGAAGTCGAGCGCCTCCGGATCCCGGCCCGCCTCGGCCTCGACCAACCGGTCCAGATAGAAATCCCACCCGGGACCGATGTCGGACGCGGACTGGGCGTCTGCGATGTCCTGTTCCAGGGAGACGACGACCTCGTCGTCGTCGCCCTCGATCCGTACGGTGACCACCCACCCGTCCGGACCGAGTCTCAGGACGAGGAGTTCGGGCGCCTCGCACCGCACCACCTCGACGGTCTCGGACGGCGCGCCCTCCTCGGCCGACATGGTCATCTCGATGGTGCCGCTCGCCGGATCGCCCGACCATGTGCCGATCCACCGCGCGGTGCGCGTCGGGTCGGTGACGGCCGCCCACGCCTGCTCGCGGGACAGCGACAGGCGGCGTGGGAACACCACCGCACCCGTCGGGGACAGGTATCCGGAGGCCGTGGGCGTGGTCGACATGGCGACTCCTCGCTGGTGGAGGGCGCGTGCGGCGGTCAGCGCAGCGCCGGCATCAGCGTATCGCGCATCGGGGCCACGAAACGGCCGAAGTTGTCCCAGTTGTGCAACCCCGTGGGCAGGTAGTCGATGCGTGCGTCGATGCCGAGCTCGTCGAGTCGCCGGTCCATCTCCACGGTGCAGGCGTGGGTGGCCATCTCCAGGCCCGCACCCTGCGTGAACCGCAGCAGGTCGCGGCCGTTGCGGTCCCACTCGGTGGCATCGGGCATGCCGGTTGCCGTGGCGAAGTACAGAGCCTTGCCCGCTAGCTCGTCGGCGTTGAGCAGACCGTCGTTCTCGAGGTAGTCGGGGTCGGTGCGCGGGCCCCACATGTTGGCGATGTTGCCGCCGCGGGTCTCGGCGACGATCTTGGCGAGGATGAACCCGAGGTCGTCGCGTGCGGTGTAGCAGCCGGCGATCGCGCCCACGGCGTCGTACAGGTCGGGGCGCCGCTCGGCGATGGTCACCGCGCTCGCCGCGCCCATCGACAGTCCGGCCATGCCGCGCTTGCCGGTGAAGGGCAGGGGTTCGACGTTCAAGTGGCCGGGCTGTGTGTCGGCCTCGAGCAGCGGCGGCAGCTCGTCGGTGAGGAAAGTCTGCCACTTGTTGCGGCTGAGAACCGGGTCGTCCCGCTGCCAGTCGGCGTGGAGAGAGCCGTCGGCGCGTGCGGGCATGACGAGCGTGACGTGCTCGCCGGCGAAGGTCCGCTCGACGCCGCCCGGGAGGAGCCAACCGCTGGGCGAAGGCGAGTCCACGCCGTCGAGCAGGTAGAGCATGGGCGCCGGCGCGTCCGAGGCCGGGCGCCAGATCTCCACCGGCAGCACGCGGTTCATCGACTCGGAGGCGACCCACCAGCGCTCGAACCGGGGGTCGCCGCCGGCGACCAGCGGATCACCGATCTCCACCCGGCGAACCTCGGAGACGGTGACGGGCTCGGACTCCATCCCGATAGGCGGGGTGGCCGACGTGTTCTGCGAGCCCGTGCCCAGCGGAGGGAGGGTGCCCGAGCCCACCAGCGAATCCGTGCCGGTGGAGCCCGTCGAACCGACGGTCGCCGAGCCGGCGGCCGCGCTCGAGGGGTCGACACTGCCTCCGAGGGAGCCCATCACCGAGCCGATGTCCGGCGTCGAGCCGCCCGGCAGCGACTGCGCGGCGGCGGGCGCGACCGCGCCTCCGACGAGGGCGGCGGCGAGGGCCGGGACCAGGAGTGGGAGGGCGTGGGAACGGCGGAGTCTGCGCACCGATCAACGATAGATCGCGGATCCGGTCCGCGGGGGACGTTACTCCCTGGTGTCGCGGGGCAACGTCGGCCCCGAGAGGTCTTCGGGGCCCGGCTGATCGGTGGCCTCGTCGGGGTTGCGCGGGGCCTCGGGGTCCGCCTGCTCGGGCGCGCCGGCCGGATCGGCCGGATCGCCCTGGCCGGGCTGCTCGCCCGAGGCGCCGGCCTGTCCGCCCGAGGCGCCGGCCTGGCCGCCACCGTCCGTCAGCTGACGATCGGCGCCCGCATCGGACCCGGACGCCAGGCCCATCGACGCGCGGATCTGCTCGAGCTTCGACTTGCCCTCTGACTCCCGGGTGAAGGCGGCGGCGTCGAGCTGGGCGGTGGACGGGGCACCGGTGGCCTCGGCGAGCTCCTGCTTGCCGAGCGCGGTGGTGTAGCGGCCCTCGATCTTGGCGCGGATCTCGTCGAATGTCGGGGAGTTGCCGCCGCCGGCGCCTTGCAACGAGGCCATGGACTCGGTGGAGCGGTGCTGCATCTCGGCCTGAGTGGCCTGCAGCAGCAGCTGGTCCTCCTGCGCGAGCGTTTCACGCAGCCGCTGCTCGGACTCCTTGACCGCCTGCTTGGCCTGCTCGGCGGCCTGGACCGCCTGGCCGTGGAGCTGGCGGGTGTTCTCCAGGTCCTGCTCCAGCGCCACGAGGCGGCCGGCGAGCTGCTCGGCCTGGTCGTCGAACTGCTGGGCCCGGGCGGTGTCGCCCTCGGCGCGCGCCTGCTCGGCGACCTGCAGGGTCTGACGGATCTGGCCCTGCACCTCGTCGAGTTGGCGCGCCTTGGTGCCCATGGCGATCTCGAGCTGCTTGGCGTTGCCGATCACCGCGGCGGCCTGGTCGGAGACCGACTCGTGCTGCTGGCGGGCGTTGTTCATGGCCTGGTGGACGAGCACCTTCGGGTCCGCGTTGTCGTCGACCGACTTGTCCAGCGAGGCCTTGAGGTAGTTCCAGCCCTTGGCGAAGGGATTCGGCATTGCGGCGTCCTTAGGTCTCTCGGCGTTGATACGGTGCGGCGTGCTCCTACCTCTTGACGGTACCGATCAGCGCGGCCACCGGCAGGGCTGTCCGGGGAAGGTAGGGCTGACGCCACAATCCGCCGGATGCGGCGCCGGACGACTCGTGCTGCCACTGCACGTCGACCTGCGGGCGACCCACGTGAAGGTCGTGGACCAGCAGCGCCGCGAGCAGGGCGGAGGAGGTGTCGGGCTCGAAGATCTCGATGCCGAAGGCGTAGGCGCCCTTGTAGGTGCTGGCGAGGATCTTGTTCTTGGTGACCGAGTAGGTGTCGGTGGCGGGCGCGACGTTGACGGAGACGGTGTGGCCGTCGGCGAACGCGGTGGTGGCGCGCCAGCGCTGGACGCGCTTGGCGAGGGTGTAGTTGGGGCCCTGCTGGGGGACCAGTGCGTCGTGGACGGCGGGGCCCTGACCTGCGGGATAGTTGCGACAGAACAGCTTGTGGCGGGTCAGCGCGCCGACGACCCGCTTGATGTCGGTGATCTTCCGGGACGCCAGCGCGGCCGCGGCGGCGTCGCGGACCTCGGCGGGGACGACGAACGTGTCCATCGGCGTGGCGAGGTAGGCCAGCGCGGTGGCGGTGTTGTCGCCGAGGAGGTCGACGACGAGGGCGTCGGCCGCGGACGAGAGCTGGACGTGGGTTCCACCGTCCGCGTAGAAGTAGCTGCCCACGGTGAGCGGGGCGGGCGCGGCGGCTCGGGCCCACGCGGCCAGTTCGGGGAGCTGGGTGAGCAGGTCGATCCCGGGGCGCCCGTCGGCGTCGGTGGGGATGTGCAGGCGACCGGCGAAGGTGGAGGCCTCGGCGCGGAAGCGGTCCCACGCGGGGCTCGACGGCAGGTCGACGCCCAGCACGTCGGCGCCCCACCGCAGGAGTCGGCGGGCGGGCCCCATCTCGGAGCCCAGGCCCAAGACGAGCATGGCGCGGCCGGGGAGTGAGAGCCAGTCGGGGTTGTCCTGGACGAGTTTCAGTGCGTCGGCGCAGCTGGGTTCGATGACGCCGGCCGCGACCCACCTGTCGAGGCGGGCGCGGAGGAGGTCGCCGGTCAGTTCCTCGCCGCGGAAGGGGATGGAGAGCTCGCGGACGGGGGTCGCCGTGCCCTGGATGGTCTCGGTTCCGGGCGTGGACGTGGGGGTGACGACGGCGAGGTAGTCCTTCATCGGGGTCTCCACCAGTTGGCCGTCCGCTTCTTGCACGCCGACCATCCGGGACTGCAGTGAGTCGAGCGCTGCTCGTGCGACGCCGTCCCAGGCCGCCGGGTCGGAGACTCCGACCCGCACGAGCTCGGTGAAGGGTTCGATGTAGCCCTTGCGCCAGTCCTTGATGCTGTGCACGCGTTCGGCTGCGGACGGGTCGACGGTGGCGAGTGCGTCGGCGACGACCTCTTTGGCCAGTCGACCGGTCGAGCGGTTCCCGGCGGAATCGGTGGGGAAGAGGACTCCGGTCGTACTCGGTGCCATGACGCTCCTGGTTGTTGGGGACAACACGAGGTTAACCTCAAGTTTGTCGATTTTGGGCGCCGTGTGTCGACCGGCGGGGGAATCCGCCCAAGGCACGAGCGGAAGAAAGTTCGTTTAACTTTGGGGCTGCCATCGTGGTTTCATTAAAGAAAGCCAATTGTGCGGGCTCACCATAAGGTGTGGTGGGCGGCCGACAAGCCCTGCATGAGCGCGTTCTGGCCAACTGAATTGCGTGGCTGGACAACTGCTGCATCTTGGACCAGTTCTCCGCCGGGTGCCGATGCTGTGTAACAGGCCCGAGGTTTCTGTCGACAAGCTGAGCGTACGATCCAATTGCGGGTGGTTCAAGCCACCCGCTGGACCGGCGAGGAGGGGATCCGAAGCGCCGGGCCGTCAACGACTACAGGAAGGCAATTCCTATGAAGAACGCAAAGCGGATGATGGCCGTTATCGCGGCCTCCGGCCTCGTGCTCGGCGCCATGCCGGGTATCGCCAACGCGCAGAGTGCCGAGCTCGGCCTCAACCTCGGCGGGGGCCTTGGTTCTTCCGGTGCCGGTGCCGGCGGCGGCCTGGACCTCGGAGCCGCCCTCGGTTCCACCGCTCCGGCTACGCCGGCCAGCGGCTCGCTGGCTGACTTCGGTTCGGCGGCCGAGGGCGAGACCGGTGGGGACGCGGCCAGCGGCTCGCTGGCTGACTTCGGTTCGGCGGCCGAGGGCGAGACCGGTGGGGACGCGGCCAGCGGCTCGCTGGCTGACTTCGGTTCGGCGGCCGAGGGCGAGACCGGTGGGGACGCGGCCAGCGGCTCGCTGGCTGACTTCGGTTCGGCGGCCGAGGGTGAGACCGGTGGGGACGCGACCAGCGGCTCGCTGGCTGACTTCGGTTCGGCGGCCGAGGGTGAGACCGGTGGGGACGTCGCTACGGGTTCCCTGGGCAGCATCACCGGCTCCCTCGACCCGGAGGAGGGCGACGACTTCGACTTCGCCGGTTCGCTGGAGGGTCTGTTCGACTTCGAGTCCGGTTCGGCGGGCTCTGCGGACGAGACCACTCCGGTCGATCCGCCCGCGACGCCCGCCCCCGGTGCCGGCGGCTCCGTCGCCGATCTGAACCTCGACACCGAGACCCTCCTCGCGCTCGGCTCGCTCGCCGGCGCCGGCATCGCGATCGGTATCGCCGTTAACGGTGGCATCGAGCTCCCGGCCCTGCCGACTCTCTGATACCTGCCCGAACCATGATCCCCGCCGACCGTGTGGTCGGCGGGGATCGCTGCATTTCCCGGGTCTGGATACGCTTTCCGTCATGACCATCCCGGACTTCGTCCTCGAGCTCCGCCGCCACGTGGGGACCACTCCGCTCTGGCTGGCCGGCGCCACCGCCGTGATCCGCGACGCCGCCGGCGAACGGATCCTGCTCGTCCGACGCAGCGACAACGGATGGTGGACCCCCGTCACCGGCATCGTCGATCCTGGGGAGCACCCGGCCCACACCGCGGTCCGGGAAGCGCGCGAAGAGGCCGCCGTCGACATTCGCGTCGACCGCCTCGCCTCCCTCGGTGTCTCCCGAATGGTCACCTACTCCAACGGCGACCGAGCGCAGTACATCGACCACACCTTCGCGTGCACCTACCTCGGGGGCGAGCCGCACCCCGCAGACGGCGAGAACACCGACGTCCGCTGGTTCGCGGTCGACGGCCTTCCCGAGATGAGCGCCCACATGCTCGCGCGCATCGACGCGGGCCTGGCCGACGAGGAGCGCACCCGACTGGCGACCACCACCGAGGGCACGGCCGCGGAGGGCACGACCGCAGAGGGCGCCGCCGCCGGATAGGTCCTGTCGTAGGGCCAGCCTAGAATCGGATTATGTCCGCCGACCGCCTGCGCGCCGAGGTCCCACCCGCGGTGACCGCGGTCGTAGGAACCGTGGTCGCACTGGTCAGCGGCGTGTTCGGCATCAGCGCCCACGGCCTGGCCGCCGGTGCCGCGGCGGGCCCGCCCACGTCGGGGCAGATTCTCATGGTCGCGGCCGCCAGCGCCGGTGTCGGTGCGGTCACCGCGGCCCTCGCCCGGCATCGATCCCCGGTCCTCACCTCTGCGGGCGGCCTCATCGCGGGCCAGGGGATCGTCCACCTCGTGCTGGCCTCCGGGCACTCGCACGGCGCGGCCGGTCCGCTCGGTCACCACGCGACGGACCCGGCGGCCGTGCGTGCGGCGATGGACGGCGTCGGCCTCGACTCGGCGGCCTCCGCGTCGGCGCTGTTCACCCCGTCGATGCTGGGCGCCCACCTGGCCGCGATCGCGACCACGCTCGCGCTCGTGGCGATCCTGACCGGGACGCTGTCCTGGCTGGCGGCCCGGGTGTTGCCCACTCCCGTGACGGCTCATCTCGTCGTCGTCGCCCGGCTCCTGGCCTCCTACGACGCCGACGTCCCGCGCGGACGGTACCTCCGGGCCCGCGGGGGGACCCGGGCTCCGCCCGTGGCCGTGTGATCTCACCTGTTCACGCCCCGGCGCGCCGCATGCCGCCGGGCAAACACACACGCCACCAAGGACTCACACCCATGCGTACCCACACCCGTGCCGCCTTCGCGGCGGCCACCGCCCTCGCGCTCGCCCTCACCGCCGCCTGCGGCGCCGACGACGCCGCCACCGCCGACGACACCGCCGCGGAGAACGGCGCCACCACCGTGAACTTCGACGACGGCTGGGCCAAGGCCACCGACACCGAGATGTCCGGCGTCTTCGGCACCATCCGCAACCCCGGCGACACCGACCTGCACCTCACCGGCGTCGACGGCGAACTCGGCGGCAGCACCGAACTGCACGAGACCGTCCCCGGCGGCAGCGGCATGATGATGCAGGAGCGGGAAGACGGCTTCGTCATTCCCGCCGGCGGCGAGCTCATCCTGGAGCCCGGCGGCAACCACATCATGTTCATGGGCCTCGAGGAGCCCATCACCACCGGGCAGCAGATCACGCTGACCCTCGAGTTCGACGGCGCCGAGCAGGACGTCACCGTCTTCGCCCGCGACTTCCAGGGCGGCGAGGAGGAGTACGTCGGCGGCGAGCACGGAGGCTCGGGCCACGAGGCGGACGGAGGCATGAACCACGATGGCTGACCAGGCCCGACGCGGTCTGCTTCGGCGCGGCCTGTCCCGGCGGTCCGTGCTCACCGGCGGCGTCGCGGCCGTGGTGGGTGGCGGCGTCGTCGGGGGAGCCGCGGGCTACGCGGGGCGGGGTGTCGTCGACGACGACGAGGCGATCGCCGACTGGAAGACGGTCGCCGACTCGCGGGTCGTGGGGACCACCACGGAACCGTTCCACGGCCCGCGCCAGTCCGGCATCACCACGGCACCGCAATCACACGCGGCGTTCGTGGCGTTCGACATCGTCCCGGGAGCGACGCGCACCGAGATCCAGGGCGTTCTGCGTGCCTGGTCCCAGGACGCCGCTCGCCTCACCCAGGGGCGGGGCGGCCTGGCAGACCTCGAGCCCGAACTCGCCGAGGACCCGGCGCGTCTCACCGTGACGATCGGGCTCGGGCCGGGATTCTTCGACGCCGCCGGGATGCCGGAGAAGCGTCCGTCGTGGCTCGCGCAGTTGCCCGCGTTCCCGGAGATCGACCAGCTCGAGGACCGCTGGTCGGAGGGCGACCTGCTCCTGCAGATCTGCGCGGACGACCCGCTGATCGTGTCGCACGCCGCCCGGATCCTCGTCTCCGGGGTGCGGGGTGTCGCGCGGCAGCGGTGGGCGCAGCGGGGCTTCCGCAAGGCCGTCGGCACCGACCCCAGCGGGCGGACGCAACGCAACCTGTTCGGGCAGATCGACGGCACCGAGAACCCGCGGCCGGACGACGTGGACTTCGACCAGATCCTGTTCTCCGACGGCAGCGACCAGCGCTGGATGCGGGGCGGATCGTCGCTGGTGCTGCGGCGCATCCGCATGACCATGGACACCTGGGAGGAGATCGACCGCACCTCCCGCGAGCTCAGCGTGGGCCGGCGGCTCGATACCGGCGCACCGCTGACGGGCGCGGAGGAACACGATCCGCCGGACTTCCAGGCCGTCGACGACGTGGGCCTGCCTGTCATCCCGCCGGAGTCGCACATCGCGAGGGCGCGGCAGCGCACTCGCGGGGAAGCCATGCTCCGGCGGCCGTACAACTACGACGACCCGCCGGAGGGCGGCGAGATCAGCAACTCCGGGCTGCTGTTCACCGCCTACCAGGCCGATCCGGTGCGCACGTACATTCCGGTCCAGCAGCGGCTCGCGGAGCAGGACGCGCTCAACACGTGGACCATTCCGATCGGCTCCGCCGTGTTCGCGCTCCCGCCCGGCGCGCCCGAGGGCGGTTACGTGGGACAGACGCTGTTCGAGGGCTGACGCCGGACGGGGCGCCGTCGCCGGTGACTCGGCGACGGCGCCCCGTCATGTCAGGCAGTCCGCTCCCGCGCGTGCCCGCTCGGCGCACAGCCGCCCCTGCCGATGGCGTCTCGCTCGCCCCGCGGTGTGTGCGAGACGCCATGCCGAGGAGCGGCTGCAGGAGCTGGCCGCGGCGGGCCGGGCTGTCGGCTCGCGTCAGAGCGCCGCGGCGATCGCGGCCGCCATGGCCTGCTGGCCGAGAGCGGTGGGGTGGAACGGCGCCGCATTGTTCTGGGAGCCATCGGCGAACACGACCCATCGCTCGTCCACCGAGGCGCAGCCGCTGCGGTCCGCGTCGTCGACGGGCAGCACCGAGATATGGCCGTTGCGGCGGGCCGCCTCGTCGACGGCGTCGTTGATCTCCTGGGTGATCTCGCGGGCCCACTCCAGGTTCTCGTCTCCGATGAACTGGGTGAATGCACAGCCGTCCTCGCCTTCGGCGGGCATCAGGGGCAGGTACTGGGTCGCGATCACCGCGGCATCGGGCGAGCGCTCGGCGATCTCGGCGTAGATATCATCGACCGCTCCGCCGGGGCCGTAGATGTCGTCGATGGCCCCGGACACAGTGGCGCCCAGCTCACTCTCGCAGTCGCGGGGGGAGCCCGGCAGTCCACCGGTGATGCACTGGACGATCGAACCGAAACCCACGTCGTTGCCGCCGATGGACAGCGTCACCAGATCGGTGTCCTCGTCGAGGGCGTCCAACTGGGGCGCAACTCCGGCGCGCTGCGGTTCGAACAGGTCATCTGTCACGGCGCCGCCGCAGCTGGCGTCGGTCAGCTCGCCGACAGCCGGGTTGGCGTCGAGTTGATTGGGGTAGTTCGCCAGGCTCTGGCCACAGCCGACAGGACCGTCAGCGGGCTCGGTGTCGTCGCCCAGCGCTGCATACGAGTCACCGAGCGCGACGTATTCGGGGTAGGCAGGTTCGGCGAGGGAGCCCAGCGACCCGGCGATGCTGCCCGGGATCTCGTTGGTCGTGCCCAGCGAGCTCACGGCGATCGCGCCGTCCGGCTGGGCAGTGGACTGGGCGGCCGCGGCGGGCGTCGCGACGAGCGCGGCGGCAGCAGCGAAGGCGAGGGATGTGGTGAGGGGGCCGCGTCGGCGGCGATGAGGAGTCGACATGATCTCAGTGTCTCCTCAGCGCCGCCGGTCCGAGCGGCGATCGGCGTAATTGGACAGATGTCCGCGAGCGTGACCAGTCGGACGCTCAGGCGTCGGCGAGCGCCGCCAGCACGCGGTCGGCGACGTGGGCGTGGCCGGCCGAGGTCGGATGGACCGGGACCGCGCCGGTCTCGAGCCCGGTGAAGTCGACCCAGCGGGTCTCGGGCGAGGTACACATCGAGTGTCCGGGCTCGTCCGGGATCACGACGGTGACGCCGTTGCGCTCGGCGGCGTCGCGGACGACGCGGTTGATGCTGTCCTGGAAACCGCGCACCTTGGCGCGCTCCTCGGCGCTGATCACCATGAACGGCGCACACGACGGAGACTGCCGGACGATCGCGTCATCCTCCGGAACGGCCGCCAGGTACCCGATCGTCACGACGCGGGCGCGGGGCGCACGCTCGGAGATCTCGGCGTACACGCCGTCCAGGCGCTGGTCGAGACGCTCGAGGGCCTCGGCGGCCTGCCGGTCGATCACGTCGGAGCAGCCGGTGGTGGGGTCGAAGCCCTTCGACAGGTTCCCGGTCGCCCCGTCGACGAGCGGTAGCAACCCGGGAGCGGTGTTGGGCCGCAGCGCGCAGGCCACGATCACCGCACCGAAGCCCACGTCGTTGCCGCCGATCGTCATCGACACCAGGTCGGTATCGGCGTCGAGGGCGTCGAACTGGGGAGGAGCACCGGTCCGGCCGGCCGCCCGGAAGTCGTCGACCACCGCACCGCCGCAGGTCGCGTTGACGAACGTACCCACGCCCAGTTCGCGGGCCAACGCGGTGGGATAGGCGTCGGAGGTACGCACGCACGCGACCGGCCCGGCGCCCCACGCGCCGGGCGCGATCCGGCCCACGGCAGCGTACGAGTCGCCGAGCGCCACGTACTTCGACGGGCCGGTGCCCGGCCCCGCCATCACCGAGGGGCCCAGGCCAGTGCCCGTGACCTGACCGGCGACCCCGGCGCCGAGGGTCTGGACGGACCCGCCGGCGGCCTCGAGCGGAGTCGTCTCCGGCGTGATCGGAGCCGGGATGGCGGGCGCGGCGCCGGCAGGCACAGCTCCGGCGGGGGAAGCCAGCAGCGGGGACAGCAGGACGGCGGCGGCCGCGGCGGCGCCGGCCACCAGGCGGCGCGACGGGCGGCGGAGAAGAGACGTGCGCATGGGCCAACTGTCTCATGAACGCATGTCTAGTTGTGTGCCCTCCCTGGGCCGCGTGGTGGCCGGCGGTGCCACGGCCTGTCGCGCCTGACGACGCGAGTCGGCGCCGTTAGTCCGCGGGCGGGGCCGCCGGGAGACGGACGACCTGGCCAGCGTAGGACAGGCCCGCGCCGAAGCCGATGCACAGGGCGATCTCGCCCTCCTTGGCCTGCCCCTCGCGGAGCATGGTCTCCATCGCCAGCGGGATCGAGGCGGCCGAGGTGTTGCCGTGTTGCTCGATGTCGTTGGCGATCGCCACGGTGTCCGGCAGGCCCAGGTGCTTGGCCATGGCGGAGTTGATGCGGCCGTTGGCCTGGTGCGGGATGAACGCCTGGATCTGGTCCGCGGTCACGCCCGCGGCCTCGAGCGTCCGGGCGGACGCCTTGGCGATCTGGACCGCGGCCCAGCGGAAGACCTTCGAGCCGTCCATGACCAGGAAGGGCGCGGGAGCAGGAGCCTTCTGGGTCTCGTCGATGTACTCGCGCAGGGTCTTGGTCAGAGTGATCGCCTCGGACTGCTCGCCGTCGGAGCCCCACACGACCTGGCTGATGTCGTTGGTGTCCGAGGGGCCCACCACGACGGCGCCGGCACCGTCACCGAAAATGAAGGCGGTGTTGCGGTCGGTCCAGTCGATGCCCTCGCTCATGCGCTCGACACCCACCACGATCACGTAGCGGGCACCGCCGCCGCGGACCATGTTGGACGCCACGGCCAGGCCGTAGCCGAAGCCCGAGCAGCCCGCCGTGATGTCGAACGCCGCGATGCCGTTGCGCCCGATGTTCTGCGCCACCTGCGGGGCGGCGTGCGGAACGTAGGTCTCGTAGGTGGAGGTGCACACGATGAGAGCGTCGACCAGCTCCGGATCGATCCCCGCCGACGCCACGGCCTTCCTGGCGGCCTCGGACGACATGAAGATGACCGACTCGTCCTTGTCGGCCACGCGACGGTTGAGGATGCCGGACCGCTCGTAGATCCACTCCGAGGTGGAGTCGATCTTCTCGCAGATCTCCTCGTTGCTCACCACACGACGCGGTCGGTAGGCGCCGATGCCCATCAGAGCCGTTCCGGGCGAGCCCTCGCCAGCTGCGATGGTCACGGTGTCGTTGGAATCCGCCATAAGCGATCTTGCTCCTCGTCGGTGTACGGCTCGTGGGAGGTGCACGGCTCTTGAGAGGTGCACGGCTCGTGCTGACCGCAACCCTACTGCGATCCGAGACTAGATCGTCTTACCAGACCGCGATGTTTCGGCCGTCCACCCGTGTCACCCCCGCCGGGCCCGGGGCCGGCCGAGCCTCCTCAGGCGCCGATCAGTCCCTCGAGCCACGCGCGCCAGCGCGGCGCCTCCCAGGTGGGCGTGACGTCGACCGCCGCGGCACCCAGCGGACGGCCGTCGCCGCCGGGCGCGTCGACGTACTCGTAGACCCGCAACGCCAGCGCCGCGCGACCGGCCGCGTCCTCGTGCGTCTCGCCCGCCGGGAAGGCGAACAGCTCGAGCATCCCGTCGACGGGCGCGGACAGGATGAGCGTGCGCGACGCCTCCGACTCGGTCACGACGATGCCGCCCACCTCGCCGGAGCGGGCCACCACGCCGTTTCCGCCCGCGCCGCCGCCCGCGTCGCCACCCGGGTGGCCGCCGACGCCCGCCGCCGGGGCGATCAGCTGCGACGTCACCCGGGCCCACAGCTCGGGCACCGTCTCGTCGACCGGATCGGTGGCCGCGTCCACGGTCACCACCCCGTCGGCCGGGCGATGGGTCAGCCGGTGGGCCAGCACCGTCAGCGCCTGCGCCCACCCGTCGACACTGCCCGACACCGACTGTCCCGCCAGTTCCCCGCCGGAGCCGAACCCGGACCGCAGGGTGAGCACGCTGCCGCCCTCGCCGTCGTCGACCACCTCACACGACGTCTCCCACGGCGGCACGGGCACGCCCTCGCCCATCCAGTCCCGCTCCACGTAGGCGAAGACGCCCGGCGCGCCCGCGGTGGGCGGCGAGTACTCGGTGATCTCCCCGACGGTCGCGGTGAGCATGGCCTCGGCCGCGGCCTCCGGGCCGGTCGTGGGATCCGCCGCGCCCGGGTCGGCGAACTGCACGATCCGTCCGCCGACCCGCGGTTCCATCGCGCACGAGACGAACCACGACGCGATGCCCTCCGCGGTGGCGACCGCGTCCCACACGACCTCCGGCGCGACCGGCAACGGCACACTGCACACCACACGGGTGCTGCCGTCGTCCGTCCGGACCTCCGCCGTCACGTCGTACATGTCCCGCTCCCACCCGTCGGTCGACCGCTCCACGCGCACAACGCTACCGCCGCACCCCGGGCCGTACCCTGGCGGGCGTGACCTCGACGAGCGTTCCCGACGACGCGGCCCGCACCGCCGACGTCCGGGGGCCGATCGCCGCGACCGCCCTGCTCTTCGCCGCCAACGGCGCGATCTTCGGCGCGATCGTGCCCCGCCTGCCCGACCTCAAGAGCGCCCTGGACCTGGGCGCGGGGGAGTTCGGGCTGGCGATGGCCTGCTACCCGGCCGGCGCGCTGGTCGGCGGGCTGCTCACGCCCGCTCTCATGCGGCGCCGCTCCGACGGGGCCGTCGCCGTGACCATGATGGTCGGCGCGTCCGTGGCCGCCGCGCTCGTGGGGTTCTCGCCCGTCGTGGCCGTGTTCGCCGCGCTGCTGTTGGTGTTCGGCGTGTGCGACGCCATCACCGACGTGTCCATGAACGCCCACGGGATCCGCGTGCAACTGCGCCACGGGCGGTCGCTGATCAACCGGTTCCACGCGCTGTGGTCGCTCGGGGCGGTGCTCGGCGCCGCGGGCGGGTCGGTCGCCGCCGGCGCCGGCGCGTCCGTGCGGATCCAGATGATCGGGGCCGCCGTGGTGTGTGCGCTGGCCGCCGTGGCCGCGTACCCGATGCGGCTGGGCCCCGCCGCCGCCGAGGACGAGCGGGGCCGTGACCTCGACACCGTGCTCGATGACACCGCGCTGGCCGACCCCGGGCCACGCGACGCCGGCTCGCGTGCCGCGGCCGGCCGCCGCCTCCCCGGCGGCCGCGCGCTGCTGCTGTTGATCGCTCTCGGCCTGTTCGCGTGCTGTGCCGAGCTCGTCGAGGACTTCGCCCAGACCTGGTCGGCCCTCTACCTGCGCGAGACCACCATCGCCGGGGCGGGGCTCGCCGGGCTCGGCTTCATCGCCGTGCAGGGCGCGCAGCTGGCCGGCCGCGTGAGCGGTGACGCCCTGGTCGAGCGCTTCGGCGCCGCGCGCCTCGGCCGTGCGGGCGGGCTGTTCGTGATGGTCGGCGCGGGCGCGGCGTTCGTCGCGTCGTTCACGCTCGGCGGCCCGGCCCTGCTGGCGGTTCTGCTCATCGGGTTCGTGCTGGCGGGCTGGGGGATCGCGACCGTCATCCCGGGCGCGATGGTCGGCGCCGACTCCGTGCCCGGCCTGGCCCCCGGCGCCGGGCTCGCAGTGCTCAACTGGGTGATGCGCCTCGGCTTCCTCGCCTCGCCGCCGCTCGTCGGGCTCATCGCCGAGGTCGCGGGCCTGCGCTGGACCGTGACGCCGATGATCGTGGGGGGCGTCCTCATCGCCGCCCTGGCCGGGCCGCTGCTCGGCCGCGCCGACCGCACCCCCGACGACCGCACTCCCGCCGACCGCGCCCCTGCGCGCGAGAAGGAGACCATGACGTGAGCGCCGATGTGTTCGTCAAACGCGGCTCGGACCACGGGCCCGACTTCTTCCGCCACGAAGCCGCCGGACTGGCGTGGCTCGCCGCGGCCCCCGGCGGGCCGCGCGTGGTGGAGGTGAAGGGGGTCGACGACGACGAGATCGCCCTCGAGAAGATCCCCGCGGGTCGCGCCACGGCGGACGCGGCTCTGCGGTTCGGACGGTCGCTCGCGGCGATGCACGACGCGGGTGCGGCCGCCTGGGGCGCACCCGCCGACGGCTGGGCTGGCCGGTGCTTCATCGGCAACCGTCCCCAAGAGTGCACGCCCACCGACTCGTGGGGCGAGTTCTACGCCGAGCAGCGGGTCCGGCCGTTCGTGCGCATCGCGGCGGATCTGGACGTTCTCGGCGGTGCCGACCTGGCCGCGGTCGAGCGGGCCTGCGACCGCGTAGCCGCCGGCGAGCTCGACCACCCCGACGACACTCCCGCCCGCGTCCACGGCGACCTGTGGACGGGCAACGTCCTGTGGGCGGCCGGGGGCGGGGCCGGCGCGGCGGGCGACGGCGTCGAGGCCGTGCTCATCGACCCCGCCGCGCACGGGGGCCACCGCGAGACCGACCTGGCGATGCTCGCCCTCTTCGGCGCGCCGCACCTCGAGCACATCCTCCGCGGATACACCGAGGCCCACCCCCTACGCGACGGCTGGCGGGAGCGGGTCCCGCTGCACCAGCTGCACCCGCTGGCCACGCACTCGGCCGGGCACGGCGCCGGCTACGCGGTCGCGCTGGCCGACGCCGCCCGAAAGGTGTTGCGCCTGTAGCCAGACGGGCGCCAGGCGCCCCATGGACGAGTCGTTGAAACCCGGAGCGGTTCACAAGGCGAAGGTCGACCCGGTGATCTCGCTGATCCTCGGCTGGTGCGCTCGGGACGGGGATCTTCGCCGGGTACGTCTTCGTGATCCCGGGGGCTGGCCGCGGTCTCCATCGCGGACCTGCTGGAGCAGCCGGGTGGCCCCGGCCCGTAGGCCGCGGGGAGACCCTGGCCGAGGGGACGACGAGGTATACCGCGGGCCGGGGTCTCTGGGGGCCTACCGTGCTGCGGCCGGGCTGACCCGGAAGACCTGATCCCGGTTGTCGGCGTCGGAGGTCGTCACCAGCAGCGAGCCGTCCGGCTCGGGGGCGATCGACCGCAGGCGGCCGAAGTCGCCCTCGAGGAGCACCGACGCGTCGACGACCGAGCGACCGTCCTCTCCGAGCCGGAGCAACACCAGCTTCTGCGTCTTGAGGTTGGCCATGGCCAGCGCGCCCTCCCACTCACCCCACTCGGGACCCAGGAACTCGATGTCGGCGGGCGCGAGAGTCGGGGCGCCGGACGACCAGACCGCGTTGATCGCGTCGGGGAACCTGACGGTGTCAGTCATGGGCACGTTCTGGTTGTACTGGCCGCGGATGTTCGGGTTCCAACCGTAGTTCCCGCCGGGCTCGAGCAGGTTGACCTCGTCGTCGACGTCCGGGCCGTGCTCGGCGGAGTAGACGCGCCCGGAGTCCGGGTCGATCGCCAGGCCCTGGACGTTGCGGTGGCCGATCGTGTGGATCACCGAGTCGCCCGACGCCGGATCGCCCTCGGGGGTGATGTGCAGGATCTTGCCGGCGAGCGACTCGGGGGACTGCGGGCCGGTGGGGCTCTGGGTGTCGCCGGTGCCGACGTAGATCGATCCGTCGGGGGCGGTGAGAAGGCGGCACCCGCTGTGGATACCGGTCGCGCCGAGCGGGATCCCGGTGAGCGTGTCTCGTTCCCACGTCATCGTGGACCAGTCGTCGGCGGCGCGGAACGTGCTGATCCGGTTGTCGCGCTGGCCGCCGGCCGCCCGCGACCAGCACACGTGGATCTCGCGGTTCTCGTCGAAACCCGCGTCCACGGCCATGCCCATCAGCCCGCTCTCGGACTGCTGGAACAGGCCCGGCAGGTCGATCGAGATCTCGCGCTGCTCCTCGCCGGGTCGCTGCACGACCATCCGGCCACCGCGCTCGCCGGTGAGGATGGTGCCGTCCGGGGTGCGGACCACGTCCCACGGGACGTTCAGGCCCTCCATGACGGCTTCCGTCTCGACCGCCGGGCCGTCGACGACCTCGACGCCCTCGCCGGCGCCGATGCCCGGGGTTGGCGGGAACAGCAGGCCCGGCGGGACGGAGCCCGTGTCCACCGACCCGGACGAGCCGGGCCCGAGGGATCCGAACTGGGCGGAGGCCACGGCGGGGAGGGCGAGGGTGACGGCGGTGGCAGCGGCGGCGAACCCGACGACGGAGCGGGCGCGGGAACGGGCGGTGGCGCGGGACGCGCGGCGAGCAGAGCTGTACGGCACGGGGGTCTCCCTGAGGGTGAGGGCGCGAATAGTGTTGCGGCCCACAACATATGCGGGATGCGGCACCGGCGGTACCGGACCGGGCGCCCGCGAGTCAGCCCGCTGCGGGGCGCACGCGCAGGATCTCGTCCTCGCCGCCGCCGTTGGAGGTGGTCACCAGCAGCGACCCGCCGGGCTCCGGGGTGATCGACCGGAGGCGACCGTGCTCTCCGCGCAGGATCGCGGCCGTCCGGGTGACGGAGGTGCCGTCGTCGGACAACGTCATGAGGACGATCTGACTGGTCTTGAGCATCGCCACCGCCAGGGCTCCGTCCCATTCGCCCCACGCGGCGTCGTCGAGGAACGCGATCCCGCCCGGAGCGAGCGTCGGCGCCCCCGATCGCCACGACGCCCCCACAGCCTCGGGGAAGGCGCGGGCGTCGGTCATGGGCACGTTCTGGTCGTACCGCCCGTCAGAGCCCGGGTTCCACCCGTAGTTGGCTCCGGGGACCACGAGGTTCACTTCGTCGTCGACGTCCGGCCCGTGCTCGGCGGAGACGATCTGTTCGGAGTCCGGCCGCAGCGCCAACCCCTGCACGTTGCGGTGTCCGTAGGTGAGGACCCGCGAGTCGTCGATGGTGTCGTCGGCGGGCGCGCCGGTGCGGGTGACGTGCAAGATCTTGCCCGAGAGCGAATCGAGGTCCTGCGGAGCCGGGCCGGTGAACGCGTCGCCCGTGCCGATGTACAGGGTGCCGTCTGGGTGGGCGAGGATGCGGCAGCCCGAGTGCAGGCCTCGCTCGGCCAGGAGGATCCCGTCCACGAGGACCCGCGGTGAGTCGAGGGCGGACCAGTCCTCGGCGGCGGTCCACGCGGTGACGCGGTTGTCGCCCGCCGCCGCGTCGGAGTGGCAGGTGTACACCTCGCGACTGGTGGCGAAGTCGGCAGCCAGGGCGATGCCCATCAGACCGCTCTCGCCCCGGTCGTACACCTCGCCGACGTCCGCCTCGACGACGGTCCGCTCACCGCCCTCGCGAATCGCGTGCAGGGTGCCCGAGCCCCGCTCGCCGGTGACGATGACGCCCTCGGGATCACGGACGACGTCCCACGGAATCGTCAACCCGTCGGCGACCGTCTCCACCTCGACGGCGGGGCCGGGCGGGAGCGGCCGCCCTGAGCCCGGCGACCCGGGCGCACCGGTACTCGCGGAGCTGCCGGAGCCGCCACCGGTGCCACCGCCGCCCGGATCGGCGGTCGTCGAGCAGGCGGTGAGCGTGACGGCCGCCGCCGCCACGAGGGCGGCCAGCCGGGCGGGCGGGCGCGGAACGTCGATGCTGGACACAGCTACTCCTGGGCCGGGCCGTAGGCGAGGGACCCGGTGGGGATCCCGGTCCCTCATGCCGCCGAACCTATTCGACCCGCGGCCCGTGCGACACCGGAAACCGGGCCCGGTCAGCGCCCGGTCACTCGCCGACTGCTGGCCGGATCCGCAGTACCTTGTCCTGGCCGTTGCCGTTCGAGGTGGTGGCGAGGAGGGTGCCGTCCGGCTCCGAGGTGAGGGAGCGGATGCGGCCGTGCTCGTCCGCGAGGATCTCGACGGTGTCGGTGACCGCGAGCCCGTCGTCGGAGAGCCGCATGAGGGCGATCCGCTTGGACTTGAGCATCGCGACCGCCAGCGCGCCGTTCCACTCGCCCCACGAGGGGTGGTCGAGGAAGGTGATCCCGCTGGTGGCCCAGGTGGGGTCTCCCGAGGACCACACGGCCTCCATCGCGTCGGGGAACTTCTCGAGATCGGTCATCGGTGAGGCGTCGTCGTGGTCACGCGGGATACCGGCCCGGAGCGGATCCCACCCGTAGTTCTTCCCGGGCAGGATGAGGTTGATCTCGTCGTCGACGAGCGTGCCGTGCTCGGCCGAGTAGATCCGGTCGGTGCCCGGCTGCAGCGCCAGACCCTGCAGGTTGCGGTGCCCGTAGGTGAGGATGCGCGGATCGGTCCCCTGCTCGCGGATCGTGTCGTCGGCGGGGGTGCCGTCGCGTTTCACGTGGAGCACCTTGCCGCCGAGCGAGCGCATGTCCTGCGGGACCGAGCCGTGGAACGTGTCGCCGGTGCCGATATAGAGGGTGCCGTCGGGATGCGCGAGGACCCGGCAGCCGGAGTGATGCCCGATGTCCTGCCGTGCGATGCCGGGCACGATGACGTCGATCTCGTAGAGCCGGGACCAGTCGTCCGCCGCGCGCCAGGCGGTGACCCGGCTGTCCCCGATGGTTCCGTCGGGCTCCGGCGCGGGGAAGTTGACCGAGTGGCAGGTGTAGACCTCGCGGCTGGTGGCGAAGTCGTGGGCCAGCGCGATGCCCATGAGTCCGCTCTCGCCGCCGTTGAACAACCGGCCGAGGTCCGCCTCGACGTCCGACCGGGTGCCGTCGGGGCGGGCCGCGACGATCCCGCCGGTGCCGCGTTCGCCGGTGACGACGACGCCGTCCGGGTCGCGCACGACATCCCATGGGATCGTCAGACCGTCCAGCACCACCTCCACCTCGACCGCGGGTCCGGCCTCCAGCGGCGGCGGGAGGGTGTCACCCCGCGGGCCCGCCGAGCCGAGCGATCCCGCCGAGCCGAGCGACCCGGTGTCCACCGAGCCGACGGGCGGGGCGGGGACGCTGCCCTGCGCCAGGGCGGTCGCGGGTACCGCCACGCTGACGGCGGCGGCGGCGGTCGCCACCCCGGCGAGCAGCCGGGCGCGCAGGACGGATCGGACGGGGCGACGCTCAGGTGGATAGGGCACGAGAACTCCAGAGTCGGGGGACACGAGACAGGGGACGCGACAGTGGACACGCGAGGACCCCCGGTGACCGCGGTCACGCGAGGGACGGGGATGAACCTATCCGACGCCTACGACACGCCCCGCGGGCCCTGCCGCGCTCGACCCGTCAACGAAAAGGACGTTCCGCACACCCGCCTCTCGGGCGATGTGTGCGGAACGTCCATTTCGATGGAATCGGTGCGCTCGGTGCGTCCGGCGCGGGGCGGGAGACCGCGTCGGGAGCCCCCCGGAGCTGGCGCCGGGCCTAGAGCTCCTCGATCGTCGCCGTCGCGTGCACGGTCCCCAGCTTCTTGGGGTTGCGCACGGACAGCGACCAGGCCGGGTCGCCGGCACCGCCGCGCCGGGCGTAGATGCCCAGCTTCGCGGGCAGGATCACCGGCTTGCCGAACTCCACCGAGTAGCGGGCACGCCGGGGGATCTCACCCTCGACCACGCCGAGCAGCGTGGCGGCGGTCCACATGCCGTGGGCGATGACGTTCGGGAACCCGAACGCCTTGGCGCCCACGCCGGAGACGTGGATCGGGTTGCGGTCGCCGGACACGGCCGCGTACTCCGAGATCTGCGCCTCGGACACCGACTTCACCACCGTGGGGTCGCCGATCTCGGCCGCGGTGGGCGGCGCGGGCTTCGGCGGGCGCGGGGCGTCCTTCGGCGGGGTCAGGGAGGTCCTGCGCTTGGAGAGCAGGCCCGACCGCTGCACCCAGGCGGGCTCGTCGTCGTCGCCGGTCCTGATCTCGGTGACCACGTCCAACAGCAACCCCGCCGGATGCTCCCGCAGGTTCTCGGCGTGCGCGCGGATGTTGAGCTCGTCGCCGACGCGCAGCGCGCGGCGCGATTCGATCTCGTTGGTCAGGTGCACCGAGCCCATGGCCGGCACCGGGTAGTCCGGGTCCAGCATGAGCTGCATGCTGAGCGGGAACGCCAACGTGAACGGGTACGTCAACGGCAGCTCGTCGGTCAGACGCAGGCCGCACACGCGCGCGTAGGCGGCGAGGTTCGCCACGTCCACGCGCACGCCGGTGACCTCGACGCCCGTGGACGGCATCGACGTGCCGTCACGGGAGCCGCCGACGACCGGGAGGGCGCCGACCGCGGCCTTGCCGTACTGGCCGAGCAGGTTGGGGATGCCGGGGAGGCGGGTGTATTCCACGACCGATCACGCCCCCAGCAGCGACTGGCCGCACACGCGGATCACGTTGTTCGTGACCGAGGAGGAGGCGGGGTTGGCGAAGTAGGCGATCGTCTCGGCCACGTCGACCGGCAGGCCGCCCTGCTGCATGGAGTTCATGCGGCGACCGGCCTCGCGGGTGGCGAACGGGATGGCGGCGGTCATCTGGGTCTCGATGAAGCCCGGCGCCACAGCGTTGACCGTGATGTTCTTGGAGGCCAGCTCCGCGGAGGCGCCGTTGACGAAGCCGATCACGCCGGCCTTCGAGGCGGCGTAGTTGGTCTGGCCACGGTTGCCGGCGATGCCCGCCATCGAGGACACGCCCACCACGCGCGAGCCCTCGCCCAGGACGCCCTTCTCGGCGAGCTCGGCGGTGATCCGCTCGGGCGCGATGAGGTTGACGGCCATGACGGACTCCCAGCGCGCGGCGTCCATGCCGGCGAGGGTCTTGTCGCGGGTGATGCCGGCGTTGTGGACGAGGATGTCGATGCGGCCGTCGTGGCGCTCGGCGACGTGCTTGGCCAGGACCTCCGCGGCGTCGGCGGCGGTGACGTCGAGCGGCAGGGAGGTGCCACCGACCTTGTTGGCGGTGGCCGAGAGCGACTCACCCGCGGCGGGGATGTCGCAGCAGATCACGTGCGCGCCGTCGCGGGCGAGGACCGCCGCGATCTCGGCGCCGATGCCGCGCGCGGCCCCGGTGACGACGGCGAGCTTGCCCTCGAGCGGGCGGTCCCACGACGACGGGGCGGTGGCGGGACCGGCACCGACGCGGAACACCTGGGCGTCGACGTACGCCGACTTGGCCGACAGGACGAACCGCAGGGTCGACTCGAGCCCGGAGGCGCCCGCGTCGGCGTCGGGGGAGACGTACACGAGCTGGACGGTGGAGCCGCGCTTCATCTCCTTGCCGAGCGAGCGCGTGAAGCCCTCGAGCGCGCGCTGGGCGATGCGCTCCTCGACCGAGCCGGTCTCCTCGGGCGTCGTGCCCAGGACGACGATGCGGCCGCTGGCCATGACGTTGCGCACGACCGGGTTGAAGAACTCGTACAGGGCGACGAGGTCCTCGGGGCGCTTGAAAGAGGTGGCGTCGAACACGAGGCCGGCGAACTTGCCCTCGGCGCCCGCGGCGGCCAGCTCGTAGTCGCCCGAGAGCATCTCGCGGACGGGCTCGGCGAGGCGACCCTCGCCGCCGATGAGGACCGGACCGTGGAGGGCGGGCTGACCGGCCTCGTGGCGGCGCAGCTGCTCCGGCTGCGGGAGGCCGACCTTGCCGGCGATGAACGACCCGGGGGCCGAGGTCACGAACTGCGAGTAGAGGTCGAGGTTGCCCTGTGCCATGGCGATCATCTCCTGGGAAAGGTGCGGTACTACGGGTCGACAAGTAACTTACCGCTGAGTAACAATACTGCCAGGGCCGCGTTTCGGGCCACCGGACACCGAGAACAAACGGGAGTGACACACGTGACCACAAGCCCCCGCAAGGTCGCCATCGTCGGCGGCAACCGAATCCCCTTCGCCCGCTCGAACGGCAAGTACGCGGACGCCTCCAACCAGGACATGCTCACCGCGGCGATCGACGGGCTGGCAAGCCGGTACAACCTGCAAGGCGAGCGCCTCGGCTCCGTCGTCGCCGGCGCCGTCCTCAAGCATTCCCGCGACTTCAACCTCACGCGCGAGTCCGTGATCGGTTCCGTCCTCGACTCGTCGACCCCGGCCTACGACGTGCAGCAGGCCTGCGGCACCGGCCTGGCCGCCGCCATCCAGGTCGCCGACGCGATCGCGCTCGGCCGCATCGAGTCCGGCGTCGCCGGCGGCACCGACACCACCTCGGACGCCCCGCTGTCGGTCAACGACGACCTGCGCAAGACCCTCATCAAGCTCACCGCGGCCAAGAGCACCGTCGACCGCCTCAAGCTGCTCGGCGAGATCCGCCCGCAGGGCCTCGTGCCCGAGCAGCCGCAGAACGCCGAGCCGCGCACCGGGCTGTCCATGGGCGAGCACGCCGCGATCACCGCCCGCGAGTTCGGCGTCTCGCGCGCCGACCAGGACGCGCTGGCCGCGGCCAGCCACCGCAACCTCGCCGCCTCCTACGAGTCGGGCTTCCAGGACGACCTGGTGACCCCGTACCTGGGCGTGGCCCGCGACGACAATATGCGGCCCGACTCCTCCGAGGAGAAGCTGGGCAAGCTCAAGCCCGTCTTCGGAAAGCGCGACGCCGAGGCCCACGGCACCGAGGCCACCATGACGGCCGGCAACTCCACCCCGCTCACCGACGGCGCCTCCGCGGTGCTGCTGGCCAGCGAGGAGTGGGCCGCCGAGCACAAGCTGCCCGTCCGCGCCTACCTCGTGGACTCCGAGACCGCGTCCGTGGACTTCATCCACGGGCGCGAGGGCCGCAACCCGGACGGCCTGCTCATGGCCCCGACCTACGCGGTGGCGCGCCTGCTCGCCCGCAACGGCCTCACCCTGCAGGACTTCGACTACTACGAGATCCACGAGGCGTTCGCCTCGCAGGTCCTGGCCACCCTCGCCGCGTGGGAGTCCGAGGAGTACTGCACCGAACGGCTGGGTCTGGACAAGGCGTTGGGCTCGATCGACCGGTCGAAGCTCAACGTCAACGGCTCCTCGCTGGCGGCCGGCCACCCGTTCGCCGCGACCGGCGGTCGCATCCTGTCCGCCACCGCCAAGCTCCTCGAACAGAAGGGCTCCGGCCGCGCGCTCGTGTCCATCTGCGCGGCCGGCGGCCAGGGCGTCACCGCGATCGTCGAGCGCTGACCCGCCCTCGGAACGCCTGACCTGCGGCCCCCGCGCCCGGCGCGGGGGCTGCGCTCATCGCACCGGTCCGTCATAGTGGTGTGCACAGTGCTTCGTGCGGGAGTCCGGAGGCCGGCGCCCCGCCGGGGCACCGCCCCCGCTTCGTGAGGAGGCGTGACGAGTGGACGAGTCCACCAGCACCGACGGCGGCCCGGCCCGGCCCGTCGCCATCGAGGGGTCCGAGCCCCGGCCGACCGCGTCCGACCGGCGCAGCTACCGCGTGCACTCGCGCTGGCTGTACACGGGCGTGGGCGCGTTCATGGCGCTCGCGGTGTTGTACGGATTCGACCTGGTCAACAGCATCGGCCGCGTACCGCGCGGCACCGAGGTCTCCGGGATCGTGGTCGGCGGGATGACCACGGCCGACGCCGAGCGGCGCCTGGTCGAGGAACTGGGGCCACGGGTCGACGACGAGGTGGATCTACGTGCCGGGGCCGTGTCCACGACGCTGGACCCGCAGGCGGTCGGCCTGTCGGTGGACTGGCAGGGCACGCTCGACCGGGCCGGTGAGCAGCCCCTCAACCCGATCACCCGGCTGATCAGCCTGGTGTGGTCCACCGACGTCGGCATCGCCAGCGTCATTCCCGACGCCCGGCTCACCGACTTCCTCGAACGGCTCGCGCTGCAGGCTGATTTCGAACCCCGCGAGGGGGCCATCTGGTTCGACCGCGACCGGGTGCGCTCGGCCATCCCGCTCGACGGCCAGCGCCTGCAGATCGAGAACTCCCGCGACGCGGTGCTCGAGCACTGGCTCGACGACGACGGCGTGGACCTGCCCGTCGACTACACGCCCACCGAGACCGACGCCGAGCAGGTCCGCGCACTGATCCGGGACGTGGCCGAACCCGCCGCCACCCGCGACGTGACGCTGCTGGCCTCCCGGATCCGCGAGGACGGGACCGAGCCGCCGGTCACGACCCTCACCACCCGGATGCCGGCCCCGCCGCCGCCCGCCGGCCGGGAGCGTCCCGAGACCGCCGAGCGGGAGGTCGAGATGATCGACCCGGACGACCCCGACGCCGTGCCCGTGGTCTTCCCCCGCGATCGGATCGGCGAGTACCTGACCTTCGTGCGCGAGGGCGACGTGCTCGAGCCGCGCTTCGACGCCGACGCCGCCAAGGGCATCCTCGAGCCGCTCGTGGAGCCGACCGAACAGGAGGGCCGGGACGCCACCTTCTCCTTCAGCGGGACCACCGCCACGGTCGTGCCCGCGGTCCAGGGGCGCACGGTCGAGTGGGGCCCGCTGCTCGGTGCGCTCCCCGGCCAGCTCACGGACACCGAGGGCCCGCGCGTGCTGCCGGTCAGCTACGTGGGTCGCGATCCCGAGCTCACCACAGAGGAGGCCGAGCGGGCCGGAATCCGGGAGCCGGTCGGTCAGTTCACGGTGGCCGTCGGCGCGAACGGGCAGGCCCAGTCGATGATCGCCTCGCTCGCCGGGCACTTCATCCCCGCGGGGGAGAGCTTCTCGATGGAGGAGCTCGCCGGCACGGTCTCCGGGGACACCTCCGCCGACGCCGTGGCCACCGCACTGTTCAACGCCGCGTTCGAGGCCGGCGCCCAGGACCCGGTGCGCACGTCGCGTGGCGTCGACGGCGACGCGTTCCCCGCCGGGCGAGATGTCACGGCCTCGGCCGACGTGGGTTTCCGCAACGCGCAGGGCACCGGGCTCGTGATCGACGCCTCCGGCAGCGGGAACTCGGTGACGGTCCGACTGTGGGGCACTCGCGAGTACACCGTCCGTATCTCCACGGCGCCCCGCACCGACGTCCGGCGGGCGCCGACCCGGGTGGTCACCACCGCGGGCTGCACTCCGAGCGCGGGCCGGGACGGCTACACGGCGCGGGTCACGCGGACCGTCCAGCGTGGCGGCACCACCGTCAGTACCGACACCGTGTCGTCCACCTATGCCGCGCAGGAGCGGATCGAGTGCCGGGCCGAGGAACCCGCCGCCGCCCCCGACGCCGACGCCGACGCACCACCGCCGCCCCCGCCGCCCGGGCCTGGCCCGATCCGCATCCCGGGCCTGCCTGAGATCCGCATCCCCGGGCTGCCCGGCAATTGACCCGGCCCCGCACGCGCGAAAGTCCGCTACCCGGAATCGACATCCGCTACTCCTGTCGGGGTAGCAGATCCGGATTCCGGGTAGCGGATTTCGGTGGGGTGGCCCGGCCGGTGGGGACCGGCCGGGCCGGCGGCCGGCGGGACCGTCAGCGCTCGACGACGACCCGCTCGTTGGGCACGCAGTGCGTCATCGTCAGGCCCTCGACGTTCCGGGGGCCGTTCTTGCCGAGGTTGGCCATGCGCTCGCGCTCCTCGTTGGTGAGCTGTTGCTTGGGCAGCGGCTCGAGGTGACGGACGTCGTCGGCCGAGATGCCCAGACCGTCACCGACGCGCTGGCCGAGCTCGTCCTCGCACATGAACAGGTGCCAGACCATGCGCTCCTGCACCTCGCGGGTGGCCTGCCCGATGTTGTCGATGAAGTTTTTCACCAGGTCGTCGCGCTCCCAGTCCTCCATGAGGCGGAAGCGCTGGCCCGCCTGCACGTAGTCGTTGGTGCGGGGGTACTCGCTGCGCGTGAGGCGACCCCGCAGCTCGGGACCCACCTCCTCCTCGCCGGTCGGCTCGGACTCGCGGAGGCCGTTCATCGTGGACGGCTCGTAGTTCACGTGGGGGTTCTGCCCCTGCAGGTCCACGCCGTACGACATTGAGCCGCCACGCTGGTTGGTGGCGACCGTGGCGTTCTTGGCGCTGTTGACCGGCAGCTGCAGGTAGTTGGCGCCGACGCGGTAGCGCTGGGTGTCGCTGTAGGAGAACGTGCGACCGACCAGCATCTTGTCGTCGGAGAACTCCAGGCCGTCGACCAGGACACCGGTACCGAACGAGATCTGCTCGTTCTCGTTGTGGTGGTCGGTGACGTTGCGGTTGAGCGTCATGGTGCCGACCAGCTTCGGCTCGAAGTCGTTCTCCGGCCACGTCTTGGTGTCGTCCAGCGGGTCGAAGTCCAGCTCGGGATGGTCGTCATCCGACATCATCTGGACGACCAGATCCCACTTGGGGTAGTCGCCGTTCTCGATGGCCTCGTACAGATCCTTGGACGCGTGACCGGTGTCGTGCGCCTGGATGTTCGCCGCGTCCTCCTCGGTGAGGCTCTTGACGCCCTGGTGGGGCAGCCAGTGGTACTTCACCAGGTGGCTCTCGCCCTCGGCGTTGACCCAGCGGTAGGTGTTCACGCCGAAGCCCTGCATGTGCCGGTAGTCGGCCGGGATGCCGCGCGGGCTGAAGAGGTTGACCAGCATGTGCATCGCCTCCGGCGACTGCGACATGAAGTCGTAGATCCGCGCCGGATCCTGGCGGAACGTGATGGGGTCGGGCTTGAGGGAGTGGATGACGTCCGGGAACTTGATGGCGTCGCGGATGAAGAAGACGCCGAGGTTGTTCCCGACGAGGTCCCAGTTGCCGTCCTCCGTGTAGAACTTCACCGCGAAGCCGCGCGGGTCCCGCGCCACCTCGGAGGAGTCCCGGCCGCCGATCACCGTGGAGAAGCGGATGGCGACGTCGGTCTTCTTGCCCGGCTCCTGGAACAGCTTGGCCCGGGTGTACTTCGAGATGGGCTCGTCGCCCCACTTCCCGGTCGCCTCGAACTCGCCGTAGGCGACGAAACCGCGCGCGTGCACGACCCGCTCCGGGATCCGCTCGCGGTCGAAGTGGCTGATCTTCTCCAGGAACTGGTAGTTCTCCAGCGTCGCGGGGCCGCGGGCCCCGACGGTGCGGGTGTTCTGGTTGTCGTGGACCGGGTGTCCCTGGCGGGTGGTCAAGATGGGGTCGTCGTGCCTGCGCTCTTCGGACATCGATTCTCCTCGGGTAGAAGGCTTCGCCCGTCCGGTGGGGCTGGTCGTGGCCCCGACCCTAAATTCACGGCGCTCACGGGTCCACCGGTTTGACCAGACCCGCGACAACCATCCGAAATGCGGCGATCCGCCGCCCGTGGACCACGGACGGCGGATCGTTCCGGGTGGGCCCGGTGTCGGGCCCGTCAGAGGTACGTCAGAACGCGGCCTCGTCCAGCTCCATGAGCTCGTTGCCGAGCCCAGAGACGATTCCCCGGGTGGCGGTGAGGAGGGGCAGTTCGTTCTTCGCGAACCACCGGGCGGCGGCGATCTTGCCGTTGTAGAAGGCCTTGTCGTCGTCAGACGCGCCGTCCACCTTGCCGAGGGCGACCTCGGCGCCGACCAGCAGACGCCAGCCCATCATGAGGTCACCGAACGCCATGAGCACGCGCACCGAGGCGAGCCCGACCGTGTACAGGCGCGTCGGCTCGTCCTGGGAGCCCATGAGGTGCTCGAAGCACGTGCCGAGCATGGCCTCGACGTCGGCCAGCGCGGTGGCCAGCAGCTCGCGCTCGGCGGCCAGCTTCCCGCCGCAGGCGTCGCTGCCCAGGAAGTGCTTGATCTGCGCCGAGATGTGACCGACTGCGGTGCCGCGGTCCCGGGCGATCTTGCGGAAGAAGAAATCCTGCGCCTGGATGGCCGTGGTGCCCTCGTAGAGGGAGTCGATCTTGGCGTCGCGGATGTACTGCTCGATCGGGTAGTCCTGCAGGAAGCCGGACCCACCGAACGTCTGCAGCGACTCGGTCAGCAGCTCGTAGGCACGCTCGGAGCCCACGCCCTTGACGATCGGCAGGAGCAGGTCGTTGACGCGGTGGGCCAGCTCGGCGTCCGCGCCCGAGGCGCGTACGGCCGTCTCGGGATCCTGATGGGCGGCGGTGTACATGTACACCGCGCGCAGGCCCTCGGCGAACGCCTTCTGGCGGATGAGGGCGCGACGCACGTCCGGGTGGTGGGTGATCGTCACGCGCGGCGCGGTCTTGTCGGCCATCTCGGTCATGTCGCCGCCCTGGACGCGCTCCTTGGCGAACTCGAGGGCGTTGAGGTAACCGGTCGACAGGGTCGAGATGGCCTTGGTGCCGACCATCATGCGGGCGTGCTCGATGACGTCGAACATCTGGCGGATGCCCTGGTTGAGCACGTCGCCGCCGACCATCCAGCCCTTGGCGGGCACGCCGTGGCCGCCGAAGGTGACCTCACACGTGGTGGACGCCTTGATGCCCATCTTGTGCTCGACGCCGGTGACGAACACGCCGTTGCGCTCGCCCAGCTCGTCGTTCTCGAAGTCGAAGTGGAACTTCGGCACGAAGAACAGGGACAGGCCTTTGGTGCCCGGTCCGGCGCCCTCGGGGCGTGCCAGGACCAGGTGGAAGATGTTCTCGAACATGTCGTCCGAGTCGGCCGAGGTGATGAAGCGCTTGACGCCCTCGATGTGCCACGAGCCGTCGTCCTGCTTGATGGCCTTGGTGCGACCCGCGCCGACGTCGGAGCCGGCGTCGGGCTCGGTGAGCACCATGGTGGCGCCCCAGCCGCGCTCGACGCAGGTGGCGGCCCACTTCTTCTGCTCCTCGGTGCCGTTCTCGTAGAGCACCGCCGCGAAGGACGGGCCGGCCGAGTACATGAACGCGGGCGCGTTGGCGCCGAGCATCATCTCGCCGACGGCCCACACCATCGCGCGGGGAGCCGGCATGCCGCCGATCTCGTCGGGCAGACCCATCGACCAGTAACCGGCGTCGAACCACGCCTTGAACGACTTCTTGAAGTCCTCGGGGATGGAGACAGAGTGGGTCTCCGGGTCGAACACCGGCGGGTTGCGGTCGGCGGAGGCGAAGGACTCGGCGACCGGTCCCTCCGCCAGGGTGGAGACCTCGTCGAGGATGCCCTTGGCGGTCTCGGTGTCCATGTCGCCGAACTCGCCGGCGTCGAGTGCCTCGTTCATGCCAAGGACCTCGAACATGTTGAACTCGAGATCCCGGACGTTGCTCTTGTAGTGACCCATTACGGTCTTCTCCGATCGGAGTGCGTGTCATGGAATTGGTCGCGCCCGAAGAGTCGGTGCTGCTCGCCCACGGGGCCACTGAAACCTACTCGTCGGTAACAACGCCGATGCTAATGCGTTGTCAGCGAACAGTCCAAGGTGAGGGAAGACTCTGCTTCCGCAGGCCGCGTCCCCTCGCGAGTTCCCGGGCGGGCTCGTCGGGGCGCCCGCGGCGCGAGAGCCGGTGGGGCAGAATCACCTCATGGCAGAGATCCAGCGGCGGGCGCCCTCCGCCGTCTCCGTAGTGGGGGCGGCGTTCCGTGTGGTCGAGTGGCAACTCGGGGTGGCCAGGGAGTTGATCCTCCTGCCCGCTCGGGTGCTGGCCCTGCTCGACGACGTCGAGGTGGTGGTCGAGCGGATTCAGGTCCTGCTCGACGAGGTGAACCGGACCGTGCGGGCGATCGACGGGATCGTCGCCTCCGCGACCAGCACCGTCGACGACGTCCGCACCACCGTCGCCAGGGCCGATCAGATGATCGACCAGGTGGCCGGGACGGTGACCGACGCGGAGGGGATAGTCCGTCGGGTCGACGGCACCATCGATTCGGCGGAGGGCGTGGTGCGTCGGGTGGATGCCACGATCGATTCGGCGGAGGGCGTGGTGCGTCGGGTGGATGCCACGATCGATTCGGCGGAGGGCGTGGTGCGTCGGGTGGATGCCACGATCGATTCGGCGGAGGGCGTGGTGCGTCGGGTGGATGCCACGATCGATTCGGCCGCGGGGGTGGTGACGCGGGTCGGCGCGACCATCGATTCGGCGGAGGGGGTCGTGACGCGGGTCGGCACGACCATCGACTCCGCAGAGGGAGTGGTCGCCCGGGTCGGCGCGACCGTGGACACCGCGGACGAGCTGGTCCTCGACGCGGGCTCGCTCATCGAGCGTGTCGGACCGCTCATCGACTTCGCGGACTCCGCGCTGGCCCCCGTCAAACCGGTCGTGGAGGCGCTGCTCGTCGACGCAGACCTCGACCCGGAGGTCGCGCGGCGCGTCGCGACACGTCTCACCGAGGTGCTCGTGTGGGCGGACAAGACCGTCTCGCTTTTGGAGCCGATCGCCGACGAGATCCTCGAGTCGGTCGACCCGGAGGAGATCAAGGCGGTCGTGAAGTTCATCGACCACCTGCCCGCGCTGGGCGAGAGCCTGGAGACCGACATCATGCCGGTGCTTGCCTCGATGGACACCGTCGCGCCGGAGGTCCACCAGATCCTCGAGGTCGCGCAGCAGTGCCTCGAGGCGGTGGCCGGCATCCCGGGCTTCCAGCTCCTGCGGCGCCGAGGTGGCGAGAACGGCAGGACCCCGACCTGAGCGGCCCCCGCGGTCCCCGACCCGGGAGTCCGCCGAGCCCGGACCTCGTGGCCGCTGTACCGGCTGCGTCTACCGGGCGCCGCGTGTGCTGTCGGCGGGCGTGAGGACGACGTCGCCCAGCACCTCGCAGGTGGCCAGGGCCAACTGGGTGTCCAGCCGTCTGTCCCCGGGTCGACGCCCGAGCTCGTGCTCGGCTTTTGTCAACCGGTACTTGACCGTGTTGCGGTGCAGGAGCAGCCGGGACGCGGTGTCCGAGTAGTTCTCCGCGGAATCGAGGAACACGCGGACCGTCTCGCGCTGGCGCGCGGCGTCCTCGGTGTCCGCGGCGAGGTCGCCCAGCACCTCACGGACCCATCTCCTCGTGGTGGTGATGTCTCCGGCCAGGCGCGCGATGACGGGGATCCCGTCGTCCGAGTAGGAGACGACGTGTGCCTCGCCGGTGGTGGAGGTCTGGGCGACCGACACGACCTGTCCGGCCTGCATTCGGGTGGTCCGGAAACCGTCCACCCCGCGTCCGGGCGCGCCGAACGCGACGCGGGCCCCGCGGGTCGCCGCCACCACCGACGCGACGCGCCGGGTATCGACGGCATCGGTGCGGACCTCTCTCCCGAACCATGCCTCGGCGGTCGCGCGGCCGGTGGCGACCGTCAACGGCGCCCGGCTCACCTCGAGTGCGCGCCCGAGCTGATCCACGAGGTTGGCCAGTAGCCGGGCCTGATCGGCGACGGCGCCGTAGTCGTCGATCCACACCCGGCAGCCGACGTGGACCTGGCCCAGGTGGTACTTCGTCACCCTCTCGAACTCGGCAGCGTCGACGCTCTCACCGTTGAGCACGCGATTCACCATCGAGTTGATGGAGCGCGCCGCCTGATTGTGCGAGTAGCGCACCTCCTCCTCGTGGGCGGCGATGACGGTCCGGGTGATCTCGTCGACGTATTGATAGAGCCATCCGGCGAGGTGGTGGTAGAGGGGGAGCTTCTCGTGGTCCGCGCAGTCGACCTCCTGCACCTGGTCGAAGACGTGCGCGAGGAGGCGGTCGGAACCGACGTGGTAGGCGCGGCGTAACGCGGCGCTCGACACGTTCCGCCGGGCGAGCACCACGGCGTAGTGCATCGCGTCGGGGAGCGGCGGCAGGTCGTGCGCGTCCTTGGTGTGGGAGAGCAGATCGATGATCACCTCCACGTTGTTCGCGACGCTGGCGTGGAGCGCGGCCCGCATGTCCTCGTCGGTGAGTTCGCCGATGGCGTGCTCGATGGCGGCGGTCATGCTGACGGCGATGGCGTCGGTCTCGGGGCTGAGCCGCAGACCGATCTGTCGGGTCAGTTCCCGGAGCCGCTCCGGATTCTGTGGCGTGGTGCTGAGCATGGGTGAGGGTAAGTCCGTGTCCCTACCGGGACCGATCCGTGCCGTGTCCTTCCTGCGGGATCACCGTCCGGCCAGATAGGCCAGAGCGGAGCGCGCCGCGTTCCACCCGGCCATCCCGTGCGCACCGGCGCCGGGCGGGGTGGCCGCCGAGCAGATGTAGACCCCCGGCACCCCGGTCGAGTACGGATCGAGAGCGACTCTCGGGCGGAAGACCAACTGTCGGGGGTTGTTGGCGCCTGTGACGATATCGCCACCCACGTAGTTGGGGTTGTGTTCGGCGATCTGTCGGGCCGAGCGCGTGTGGACGTGGTGGACGCGGTCACGGAAGCCGGGCGCGAAACGTTCGATCTGGCTGATGATGGTCTGGGTGGCGTCCCCCGTCCATCCCGCCGGTACGTGCGCGTAGGCGTCGACGGGGTGGACACCGTTGCTGGCCCTGCCCGGGTCGGCGACCGACTGCTGACCGACGAGGATGAACGGTCGCTCCGGCATCTCGCCGCGGACGACCTGCCGCTCGGCGGCGGTGATCTCCGCGAGGGTCCCACCGACGTGGACGGTGCCCGAGCGACGCGACGGCTCGTGCGACCACGGGATCCCGCCCTCGACCGCGAAAGCGACCTGGAACGCGGCCGGACCGTGCCGGAAGCGCCGATAGGCCCGCTCGACCCTGCGCGGCAGGACCCCGGCGAGGATCCCGGCGGCCGCTGACGGGGAGGTGTCGAGCATGACGATGTCCGGGTCACCCAGTTCGCGGTGGTCGCGGACGGTGGTCCCGGTCTCGATACGCCCGCCACGCGAGACCAGCATCCTCGCCATCGTGGACGCGATCGACACCGATCCGCCGACGGCAACCGGCCAGCCGTACCGGTGGGCCGCTGTGCCGAGCGCGACTCCGATGGCGGAGGACATGAGCGACCCCAGGGGACGGAAGGCGTGAGCGGCGACGCCCGCGAACAGGGCCCGCGCCTCGTCGGTTCGCCATCGGCGGGCCAGTACACCGGCGGGCAAGGCGGCGTACGTGCCGAACCGGGCGAGTGCCAGGGGATGCTCCGGGAAGTGGAGGAGAGGTTGGAGGAAGTCCTCGGTGATCTGAGGGAACCGTGCGGTGAGGGGGCCGAAGATCCGCTGGTAGGACGCGGCGTCCGCCCCGAGGTCGGCGGCTGTCCGGTCGACCGACTGCCACACCGCGGCTCCTCGACCGCCGTCCAGCGGATGCGAGTACTGCACCTCGGGCAGGGCCCACCGTAGGCCGTTCGACTCGAGGTCGAACTGGCGGCTGAATCCCGTGTCGAGCGCCAGGGGGTGGAAGCCCGAGCACTGGTCGTGCAGAAGGCCCGGGAGGGTCATCTCGCCGGAGCGGGTGCCGCCGCCGACGGCGTCGGATGCTTCCAGAACGGTCACATCGACTCCGTCGGCGGCGAGGGTCAACGCGGCGGCGAGACCGTTGGGCCCGCTGCCCACGATGATCGCTGTCGGCATGGACTCAGCTCATCCCGACCGTGGACTCGTCGTGGCCCGCCGTGGCGGGGGCGACGGACAGCTCGCCCTCGGCCCCCGGTGACGACGGCACCTCCGCCGAAGCGCGCTCCGCGGCCGGCAGGTACTCCGGATGGCGCCAGGTCACCGTGTACGGGATGGGCCCGTCGGGCAGCCAGGGCTGCTCCTTCACCACGTCGCGGACGTCGTAGTGCCCACGCTCCACGACGCCGAGGGCGGCGTCGATCACCCGGTACTCGATGGTCTTCTTGTGCAGCGGCTGGGACTCGGTCCACACGCTGAGGAACTCGCCCGGGGCGAAGTTGCAGCGCTTCTGCACAGCGGCGATCGTCCGCTCGTCGAAGAGGTGGCCGTCGCCGAACTGCCAGCCGGAGAAGAAGGTGCACATGACCTCGCCCTCGCGGAACCGGTAGTTCTCCATGCTGTCCACGTGGTCGGGGAAGATGGACATGTGGCCCCGGCCCTGGGTGTTCATCATCCGGAACGCGGTGGTCTTCTGCAGGAACATCTCCGCGCCGGCCTCGCCGAACAGGCTCGACAGCTGGTGCTTGGGGGAGGTCATCGAGGTGACGAACTCCGGATTGTCCAGCTTGGCCTCGCACCCGTTGTTCCGGAACGCCATGGTGGAGCTCGCCCAGTTCCCGGCGTACTGCCGCATGGAGATGAGGAACGAGATCTTGTCCGGGCGGAAGTTGCCGATGATCGGTCCGGTCAGTGTGAGCACGGCGGCGGCGACCACGATCCACGGACTGCTCGCGTTCCACAGTGCGTAGCCGTCACCATTGAAGAAGGCCAGGAACACGATCGGTGTCGCGAAGACGTAGAAGAGGTTCCACTCCTGCGGCATGGCCAGCGCGAACATCGAGTAGATGAAGACGTGGAAGCACATCATGAACGCCGCCGCCAGGACCGCGACGGTCCAGTTGGTGGTGAACAGGAGGATGAGCGGGACGACGAACTCGACGATCGTGCCCATGACGTGCGCGGCGAACCACGCCACCCTGGTGGGCATGAGGTCGTTCGGGGCGTCCTTGTAGAGGGACCTGCGCAGCGCCTTGGACCTGACCAGCGGACCGTTGGTGAGCATCGTCTGGACGGTGGGCGTGAAGTGGACGCCGATCTTCGAGATGAACGCACCCCACCACACGGCGAACATGGCGATCTTGGCGACGATGATCATGTCCACGTTGCCGCCGCCGTACATCGTGAGCACGCCGAAGCCCAGCAGGATGACCGAGTACTGCTCGGGCCGGGAGGCGAGGAACGTCACCCTGTCACGCAGGCTCAGGACGAGCTGCAGCGCGACGTAGGTGATGAACGGCCAGGCCGGGACCAGGCCCGCTTCGCTGTAGGCGGCCGCCGTCTGTTGGCCCGGCAGCACCAGGCCGAGGAAGAGGCTGGCGAGCATCCCGAAGTACAGGGCCACGTCGATGGCCTTGCGCTCGTCCCCCTTGGTCAGTGGCACCTTCTCCGGCCACGGCGGGAGCCGGAGCGTTCCGGTGCGCATCCAATAGCGGTAGCCGGCGGTGTTGGGCTTGAACTTGAACGCCAGCGGCCCCCAGGACTCGTTGAATCCGGTGGCAGACCACAGGACGACCCACAGCATCGCCTTCTGGTAGACGATCAGTTCGCCCCACCAGGCGCCGAGGTCCGTCAGCGGCAGCCCGGGCGTGGACAGGCCGATGATCAGCCAGCCGCCGATGAAGAAGAACAGGCCCTTGACGAGATAGAGGGAGTGCATGATCTTCGGGGCGCCGAAGCCGTGGTCGACCCAGTGGTGGGCGAGCAGCTTCATCCGCTCCGTGACCGGTATCGACTCGAACTTGTCGGGATCGATATCGGGTACGTCGGCTTGGAGAAATGCCATTGGTACTCCTTGGTGGACGGGATGAGGATGAGGGATCGGGTGGGGCGCGGGAGGGAATGAGGTCAGGCGGCCAGTGACGCCCGGAGGCCGGGTTTGTCGATCTTGCCGACGGGGTTCTTGGGCAGTTCGGGCGTGATCTCGACGTGCACGGGCACCTTCGCCCGGGTGAGGTGTCTGCGGCAGTGGTCGGTCACGGCCTCGGGAGTGAGGTCGGCGCCGGGGTAGGGGACCACGAACGCGACGGGGACCTCCCCCATGACGTCGTCGGGGCGACCGATCACGGCCACCTCGAGCACGCCGGGCAGGCTGCCGATCGCATTCTCGATCTCCTTGGGATAGAGGTTCTCGCCGCCGCGGATGATCATGTCCTTGAGGCGGTCGACGATAGTGAGGTACCCGTCGTCGTCGAGTCGGCCGACGTCGCCCGTGCGCACCCATCCGTCGACGATCGTCTCGGCGGTGGCCTCGGGCCTGTTGAGGTAGCCGGCCATCACCGTGGGGCCGGTGATGAGGACTTCGCCGGTCTGCCCGGTGGGGACGTCGTTCAGAGCGTCATCGACGATGCGGATGCGCTGGCCGGGCAGGGCCGGTCCGACGGTGCCGGGTTTGCGCGGGCCGTCGATGGGGTTCACCGCCGATGCGCAGGTGGCCTCGGTCAGGCCGTATCCCTCGAGGATCGGCGCGTCGAGGAACTCCTCGGCCGCCGCGAGGAGCTCGCGCGTGGCCGGAGCCGCTCCGCAGACGGCGAACCGGAGAGAGGACATGTCGGGTCGTCGCCCCTCGGCCTTGCTGAGCAGCAGGGCGAAGATGGTGGGGACGGCGGAGAAGTAGGTGGGACGCCGCTGCTCGACGGTGTCGAAGAACCTCGTCGCGTCGAACCCGCCGAGGATCGTGAGCTGTGCGCCGACCCGGAGGGGGGCGAGGAGGCTGACCATGAGGGCGTTGACGTGGAACAGGGGGAGCACGAGCAGGCAGTGGTCGTCCGCCGTCATCTTCATGGACTCGACCATCATCGCGGACATCGCGGTCGCGTTGTCGTGGGTGAGCATCACGCCCTTGGGGCGTCCCGTTGAGCCGCTGGTGTAGATCACCAGCGCGAGGTCGTCCCCGGCGATGTCGACGGGCTCGAGGTCCGTCGCGTCCGCCGAAGTCCTTAGGTCATCGACGCTAATCGCGGGACGGCCCCCTGAGGGGGACCCGTGCCCGGCGTTGACGACGAGCGCGGCGTCGGCGTCCGCGATCTGGTGCTCGGCCTCGTCATGGGTGAAACTGGGGTTGATCGGGGTGGCCGCCGCGCCGAGGTACCAGGCGGCGAAGATGGAGATGACCAGTTCGCTCCGGTTGGGGAGCATCACGGCGATCACGTCTCCGCTGGTCACGCCGTGTTCGCGGAACTGACAGGCCACCGCGGTCACCTTGGCGTCGAGCTCGCGGAACGTCATCTGTGTGTTCTCGTCGCGGACGGCGGGGGCGTCCCCGAACCGGTCCGCCAGCACTCTCGGTAGATATACGGGCTTCACATCGACTCCTCGTCACGGCCTGTGTGATCTCGGACACTACCCAGCCTGAGCAGGTCGATCATCGTGAGATGTGACGAAGTTCACCTTTGGGTTTGTGCATCGTGCACTAAGCGCCGACAGTAGTGGGGGTCTGAAGCGTCGGCGCGCACGTCCGAAGTGGTGCCCGAGGGGGAAGTGTCGCCCCGGAGACGACGAAGGCCCTCCCGGGCGGGAGGGCCTTGTCATGTGGAGCCGATGACGGGAATCGAACCCGCGCTGTCTGCTTGGGAAGCAGAAGTTCTACCATTGAACTACATCGGCGGTGCCTGCTCGAGGCGGCTTTCAGACTAGCACGAGCCCCGCGTGGCGCAGGGCGCCCGGGGTCACTTCCGGGCGGCCTTCCGCTTCGCGCCGGGTGTCATGGGCCGCTTGGGCTGTGCGAGGGAGGCGCGGGGGACGAACCCGAACGCCACGCCGCCGATCACGGCCACCGCGATCGCGCCGATGATCCACGGGGTGACGGACCCGCCGCTGGTGATCCCCATCAGCACGATGAGCACGCCCACGCCGACGCACACCCACGACCACTGGGTCCAGCGCCAGATGTACTTCGAGGGCTCTTCCCTGAACTCGTCCATGGGCCCATTTCACCACGTCAGCTGTGGTCGGCGCATATCCGTGGCGGCTCGAGGGGGGTCGCCGAGGGCGGGGCGGGCGCCCGATGTGGCCGGTCTCACGGCGATTCCGGGCGCATCCGGGAAGGAACCGACCCCGCCGGACGCTGAACTGGAGGATAGTCCGTTTTGCGCGGACGGTCGCCCGGCGGAGGGGCGCCGCTGACAGGAGGTGCGTGATGGACGACGTGACGGACCGGCCCGTTGCGGAACGCGTGCGGACGGTGCTCGCGCGAGGCGCGTCGGGAACGGTGGGGGCGGGAATGCTGCGGCGCCCGCTGCGGTCGGCGCGGGTCCGTGACGACGGCGTCGTGGTGCTCGTGGTCGACGTCGGCGGGGCGTCGCGCGAGGCGGGGGACGCCGCCCGGGTCGCGGCCGCCGGCGCCTCCGCGACCGTGGAGATCGTCGACACCGTCTGTACGGGCCGGTGTCGTGGCTCCGCGCCGCGCCCCTCGTTCTCCGTCGACGGCCGTCCCGCGCCGTGCGGGGGACGTGAGCAGGGCTACGGCGACGAGTGCGCGGTCGCCCGCGGCATCGTCACCCTCTCGGGGATCGTGACGGCCTCGTCGGCGGCACGACGGCGCAGGTTGGTCGCGGCGGACGGCGGCGGACCGGACGGGAGTGGCGACGTCGGATCGCTCCGGCTGAGCGAGTTGCAGCCGCTGGAGATCAGCTACGTCACCGTGGACGGGGTGCACCTGGTGCCGCGGTCGGACCTCGCCGCCGCGGGCGTCGACCCGATCGCGGTCGACGAACAGGTGTGGTTGCGCCGGTTGGCCGACGACCCGGGTCTGGCCGCGCGCCTCGCGCTGCGCGCCGGCCGGCAGATCGCCGGCACACGGCCGTGCCTCGCGGGCATCGACAGCTACGGGGTCGACGTGAACATCGGTTCGGTGCACTCCGGGTTCCGCGAGCTCCTGCGGGTGCCGTTCCCGCAGGTCTGTGCCGATTCGGACGACGTCCACCGGGCCCTCGCCGAGATGGCACGGTGATCTGTCACACAAAAGTTTCCTGAAAACCCTTGCCTTTGAGGTAAGCCTTACCTAAGTTTATCGCTGCGGGTAGTCACGTCCCCGCACCCGCTTCCCGTTCCGGCGTCAATCCCTGAGGCGCCGGGACGGGAAACGGGAACCGCGACGACGAGAGGCAAGGGCATGCGATCACTGGTGGGACCCGTACCGGAGCCGGCCGAGCGGGCGAGTTCAGCGCTACGCCGGTGCCCGCGCGCCACCCTCACGTTCGGCTCCGCCACCCCGACGGTCGCCCTCGTGCACCAGAGCCCGGGGACCGCCGACCTCAGCCTGGTGATCCCGATTGCCGACGCGGCGTCCATCGGGTTCGGTGGGGTCACCGCCCGACTCGAGGTACTCGACGAGATCGTCGGGGGAGTGGCCCAGGGTCGCTGCCGCCGCATCGTCGTCGTCGAGGGACGCGTCGAACAGACGGGGACGCGCGCCCAACGGATCACCGCCGCCGACATCGCGCGCGACCTCCCCGACTCCGCTCTCCTGGGCGTCGGATCCGACTCCGCCCTCGTCCGGTTCCGTGCCGACAAGATCGTCCTCGCCGACGACGACGGCGTCACCGACATCGCGCCCGACGACCTCGCCACCTCCGGCCCCGACCCGTTCACCGACCTCGAGGGCCACTGGCTCGACCACCTCAACGACCCCCGCTGCCAGGTCGTCCCGCGCATCGCGCTGCGCGTCTGCCGCTGCCTCCCCGCGGTGCGGCCCCTGCTCATCGGCATCGACCGCGCCGGCGTGGACATCGAGCTCGTCGACCGCGAGGGCCGGATCCGTCGCGAGCGACTGCCGTTCGCGGAGGCGTGCACGGGCGTCGCCGAGCTCGGCACCCAGCTCCGTCTGCTCGCCGGGGGCGCCCGGTACCCTCAGGACCGTGCTGCTCTCCGACCGTGACCTCCGCGCCGAGCTCGCCGACGGGCGACTGGGCATCGACCCCCTCGACCCCGCGCTGATCCAGCCGTCGAGCATCGATGTCCGCCTCGACCGGCTGTTCCGTGTCTTCAACAACTCGCGCTACACCCACATCGACCCGGCCCTGCAGCAGGACGAGCTGACCGAACTGGTCGAGGTCGCCGAGGGCGATCCCTTCGTCCTGCACCCCGGCGAATTCGTCCTGGGCGCGACCCTCGAGCGGCTCGCCCTGCCCGACGACCTCGCCGGCCGACTCGAGGGCAAGTCCTCACTCGGTCGGCTGGGGCTGCTCACCCATTCCACCGCCGGCTTCATCGACCCGGGCTTCGACGGGCACATCACCCTCGAGCTGTCCAACGTCGCGAACCTGCCCATCACCCTGTGGCCCGGGATGAAGATCGGCCAGCTGTGCCTGTTCCGGCTCTCCAGTCCCGCCGAGACCCCCTACGGCAGCGCGAGCGTGGGTTCCAAGTACCAGGGCCAGCGCGGACCGACGGCGTCGAAGGCGTACCTCAACTTCCGCTGAGCCGAGCGGGCACGGGCGCGTCCGGCAGCTGCGTGAACCCCGCGCCCGCGTCGCGCGGCGCTCACTGCTCGACCGTCGTTCACCAGCGCGTTCCCACCGCGACGCGTTGACGCGGTAGAACGGCGCCATGCGTATGACCGTGTTCGGGACCGGATACCTCGGCGCCACCCACGCCGCCTGCATGGCCGAGCTGGGCCACGAGGTGCTGGGGGTGGACGTCGACGAGGCCAAGGTCGAGCGGCTGCGCCGGGGCGAGGTGCCGTTCTACGAGCCGGGTCTGCCGGAGATCCTGCTACGGCACGTCGAGTCGGGCCGGTTGCGGTTCACCACCGACTACGCCGAGGCCGCCGAGTTCGCGGACCTGCACTTCATCGGGGTGGGCACGCCCCAGCGCAAGGGCGAGTTCGCCGCCGACACGACCTATGTCGAGGACGTGGTGACCCGGCTGGTGCCGCTTCTGACCGCGGACGCGGTGCTGGTGGGCAAGTCGACGGTGCCGGTGGGCACGGCGGCGCGGCTGCAGGGGGTCGCGGACTGGCACGCCCGGGACGGCGTGCGCGCGGAGGTGGTGTGGAACCCGGAGTTCCTGCGCGAGGGCTTCGCGGTGGCCGACACTCTCACGCCGGACCGGATCGTCATCGGGTTGCCCGGCGGGCCGGACGAACAGGGGTTCGCCCGCGAGCTGGTCGAGCAGGCCTACGCGCCGATCCTCGAGTCGGATCCGTGTCCGGTGATCGTGACGGACCTGGCGACCTCGGAGCTGGTGAAGGTGAGCGCGAACGCGTTCCTGGCGACCAAGATCAGCTTCATCAACGCCGTGTCGGAGGTGTGTGAGGCCGCCGGCGCGGACGTGACGGTGCTGGCGGATGCGATCGGTATGGATCCGCGGATCGGGCGGCGGTTCCTCAACGCCGGGCTCGGGTTCGGCGGGGGGTGTCTGCCCAAGGACATCCGGGCGTTCATGGCGCGTGCCGGGGAGTTGGGCGCGGACGAGGCGATGACGTTCCTGCGTGAGGTCGACTCGATCAACATGCGGCGCCGCGAGCGGATGGTCGACCTGACCGTCGAGGCGTGCGGCGGCACGGTCATCGGCAAGACCGTCGCGGTGCTGGGGGCGGCGTTCAAGCCGAACTCCGACGACGTGCGGGATTCTCCCGCGTTGAACGTGGCGGGGATGCTCTCGCTCAAGGGCGCGAGCGCGGTGGTGTACGACCCGCAGGCGCTGGACAACGCCCGGGCCCTGTTCCCGACCCTGACGTACGCCGAGTCCGCGCTGGCGGCGTGCGAGGGCGCGGACGTGGTGCTGGTGGCCACCGAGTGGGCCGACTTCGTCGAGCTGGATCCGGTCGCGGTCGCCGAGGTGGCGCGGGGCCGGGTCCTGCTGGACGGGCGCAACTGCATGCCCGCCGACCGCTGGCGCGAGGCCGGCTGGACCTACCGCGCCCTCGGCCGTGGCGTCCCCACGGTCGTCGGCACCGGATTCGGCGGGGCTGGGGGAGTCGCCGGGGCTGCGGGAGCCGGATATGGCGCCGGCGCGGGCCACGCTGCGGGCGCATGGCCCGCCGGGAGCGCAGCGGCGCGCGCGGGTGGCACCACCGACGCCCTGCCGCCCGTCGGGCTCGCGGTCGATCCGGCCGCCGCACACCGCGCACCGACCGTCTGACCGACTGATCGCGGCGCGTGCCGCCCCCGGCGGTCCGTGCCGCCCCGGCGGCCCGGCGGCCCAAGCGGTGACGCGGCCCGGAGGACTACTGGCGGTAGGACGCCAGGAAGTTGCCGATCCGCTCGATCGCCATACCCAGATCCCGCGCCGCGGGCAGCGTGACCACGCGGAAATGGTCTGGGTTCGGCCAGTTGAAGCCGGTGCCCTGCGTGACGAGGATCCGCTCCCGCTCGAGGAGGTCGAGGGCGAACAACCGGTCGTCGTGGATCTCGTGCACCTCGGGGTCCAACCGGGGGAAGGCGTAGAGCGCGCCCATCGGCCGGACGCAGCTCACGCCGGGGATCGCGTTCAGCTTCTCCCACGCGATGCCGCGCTGCTCGTGCAGACGCCCGCCGGGCTCGATCAGCTCGTTGATCGACTGGTAGCCGCCTAACGCGACCTGGATGGCGTGCTGTGCGGGCACGTTCGGGCACAGTCGCGTCGAGGCCAGGAGTTCGAGACCCTCGAGGAATCCCGCGGCGTGGGCCTTGGGACCGGTGATCGCGACCCAGCCGGCCCGGTACCCCGCCACGCGGTACGTCTTGGACAGCCCGTTGAACGTGAGCACCAGCAGGTCGTGTGCCAGCGTCGCGATCGAGGTGTGCTCGGCCTCGTCGTAGACGATCCGGTCGTAGATCTCGTCGGCGAGGATGAGCAGGCTGTGCTCCCGCGCGAGGTCGACGATTCCCTGCAGGACTTCTCTCGAGTAGACCGCGCCGGTCGGGTTGTTGGGGTTGATCACCACGATGGCCTTGGTGCGCGGGGTGATCTTGGAGGCGATGTCCTCCAGCGACGGGTTCCAGTCGTTGTCCTCGTCCGCGAGGTAGTGGACCGGCTTGCCGCCCGCGAGCGAGGTCATCGCGGTCCACAGCGGGTAGTCCGGGGCCGGGATGAGGACCTCGTCGCCGTCGTCGAGAAGTGCCTGCATGGTCATCGTGATGAGCTCGGAGACCCCGTTGCCGAGGTAGATGTCCTCGACATCCAGGTGCGGGAAGTCGGGGACGAGCTCGTAGCGCGTGAAGATCGCGCGGCGGGCCGAGAGGATGCCCTTGGACTCCGAGTAACCCTGCGCGTGCGGGAGCGCGGCGATCATGTCTCGCATGATCACGTCCGGAGCCTCGAACCCGAACGGCGCGGGGTTGCCGATGTTGAGCTTGAGAATGCGGTGCCCCTCTGCCTCGAGCTGGTTGGCCCGGGCGAGCACCGGCCCGCGGATCTCGTAGAGGACGTCCTTGAGCTTGGAGGACTGGTCGAGCGTGCGCGGCTGGCGGAGCGTGCGTCCCGTGGTCTCAGGAGTCATACCTGCTGATTGTGCCACCCGCCTCCTCGTGCCCGGCGCCACATGCCCTGTCGGAGGAGGAGTCGTCGATCGTAGGCGGATCGCTGCGGTCAGATCCCGTACCGGAGGTCGATGATCGCCGGGATCTCGGAGTCCGGAAGAAGGTCATCGGGATGTTCCACAGAGAGGAAGTCAACGCACTCGCGCTCGCGCGGACACAGTGAGTAAGGCTGCGAGTCGATCGACAGCCCGGTGAGTTGACGTAACCGACGGACCTCGCCTCGCACCGTGGTGGTGGCGGACGGGTCCTCGTAGAGGGCTTCAGACAGCGACCGCGCAGACCACGCCTCGCGGGAGGCCAACAGGGCGAGCAGTTCCGCCCGGCGCGGCGTGAGCGGGATCGAGGTTCCGTCCGCCCGGATCACAGCCGGTTTCCACCCCAGAAGCCGGATCGAGGTGACGGCGCTGGCGTGAGCGGCCCGATTATGGCCCGCGTCTCGGCCGGGGGTGCCGGCGTAGCTCGCCTCGGTACGACTGTCGGAGTCGAATGGCGAAGGCAGCGCGGCGAGGAGGGACTCGGCCAACCGCGTTCCGCAGCGCACCAGCGCGGCGGTCTCAGCGGACGAGTAGCGCAAGGGGTGGGACACGTCGAGGACTCCGACGATGCGGCCCCGAGAATTCCGGATGGGGCTTGCCGTGCAGGTCCATCCATGGTGGGCGCGGACGAAGTGCTCACCGGCCGTGGCATGGGCGAGAGTGCCGGCTTCCAGTGCCAGCGAGATGCCGTTGGTGCCGATGCTCTTCTCGGACCAGTCCGCGCCCTCCACGAAGGCGATCGAGTCCGCCCGGCGTAACACCTGTGCGCTGCCCGCGCGCCACAGCACACGGCCTCGCGTATCGGAGACGACGACGAGGTGTCGCCCGGCGGCCGAGGTGTCCGCTACCGACGCCACGACATCTCCCGCGACCCGGTGCAGCGGCGTCTGACCTCGTGCGTCCGCGATCTCCTCGCGGGACAGAACGCTGGAGGGCGCCTGCTGGTCCGGGGAGATTCCCGCGGCCCCACTACGACGCCATGCGCGCAGGATCCGCGAGTCCAGCGTGCTGGTCGTGCCGCCGGACAGCGCTATCTCATGAGCCTCGATCGAACGGGCCGCAAAGGTCCCTGGGTCAGAGAACCGCAACGTCGAGTGCAACGACATTGCCACCCCCTTGGGAAGAAAGTGTGATCTGCGTCATGAAAAACGCTACAGCAGAGCGAAGGAGTGGACATGACCCATACGGCGGAAACGCCTACGCAGGCTGGCGATGCGAACGCAGACCAGATGGTGGAGACGTGGCTGAACGAGTTCGGTGCGGCGCTGAGCGCGGGTGACACGGAGCGAGCGGCCGAGCTGTTCGAGGCCGACGGATGCTGGCGGGACTTCGTGTCCTTCACCTGGAACATCCGCACGCTCGAAGGCCGGGACGAGATCCGCGAGATGCTTGATGCCCAGCTCACCGCAGTCTCGCCCTCGAGTTGGACTCTCGACGAGCCCGCGACCACAGCCGACCATGTGGCCGAGGCGTGGATCCGTTTCGAGACCGCGTCGGGTCGCGGCTGGGGCCACCTCAGGTTGCGCGACGGCCGTGCCTGGACTCTGCTCACCACGCTGCAAGAACTCAAAGGGCACGAGGAGAAGAAGGGCCGCGACCGCGATAAGGGTGTCGAGCACGTCATCACGCGCGGCCGCCGGACATGGCTCGAGCAGAAGACCGATCGGCAGGAGAATCTCGGCTACACCGAGCAGCCCTACGCGGTGATCATCGGGGGCGGCCAGGGCGGGATCGGGCTCGCGGCCCGACTCAAGCGGCTGGGCGTACCCACGATCGTCATCGAGAAAAACGAACGCGCCGGGGATTCGTGGCGCAAGCGCTACAAGTCGCTGCACCTGCACGATCCGGTCTGGTACGACCATCTGCCCTACATCCCGTTCCCGGACGACTGGCCGGTCTTCCCCGCTAAGGACAAGGTCGGGGACTGGCTCGAGCACTACACCGCGATCATGGACCTCGACTACTGGTCGGGCACGGAGTGCCTGGGGGCCGAGTTCGATGAGGCGACGTCGACCTGGCGAGTTCGGGTCGATCGGAATGGCGAGAAAGTCGAGCTCAGGCCAACCCAGCTCATCTTCGCGCTCGGGGTGTCCGGCTACCCCAACATCCCGCGCTTCGAGGGCGCGGAGGACTTCACAGGAGAGCAGTGGCACTCGTCGGAGTTCACTGGCGAAGGTGATGTCGCGGGCAAGCGAGCCGTGGTGATCGGCTCTAACAACTCCGCCCATGATATCTGTGCCGCGCTGTGGGATCACGGCGCCGAGGTGACGATGGTGCAGCGCTCGTCCACTCATATTTCCCGGAGTGAATCGCTGATGTCGTTGGCTCTTGGCCCGCTCTACTCTGAGGAGGCGCTCGAGGCCGGGGTGACCACTGAAAAGGCGGACATGTTGTTTGCCTCCTGGCCATACCGGCTGCTCCCGGGCGCACAGATCCCCGTCTACGACCAGATGGCCGAGCAGGATTCCGAGTTCTACGACAAGCTTCGCGCTGTCGGGTTCGACTTGGACTTCGGCGAGGACGGGTCAGGGCTTTTCCTGAAGTACCTGCGACGCGGGTCGGGATACTACATCGACGTCGGCGCCAGCCAGTTGCTGATCGACGGCGAGGTGGCCCTGGAGCGAGGGCAGGTGTCACGAATCCTGCCCGACGGGGTCGAACTCGACGGCGAGCGCGTGCTGCCCGCAGACCTCATCGTCTACGCCACCGGGTATGGCTCGATGAACCAGTGGCTTGTGGACCTCGTGTCCCAGGAAGTCGCGGATCGGGTGGGCAAGGTGTGGGGCTACGGCTCTGACACCACCCGTGATCCAGGGCCGTGGGAGGGCGAGCTCCGCAACATGTGGAAGCCGACCAACGTCGACCAACTGTGGATCCACGGTGGCAACCTGCACCAGTCGCGGCACTACTCCAAGTACCTCGCGCTGCAACTCAAGGCTCGGATGGAAGGCCTCGAAACTCCGGTGTACCGGGTCCAGGAGACGTACCACACATGCTGACCGGCAGTTGGTCTCTTCCGCGCGAGGCGAAATAGACCGCGGCCCGTGATCAGAACTTCTGATCACGGGCCGCGACGGCTTCAGCCCAGGGACAGGCCGTAGCCGCCGGACTTCTTCGCCTTGGGGATGGCACCGCCCTTGGTGGGCGCCGACGCCTCGGCACCGGAGTCGGTGCTCTTGCCCTCGACCTTGTCGGTCGCCGACGCCTCGGTCGCCTCGGCGGGGGCGTCCTCGGCAGCCGTCTCCTCGGTGGCCGGCTTCTCGGCAGCGGGCTCCGCGTCAGCCGGGGCCTGCGCGTCAGCCGGGGCCTTCGCGGCGGCCTTCGGCGCGCCTGGCGCCTTGGGCGCACCCGGGGCCTTCGCGCCGCCCTTGAGCCCGAGGCCGACCGTCGGCTTGGCGGGAGCGGTCGTCTCGGCCTCGGCGGTGGACGCGGCGTCGCCCGTCGCGGATTCGGCGGGGGCGGACTCGGCCGGAGCAGTCTGCGCCGCCGCCGACTCGCCCGCGGACGGCTCAGCGGCCGCGGCCTTGGCGCCACCGGGGGCCTTCGCCCCGCCCGGAGCCTTGGCGCCACCGGGGGCCTTCGCCTTGCCTCCGCCGAGCGTGAGCCCGCCCGACTTGGGAGCGCCAGCGCTCGCCTTGGGCGCACCCGAGGTGGCCGGGGCCGAACCCTGGGCCGCCTCGCGCGTCTCCTCGGTGCGCTCGGCGTCCTTCACCGCGGACTGCTCCTCGACCGCGGCGGCGCCGGCCGTCGCGGTACCGGGTGCCTTGGCTCCGCCCGGCGCCTTGGCCCCACCGGGGGCCTTCGCGCCGCCCGGGGCCTTGCCACCGCCGAGCTTGAGGCCGCCCGACTTGGGCGCGCCCTTCGAGTCCGCGGCCGACGGCCCGGCCTCCGCGGCGCTGACCGTGCCACCGGAACCGGCGGCCGCGACCTCCGCGCCCTCGCCCTCGTCGATGACGGGGTTGTCGGGGGTGGCCTCGGAGGTCTTCGCCTCGGCAGGAGCAGCAGCCGACGCCCGCTCGGCGTCCGCCGCGTCACGCTCGGCCTCCTTCTCCGCGGTCGTCTTCTCCCGCTCGGGCTGCTCGAGCCACTGGGGCTCGCGGGGATCGGGCAACCCGCCGTCACGGGAGATGGACTCCAGCAGCAGCTGGGAGACGTCCACGACCTCGACCTGGCCCTCCTGCTCGGTGCCGTCGGTCTGGGCGGTGGCGCCGTCGGAGAGCATCACGCGGCAGAACGGGCAGCCCGTGGCGATCTTGGAGGGCGAGGTCGACAGCGCCTCGTCGACGCGGTCGATGTTGATGCGCTTGCCGACCGTCTCCTCCATCCACATGCGCGCGCCACCGGCGCCACAGCACATGGACCGCTGGCCGTGTCGCGGCATCTCCTTGAGCGTGACGCCCGAGCCGTCCATGAGCTCACGCGGGGCCTCGTACACCTTGTTGTGGCGGCCGAGGTAGCACGGGTCGTGGTAGGTCACGTTGCCGTCGATCGGCGCGACCGGGATGAGGCGCTTCTCCCGCACGAGGCGGTTGAGCAGCTGCGTGTGGTGGACCACCTGGTACTCGCCGCCGAGCGGTCCGTATTCGTTCTTCAGCGTGTTGAGGCAGTGCGCACAGGTCACGACGACCTTGCGGTGCGACGTCGGCACGCCGTCGAACGCGTTGTTCAGCGTCTCGATGTTCTGCTCGGCGAGCATCTGGAACAGGAACTCGTTGCCCGCACGGCGGGCCGAATCACCGTTACAGGTCTCGCCCTGTCCGAGCACCGCGAACTTCACACCGGCGGTGTGCAGCAGGGTGGCGACGGCCTGGGTGGTCTTCTTGGCGCGGTCCTCGAATGCACCGGCGCAGCCGACCCAGAACAGGTACTCGGTGTCGCCGAAGTCCTCGACGTCCTTGCCGATCACCGGGATGTCGAAGTCGAGGGCGTTCATCCACTCGTCACGACCGGAGTTGTTCTGGCCCCAGGGGTTGCCCTTGTTCTCGAGGTTCTTGAACAGGCCGGCGAGCTCGGTCGGGAACTCCGACTCGATGAGCACCTGGTAGCGGCGCATGTCGATGAAGTGGTCGACGTGCTCGATGTCCACCGGGCACTGCTCGACACAGGCGCCACAGGTGGTGCAGGACCACAGGGCCTCGGGGTCGATGATGCCCGCGGCCGTCGGGTCCTCGGAGACGTCGGCGGTGGTGTGGCCGACCAGGGGCCGCTGGGCCTCGAGGCGGGCGGCCTCGGGGATCTTGGCCAGCTTGGCCTCGTCCGGGTTGCCGTCGGCGTCGACCAGGCCGGTCTCCTCGCCCATGGTGGTCTGACCACCGGCGAGCAGGTAGGGGGCCTTCGCCGTCGCGTGGTCACGCAGCGACATGATCATGAGCTTCGGGCTCAGGGGCTTACCGGTGTTCCAGGCGGGGCACTGCTCCTGGCAGCGGCCACACTCGGTGCAGGTGGTGAAGTCCAACCAGCCCTTCCACGAGAAGTCCTCGATGGCGCCCGCGCCGAGCTTCGGCTCGAAGTCCTCGTCCTCCTCGGTGAGCTCCTCGACCTTCTCCATGGTCAGCGGGACGCCGTCCATGGTCATGGGCTTGAGGGCGCCCAGCGCGGTGCGGCCGTCGGCCTCGCGCTTGAAGTAGATGTTGAAGAAGGCGGAGAAGCGGTGCCAGGCGACGCCCCAGGTGATGTTCCGGCCCACGACGTACAGCCAGATCATGCCGGTGAGCAGCTTGATCAGCGCGAAGATCGAGACCATGAGCTCGTTGGCGGGCAGGATCGTCGAGAGCGGGCCGGTGACCCAGTCGGTGGCCCAGTGGAAGTCCTGGCCGTCGGCGCGGTACAGCGCGAGCTTGCCGGCCTTGACGAAGAGCATGCCGAGGCCCTCGAGGAGCACGACGGTCTCGACGAAGTAGGCGGCCTTGCGGTCGGAGCCGACGAAGCGGTTGAGGCCGCGGCGCTGGTTGACCTGGCGGATGATGATCAGAACGGTGATGCCGATGACGGTGCCGAGGCCCAGGAACTCGTCGATGACGTGGTACCAGGACTGCTCCGACAGCCACGGCCAGCCTCCGCGCGGGTTGAACGTCTGGATGTAGGCCTCGAACCAGACGATCGATCCGAGCATGAAGCCCACCATGACGAACCAGTGGAAAAAGCCCACGGAGCGCTTGCGGGCCATCCGGGTGTGGGCGCCCACCTCGATGATGACATTCTTGAGCCGGGGCAGGATCGGCCGGAAGCGGTCGAATCCGTCCTTCTGTCCCAGGAAGAGGCCGCGCACCATGCGGGTGACGCCGCCGATGAACGAGGCCCAGCAGAACAGACTGAGCAGGACGCCGATCGTCCCGAGAGTGATGGTCACGCCTGACATGGTTCGCGGCCTTTCGTCGCACTTCTCGACGCACGAGCACTCATAGACCCCTGTGGGCGCCCGTCGACTGTGTCGAGGTCAAAGGTAAGCCACGCGGGCCCCGTACGCCGAGTTGAGGCTGCCCTAACCGGAGCAGGCTCCACTCGGGACGGGGCCCGCGTGTCGTATAGATGGTCAGTTGGTGCGCAACGTCAGCCCGGGATGTGCGGCCAGTACGTCCGCGATCGGGACCGCCGAGAGCCGCGGGGTGAACCCGGCGGCGCGGGAGACGGTGTCCGCGTTGGCGCACGTGCCGGTGTCGGCGACGTTGGACGCGCTCGAGATGCCCAGGGCGCGGTCGCCGGAGAAGACGACTCCGCCGCTGTCCCCGGGCAGGGCGCACAGGTCGACGGTGAAGGCCCCCTCGATCGTGCGGGTGCCGGCGACGTCGATCTGGGCTCCGACCTGGGAGATGGTGCCGCAGGAGAAGCCGGTGCGGAACCCGGTCTTGCAGGCCTTCTGGCCCACGACCGGCGCCGCGGTGCCGACGATCGCCTGGGTGCTGCCGTCGCCGGCGCCGACGAGGTTGGTGCGGAACCGGTCCGCGGCATCCTCGTCGACCGCGATCAGGGCGGTGTCGATGCCCTCGCGCTGCGTACCCGTCATCGTGCCGAACTCCTCGCCGTCGGCCAGGGCCGCGCGGGTGCCGTCGGCGCCGGCGCAGTGGGCGGCGGTGACGACGACGGGCTTGCCGTCGAGCTCCCCGTTGAACCCGGTGGAGCACTCGAGGACGCCGTCCGGGACGCGCACCTGGTAGGCGGTACCGCCCACGACCGGACCCGCGGGGGCGGGCACGGACTGGATGGCGCGGCGTCGGTCCTCCGGCACCGGGGTGGCCTGTGCGGGCACGGTCTCGTTCATGCCGTCGATGATCGAGCCGGTGCCGGGCGTGAGTCCGGCGAGGAGGTCGACGACCGTGCGCAGCGGCCCCTCGGGGATGAGGCCGGCGTCGTTGAGGAGGCCGAGGCTGCCGAGCGATCCCGGGCCTCCGGTCCCGCTACCCGGTGCCGACTGGGCGTCGAGCCGCTCGCCGGTGGCGGCGCCGGTGCGGGTGGTGGAGGGCTCGAGGCCGTCGACGGTGGGCGTCCCCTCGGACTGCCCGCCGCCCTCGCTCCCGAACGGGGCGGTATCCCACCGGGGGTCGGGCGCCTCGATCATGTCGATCTCGGCGAGGTCGCGGAGTCGGGCGTCGAGGTTGCCCAGCTGGGCCGCCTCGCCGCCGCGGGTGGTGACGACCACGGCGTTGCGGGTGGGGTCGACGCGCACGGCGGTGACGAGCTCCTGCAGGTCCTCGGGCATGCCCTCGACGACCGTGCGCACCTGCCGTTCGCGGGCGCCGAGCTCGGCTGTGGTGAGCGCCACGTCCTGCACGGTGAAACCGGCCTCGGTGGCCTCCGACCGGAGGCGGTCACCGGCCGGACCGGCGACGACGCCGACCAGGCCGGTGCCCTCGTCATCCAGCCACACGCCGCCGAACGCGTCGCGGAACCGCTGCTCCCAGTGAGGCCGCGCCTCGGCGAGGCGTTCGCCGATACCGGCCTGGGCCAGGAACTGCTCGGGGGTGAGGCCGAGATCGCGGCGCAGGGCCTCGACGAGCGAGGTCAGCTGCGGTGCGAGGGCGTCGGCCAGGGCGGGGAGTGCCTGCGCCGCAGCGGGCTGCGCGGCGGGGGGAGCGGGTGCGGCGGGTGTGGCGGAGGGGTCCGCGCCGGCGGGCGACGCGGTGACCACCAGCGCCGCTGCGGCGGCGACGGCGGCGATTTTCGAGGTGATGCGCATGATGGCCTTCCGTGATGCACAGATGGACGACCGCTGGTCGACCGATCGCGGCTCGGGATGATGCCGGTGAGATTACGGATCTGTGATTAGTGAGTCCAGTGTGACACGTGTGATTAGTGAGAATCGCCTGGTGGTTTTCGGAAGGGAGGGGAGTCGGAGAATCGCCGCCCCTGCCGCTAGGCTGCCTCTTCGGCAACGACGCATGCGTCATCACCGAAGACTTATCGACCGGAGGTCCCATGTCCGACGCTGACGCCGCACTACACGACGCGCTGGAGACCGTGGTGCGACGCAATCCCGGACAGCGCCTCTTCCGGCAGGCGGTCCACGAGGTGCTGGAGTCGCTCGCGCCCGTGGTCAAGCAGCACCCCGAGTACGTCGAGGGCGGGATCCTCAAGCGGATCATCGAGCCCGAGCGCGTGATCTCCTTCCGCGTCCCGTGGGTCGACGACAACGGGGTCGTCCAGGTCAACCGCGGCTTCCGCGTGCAGTTCAGCTCCGACCTCGGCCCGTACAAGGGCGGCCTGCGCTTCCACAGGTCCGTGGACGAGGACACCCTGAAGTTCCTCGGCTTCGAGCAGGTCTTCAAGAACGCCCTCACCGGCCTCGGCCTGGGCGGCGGCAAGGGCGGGTCGGACTTCGACCCCCACGACAGGAGCGACGCCGAGGTCATGCGCTTCTGTCAGTCGTTCATGGCCGAGCTCGCGCACCACATCGGCGCAGACCTCGACGTGCCGGCGGGCGACATCGGCGTGGGCGGCCGCGAGATCGGCTACCTGTACGGGCAGTACCGAAGGATCACCGGCCGCAACGAGGCGGGCGTCCTCACCGGCAAGGGTGTCGGGTACGGCGGGTCCTGGGCCCGCACGGAGGCCACGGGCTACGGGCTCGTCTACTTCGTGCGCGAGATGCTCCGCGACTCCGAGTACAGCCTCGAGGGCTCGCGCGTCGTGGTCTCCGGCTCCGGCAACGTCGCGATCTACGCCGCCAAGAAGGCCGCCCAGCTCGGCGCGACCGTCGTGGCCTGCTCGGACAGCCAAGGCTACATCCTCGACGAGGACGGACTGGACCTGGACCTGCTCTCCGACATCAAGGACGTGCGTCGCGCACGCCTCACGGCGTACGCCGAGGAGCGCGGCAACTGCACGTACGTCGAGGGGCGGCCGGTGTGGGAGGTCGAGTGCGACATCGCGCTGCCCTGCGCCACCCAGAACGAGCTCGACGGCGACGCGGCCCGGATGCTGGCGGACAACGGGTGCCGGGTGATCGCGGAGGGCGCGAACATGCCCTGCAGCGAGGAGGCCGTGGAGGTCATCCACGAGCGGGGCATCATGTTCGGGCCGGCCAAGGCCGCCAACGCGGGCGGTGTGGCCACCAGCGGTCTCGAGATGCGGCAGAACGCCGGGCGTCTGCAGTGGGACTTCGAGCGCGTGGACTCCGAGCTCGACCGGATCATGACCACCATCCACGCCACCGCGGCCGCGACCGCCGAGGAGTACGGCGTCCCGGGCGACCTCGTCGCCGGCGCCAATATCGCCGCGTTCCGCAAGGTAGCCGACGCGATGCTCGCCCAGGGCGTGATCTAGGCCGGGGAGTGCGCCGGCGCCGGGGGTGATCGCCCACGGTGTCGGCGGACGGCGCACCTCGTCGTCGTCGCCCCTTCTTTTCTCTTTTCTTTCTTCTCTCCCACGAGCGTTCCGGACGCCTCCGCGCACCGCGGAGCGCCGGGACGCTCTCGTCGTTGAGTCTGTCAGACTCATCTTCTGCTGTGAGTTGACTCACTCCGGGAATGGAACCCGCAGAGCGCCCGTTGTACGGGGCGAGAAACCTCAGCGAACCAGACTCAAGTCGGGTTGACTCACCGAACGCCCAGAAGGCAGGGTGGAGTCAACGGCCCGCTCCTTGAGCCGGGTCCACTAAAGACGAGTCTTCACTCGCGGAAGCAGAAAAGGAGATCACCATGGGACGTGCAGTCGGTATCGACCTCGGCACCACCAACTCGTGCGTCGCCGTCCTCGAGGGCGGCGAGGCCAACGTCATCGCCAACGCCGAGGGGTCGCGCACGACCCCCTCGGTGGTCGCGTTCGCCAAGAACGGCGAGGTGCTCGTGGGCCAGCCCGCGAAGAACCAGGCCGTCACCAACGTCGACCGCACCGTCCGCTCGGTCAAGCGCCACATCGGCACCGAGTGGAAGTCCAGCGAGATCGACGGCAAGAACTACACCCCGCAGGAGATCAGCGCCCGCACCCTGCAGAAGATCAAGCGGGACGCCGAGGCCTACCTCGGTGAGGACGTCACCGACGCTGTCATCACCGTGCCGGCCTACTTCAACGACGCCCAGCGTCAGGCCACCAAGGACGCCGGCCAGATCGCCGGCCTCAACGTCCTGCGCATCGTCAACGAGCCCACCGCGGCCGCCCTGGCCTACGGTCTCGACAAGGGCGACAAGGAGCAGACCATCCTGGTCTTCGACCTCGGTGGCGGCACTTTCGACGTCTCCCTGCTCGACATCGGCGACGGCGTCGTCGAGGTCCGCGCGACCTCCGGCGACAACCACCTCGGTGGCGACGACTGGGACCAGCGGATCGTCGACTGGCTGGTCGACAAGTTCAAGTCGCAGAACGGCATCGACCTGACCAAGGACAAGATGGCCCTGCAGCGCCTGCGCGAGGCCGCCGAGAAGGCCAAGATCGAGTTGTCCTCGGGCCAGTCCACCTCGATCAACCTGCCGTACATCACCGTGGACGCGGACAAGAACCCGCTGTTCCTCGACGAGACCCTCTCGCGCGCCGAGTTCCAGCGGATCACGCAGGACCTGCTCGACCGCTGCCGCCAGCCGTTCCAGGCCGTCATCAAGGATGCCGGCATCTCGGTCTCGCAGATCGACCACGTCGTGCTGGTCGGTGGCTCGACCCGTATGCCGGCCGTGTCCGACCTGGTCAAGGAGCTCACCGGCGGCAAGGAGCCCAACAAGGGCGTCAACCCGGACGAGGTCGTCGCCGTGGGCGCCGCGCTGCAGGCCGGCGTGCTCCGCGGTGAGGTCAAGGACGTCCTCCTGCTCGACGTGACCCCGCTGTCGCTGGGCATCGAGACCAAGGGCGGCGTCATGACCAAGCTCATCGAGCGCAACACCACCATTCCCACGAAGCGCTCCGAGACCTTCACCACGGCCGACGACAACCAGCCGTCCGTGCAGATCCAGGTCTTCCAGGGCGAGCGCGAGATGGCCGCGCAGAACAAGCTGCTCGGCTCGTTCGAACTCGCGGGCATCGCCCCGGCGCCGCGTGGCGTGCCGCAGATCGAGGTCACCTTCGACATCGACGCCAACGGCATCGTCCACGTCACCGCCAAGGACAAGGGCACCGGCAAGGAGAACACGATCATCATCCAGGAGGGCTCCGGCCTCTCCAAGGAGGAGATCGACCAGATGATCAAGGACGCCGAGGAGCACGCCGCCGAGGACGCCAAGCGTCGCGAGGAGGCGGACGCCCGCAACCAGGCCGAGTCCACGATCTACCAGACGGAGAAGTTCGTCTCGGAGAACGAGGACAAGATCCCGGCCGACAAGAAGGAGTCCCTCCAGGCCGCGATCGCCGACGCCAAGACCGCCCTCGAGGGCTCGGACGTCGACGCCATCAAGGCCGCCGTGGAGAAGGTCAACACCGAGGCCCAGGCCGTCGGCCAGGCGATCTACGAGGCCTCCGCGGCCGAGGGCGCCGAGGCCGGCGACGCGACGACCGGTGAGGCGGCCGACGACGACGTCGTCGACGCCGAGGTGGTGGACGAGGACGACACCAAGGGTGAGTCCAAGTGACCCGCCCCGAGGAGAACGACGCCGCCGAGACCGCCGCCTGGGCCGGCGCTGACGACGAGGCGCAGCGCGCCGCGGAGACCGTGGAGGCCGAGGTCGTCGACGAGGGCACCGCTTCCGCCGACGGCCCGGCCGACGCCGACGGGGCCGCCACCGCGGACAGCGCCACCGCCGACGGCACCGCCACCGAGGCGGACGGCGCCCCGGCCGGTGACGGCGGGGACGACGATCCGACGTCGGCGCTGCAGGCGCAACTCGACGAGCGGACCGCGGACCTGCAGCGCGTGTCGGCGGAGTTCGCCAACTACCGCCGCCGCGTCGAGCGGGACCGCCAGTCGATCATCGACACCGCCAAGGGTTCGGTGCTCACCGAACTGCTGGGGATCGTCGACGACCTCGACCGCGCCCGCGCGCACGGTGACCTGGAGGAGGGGCCGCTCAAGGTCTTCGCCGACAAGGTCCACGCGCTGCTGGCCTCCCAGGGGGTCGAGGCCTTCGGTGAGGAGGGCGACGCGTTCGACCCGGCCGTCCACGAGGCAGTGCAGGACGAGTCCGACGGCTCCGAGCCCGTCCTCGGGACGGTCCTGCGCAAGGGCTACCGCCACGGAGAGCGGACCCTGCGGACGGCGATGGTGATCGTCCGCTGAGCCACCCGGCTCACACCCCGGCGTGCGGGCGCGGACCGACCACAGATCGGAGGCCGTGCCCGCACGCCGACCCGGCCCCGGCCGTGCCGGGGAACCTGAGAGAATACGAGAGCTGAGGAAAGGAGGCGTCTGGTGAGTCAGCGCGAATGGGTCGAGAAGGACTACTACGCCGAACTGGGCGTCTCCAAGACCGCGAGCCAGGACGAGATCCGCAGGGCCTACCGCAAGCTCGCCCGCGAGAATCACCCGGACTCCAACCCCGGCAACGCGGCCGCGGAGGACAAGTTCAAGCGGATCAGTGAGGCCAACGACGTCATCGGGGACCCCGCGAAGCGCAAGGAGTACGACGCGTTCCGTGCGCAGGTCTCCTCCGGCGGGTTCAGTGGATTCGCCCCCGGCGGCGGCAGCTACACCACCACGAGCGACTTCGACCTCGGTGACCTGTTCGGTGGGGGCGGGCCCGGCGGCGCCGGCGGATTCTCCGACCTCTTCGGCGGCCTGTTCAACCAGGCCCGCGGGGGCGGCGGGGCCGGCGGTCGGAGCCGAGCGCAGCGCCCGCGCGGCGGCCAGGACGTCGAGACCGCCCTGACCCTGTCGTTCCGCGAGGCCGCTCTCGGCGAGACGGTCCAGATCAAGCTGTCCTCGCCGTCGCCGTGCCTGACCTGCCACGGCAGCGGCGCGCGGCCCGGTACCAGCCCCAAGGTGTGCGGTACCTGTCACGGCGCGGGCGTCACGCAGCGCAACCAGGGGGCGTTCGGGTTCGCCGAGCCCTGCACCGACTGCGGCGGCACCGGCTCAAAGATCGACGACCCGTGCCCGGAGTGCGCGGGCAGCGGCGTCACCAACCGCACCCGCACCATCAACGTCAAGGTCCCGGCCGGCGTCCAGGACGGTCAACGCATCCGGCTCTCCGGCCAGGGCGAGGCCGGCTTCCGCGGCGCCCCGTCCGGCGACCTCTACGTCACCGTCACCGTCCAGAAGGACGCGGTGTTCGACCGCGACGGCTCCGACCTGCTCGTGGACCTGCCCGTGTCGTACCCGGAGCTGGTCCGCGGCGCGCAGGTGTCGGTGCCGACGCTCACCGGGCGGGTGACCGTGAAGATCCCCGCCGGCTCGCGCGACGGACAGATCCTGCGCGTACGCGGCCGGGGCATCGCGAGCAAGACCGGAACGGGTGACCTCAAGGTCACCCTCCGGGTGGCCACGCCCCCCGCCGGGATGGCCGAAGCCGAACTGGCCGCCTACGACGACGCATTGCGTGCGGCGGGCTTCGATCCCCGGTCGGGCTGGGCCGGGGCGACATGAGCCCCCGGCGGGACGTCGGGGAGCTGGGGCCCGACGACAGCGTCCTGGTGATCTCGGTGGCCGCCGAACTGTCCGGCCTGCACGCCCAGACCCTGCGCACGTACGACCGCCTGGGCATCGTCACGCCCGAACGCACCAGCGGCGGCGGGCGACGCTACTCCCTGCGAGACGTGGCCATGCTCCGCGAGGTGCAGCGCCTCAGCCAGGAGGAGGGCGTCAACCTCGCCGGCATCAAACGCATCATGGAACTGACCAATCAGGTCGACGCCCTGCGCAGCCGCGTGTCCGAGCTGGTCGAGGAGGTCGCCGAACTGCGCCGCCGCGCCGGCAGCGGCGGCCGGGCCGGCGGCGAGCTGGTTCACGTGCCGCGCTCGACCTCGGTCGTCGTGTGGCGCCCGCGCCACCAGCGCGGGGACCGCGAGGACTGACCCGCCGCCGGGCGCTGCAGCGGCGCCGGCGCCGCGCGGCGGCCACCCGGGCGGACCCGCGCGGGCGGGTAACCTCGGCGGCGACAACCCACCCGAAAGCCCACGAGGAGGACCGCCGTGCGTATCGCCGCCGCCCAGATCCTGACCGGACGCGACCCGCAGGACAACCTCCGACTGGTCCGCGAGTCGGTGGTCGAGGCCGCCGCGCAGTCGGCCCGCATCGTGGTGTTCCCCGAGGCCACCATGCGCGCGTTCGGGGCCGGTCGACTCGACGAGATCGCCGAACCCCTCGACGGCCCGTGGGCGACCGCGGTGGCCGACGCCGCGCGCGAGCACGAGGTCCTCGTCGTCGTCGGCATGTTCACGCCCGGACAGGGCGGCCGCGTCCGCAACACCCTCCTGGTCACGGGCCCCACCGGCGGCGGCGACGAGATCCACACGGGCTACGACAAGATCCACCTGTTCGACGCGTTCGGATTCGCCGAGTCGGACACCGTCGAGCCCGGCGACGAGACGCGCGTGGTGACGGTCGACGGCGTGGGGGTCGGCCTGAGCGTCTGCTACGACATCCGGTTCCCCGGCCAGTACACCGCGCTCGCGTCCGCGGGCGCGCGCGTCACCCTGTGCAGCGCGTCGTGGGGCGCCGGGCCGGGCAAGATCGACCAGTGGCGGCTGCTCGCCCAGGCGCGCGCGCTCGACTCGACGACCTTCCTGCTCGCCGTGGGCCAGGCCGACCCGGCCGTCGAGGGGGTCGAGGTCAAGCGCGGCGCACCCACCGGCGTCGGCCATTCGCTGCTCGTCGGGCCGGACGGGACCGTGCGCTCCGAGGCCGGCCCCGGCGCGGGGCTGATGGTCGTCGAGGTCGACGACGACGAGGTCACCGACATCCGGAAGACCATTCCCGTGCTCGCGAACGGGCGTGTCACGGAGGAGTCGCGCGGGGAGGTCCCGCGGTGAGCGGACCGGGCGGCCCACGCCGGGGCGACGATCCCGCGAACCCGGACCCGGACGACCGCGACGCGCCCACCGAGCCGACCCCGGCGGCCGAGCCTGCTGACGCGGGGGCGGCCGACGCGGGGCCGGCCGATCCTGCGGACCCACCGACGGAGCGACTGTCGCCCGGCGGGTCGGGTGCCGCCGACCCGCCCACCGAGCGGTTGTCGCCGGTCGACCCGCCGACGGAGCAGTTCCCGCCCGCGGACCCGGCCACCGAACACCTCCCGCCCGTCGGCGGCGGCACGTCGAGCGCGGCGTGGTCGCAGTACTCCGCAGGCCCCGCCGCGGGGGCAGCCGGCGCGGCCGGTGTAGTGGGGGCGGCCGGTGCCGCGGGTGCCGCCAACGCCGCGGGCTCCCCGACGCCTCCCGCCTACCCGACCGGGGATGTGCCCCCGCCCGGCGATGTCCCGCCCGACGACGGCGATCCCTGGGACGACGGCGACGGCGGCGGAGGCGGCGGGTCGACGCCCTGGATGATCGCCGCCGTCCTGTTGGCGGTCGCCCTGGTGGCGGCGCTGGTGATCTGGCTGCTCACCGCGACCGGCGGGGACGAGGAGCCGGTCGCGGTGCCCACCACATCGACGCAGACCACCACCCCGACGACGTCGCGGACGACGACGTCGACCACGCCCACCACCACGGGCCCGCCCAGCGCCACCGAGCGCTGTACGCCGGAGTTCATCGCCGGAGAGCTCGGCCGCGGGACGACCGTCCGCGAGTGCGACGGGCGCTTCCTGCTGGTCACCCGGGAGAGCGGTGAGCTGGAGTTGTTCTCGTGGCGAGACGACTCGTGGCAGTTCCTCGCCGAGCCGACGTCCGACGTGTGCCGCGAGCAGCTGCATCAGCTCGGCGTCCCGGACCGGTTCCGCCGCGTGTTCCAGCCGTGCGACGTCGCGACGAGTTCCACCACGTCGTCGACGAGCCCCACGAGCACGAGCAGGACGAGCCAGACCACCACCACCGGCGCCACGACCACCGTCACCACGCCGGGCACCGCGACGTCGGTTACGACCACCGACGAGACCGACGGGGGAGACGCGTCGGGCGACGACACGTCCGGCGACGAGACGACCGACGCACGCACGGCGGCCGGCTGACCCGGGCAACGGGCCCCTTTCTTCATCGAGAAGACACTTCCGCACGCCCGCTCTCGGCCGATGTGTGCCGAACTGTCTTCTCGATGGCGCCGGGGCGGGTGGCGCCGGGGCGTGTGGGCGCGGCCGGCGGGCCCGCGCGCCGCTCAGGGCCGGTCGAAGCTGATGTTCTCCCGTGGGGTGCCCGCCGCGACCAGGCCGCGGACGGTCGCCCGCAGCATCTCCGGCGACCCCGACACGATCACCTGCCGGTCGGCCCACGACCCCCACTGCGTGACCGCCTCGACCAGCGTCCCGGTCTGCCGACGGTGCAGCGTGCGGGGCAGCTCCTGGCGCGGCCCGGCCCACCAGGGGTCCTCGTCCTCCTCGGCGACGGGCTGAATGGTAAGCCACGGGGCGGTCGCGGCGAGGTCGACGAGCGTGGGCAGGTCATAGAGGTCGCCGGGGAAGCGGGCCCCGTAGAACAGGTGCACGCGCGGGTTCTGGCCGTGGCGCATCATGTCCAGCAGCAGGCAGCGCAGCGGGGCGATGCCGGTGCCGCCGCCGATCATGAGCACGTCCCGGAACGGCTCGGACCGGTCCACCTCGAGCAGGCCGAGCGGCCGGGCGAGCACCCAGCGGTCGCCCACACCGACGCCGCGGACGAGCGAGCCGCTGAGGGCGCCGCCGGGGACGTCGCGGATGTGGAACTCGATCTGCCCGGCCGGGTTCGCGGGGATCGACGGGCTGAGCCGCCGCCACACGCCGGGGGAGTAGGGCGTGAGCACGCTGAGGTACTGGCCCGGGTGGTAGTCGACCATCACGTCGCTGATGAGCCGCACCACCACGACGTCGCGGGTGGGCCGCAGCACCTCCACGACGGTGGCGCCGACGCGCGCGGGTCCCTCGCCGGCGGCCGCACCCTGCTGGAGGGCGGTCGACAGCACCCGGTACGCGGTGGCGAGCGTGGTCTCGAGCCGGTCGTCCCAGCCGCGTCCGGCCAGGTGCCGCAGTGTGTGGGTCAGCGCCTCGCCGAAGCGCTGGTGGTGGCGGGGCGCGAGGTCGAGTTTGCGGTGGTCGGCGCCGAGGTGCCGGGCGAACTCGACGACCTCCTCGACCTTCGACCGGTCACCGTCGGCATACTCGGTGGTCTCGAACGCCCAGGTCATCGCGCGGACGAACTCGCGGAGCACGGGCGTGGCGTCGCGGGGGAACAGTTCGCGGAAGTCGGGGTCGGCGGCGCGGAGCGCGCGGGCGAACAGCTCGGGGAAGCGGTCGTCGGCGATCAGGTCACGCAGCGCGAGCAGCGGCGGCGCCTGCGCGCCCACCTCGGCGGGCTCGTCGAGCGGCTCGGCCAACGGATCGTGTCGCCGACCGAGGAACGGGTCGAGGTCGATGTCCGCGACGAGGCGCTCCACGTCGTGATCGTGGAACGGCTCGTCGGCAGGCTCGGGTCCGGGGTCGTCGCTCACGTTCCGGGCACCTCCCGTCTCGTCGTCGTCACCGCCCCCACCCTATCCGCGCGCACCGACACACCCGCCGCGACCGACGCGATGCCCGCGCGCCGCACGGCGCCGCTCACCTGCCCAGGGTGATGTCGACGCCCGCGCGCAGTTCGTCCTCGGTGTAGGTCAACTGGCCGCGGCCGGGCAGTTCCACCACGTAGAACGAGCTGCCTGCGGGGACGTCGGGGAACCCGAACGTGAACGTGCACGAGGCCAGGTCGCCGCCGGAGTAGGCGAGCCGGGCGGTGTCGATGACCGATGTCGCGCCCTCGAGGAGGGTGATGGTGGTGCCCTCGCCGATGTCGGACAGGGCGACGGGCAGGTCGCAGCCGGTGTCGTCGCCGGAGACCGGATCGGCGGGCGTGGAGACCACGGTGAAGGTGCCCTCGACGGCGAACGCCGAGCCCGGCGCCCGTTCGGCGGGTGGGAGGAGCTGGGGTATCGGCCCCCGCGCGGCCTCGGTGCCGCGGCCGGCGTCGGAGCCGGTGTCCGACCACGGGCCGGGGAGCACGCCGGACAGGACGACACCCAGGGCGACGACGACGAGCGCCGCCGCCCCGAACACCGCCGCGATCGCGAGGCCGCCGCGAGGGCGGGACTTCGGCGGGGTCGCGTCGGGCGGTGGGCCGGCGCCGGGACCGCCATCGGGGGCCGGGAACGGGCGCTGCGGTGGCGGGGAGTCGGCGTCCGGGCCGGGCACGGATGAGGGCAGGGGCCGGGGCGGGTCGCCGTAGCGGTAGGTGCCGTCGGCGAGCGGCGGGTAGTGCATCGGCATGTGCGGTGCTCCTTCCCGTCCGGCATCCAGGGCGATTCTAGTGGTCGCGCGGGTGCCGGGTCGGTCACAGTGGGGACGCGGCCGGGCGTGTGGCTTGGTCCCGGGCGCCTCGGTCGGGGATGCTGGGAGGATGGCTGCCGATCCGTCGACTCCCGCTCACGCCCGCCGCGACCCGGTCGGACCCGGGCACGACCCGGTCGACGACGCCGATCTCGATCCGCGCTCGCCGTTGCCGACCCGGCCGGGTCCGCTGGGGATGGTCGGCAACGCCGTCCGCGGCGCGCTCATCGGGATGGCCGAGCTCGTTCCCGGCGTCTCGGGCGGCACGGTGGCCCTGGTGACCGGTGTCTACCCGCGGTTGCTGGATTCCGGCGCGCACGTGGTGGACGGACTGCGCTCGGCCGCCCTCGGTCCGGAGCGGCGGGCCCGCACCCGCGCGGCGTTCCGCCACGTCGACTGGTGGCTGCTGCTGCCGCTCGCGGTGGGCATGCTGGCAATGGTCTTCACGCTGGCCGGGGTGCTCAAGGGGTTCGTCGAAGGCAGCCCGGAGATCGCCCGCGGCCTGTTCCTGGGCATGGTGGCCGCGAGCATCGCGGTCCCGCTGGGGATGGCGGGCGCGACCCCGGGCGGACGGAACTGGGTGCTGGGTCTGGTGTTCGTCCTGGGCGCGGTGTTCGCGTTCGTGCTCTCGGGGCTGCCGAGCGGGTCGATCAGCGACCCCTCCTATCTGCTGGTGTTCGTCGCGGCGGCCGTGGCGATCTGCGCCCTGGTCCTGCCCGGGGTCTCCGGGTCGTACCTACTGTTGGCGATGGGCCTGTACGCCCCCACGCTCGGCGCGGTCGACGAGCGGAACTTCGCCTACCTGGGCGTCTTCGCGCTCGGCGCGCTGGTCGGCATCTCGCTCTTCGTCAAGGTCCTCGACCGGCTCCTCGAGGACTTCCGCAAGCCCACCCTCGTCGCCATGGCCGGGCTCATGCTGGGCTCGCTGCGTGCGCTGTGGCCGTGGCAGACGGAGGAGGCCGACGTGCTCGCGCCCGGGTCGGACTGGCCCGCCGTGCTGGCAGCGGTGGCGGCCGGCGTGGCGGTGGTGCTGATCGTGCTGGCCGCGGAGAGGGCCTTCGCGGGGAAGACCGCCACCACCGGCCCGGCCGTCACAATCGATCAGGCCACCACCGATCAGGCCGCCGACAGCACCTCCGACTCCAACCGCCGGTAGCCGACCTCCATCCCGTCGACCATCCCGGTGTCGAGGATCATCTCGCGCAACTCGGCGCTCGCGTAGGTGATGACGAGCGTGAGCAGCGTCCCGCCCTCCACGGCGGTGAGGGTCTGCTCGTTGCGGGTGGGCGGCGCGTCGGCGCCCTCCATCGCCTCGGTGAACACCTCGCGGTGCGGCGGGTCGGTCTCCAGCAGCTCACCCGTCAGCGCGAACGGCTCGCCCTCGACGCCCTCCTCGGGTGCCCACTCGAAGCGCGTGGTCTGCCCGGGCTCCGACGCGACCCGGCACCCGACGAGCGCCCAGCCGTCCGGCCCGTGGAACCACCGGTCCAGGACCGCGGGGTCGTGGTGGGCGTCCCAGATCTGCTGCGGGGTCCCGCGCAGGACGCGGGTGAACCGAACCGTCCGGTCGTCGAGGTGCTGGGTCCGCGTGCCGGTGTCGGCCGCGAAGGTGGCGTCGTCGCCGACGACGGCGTCGATCTGCGACATCGCCTCGCGGGTGCCTTCCTCCATGCCCATCGCGACCAGCTGCTCGAGCTCGGAGAGGCTGCCGAAGTGGGAGGTGGTGGTCAGGCGGGAGCCGGCGTCCGTCGCCTCGAAGGTGAACACCATGCGCGTGGTGGGCAGGTCCGTGTCGGGCGCGCCGTCGTCGCGGGTGAAACCGTCGAGCACCTCGAACGAGCGGCCCTCGTCGACCGCGAGGAACTCCCAGTAGCCGCGGGCGCGGCTACCGTCGGGCCCGGTCATGTAGTAGTCCGTCCGGCCGCCGGGGAACACGTCGTGCCGGGTGAAGGTGGCGGGCCACGTCGGCGGGCCCCAGAAGCGTTCGATCTGCCGCGGGTCGACGTAGGCGTCCCACAGGCGACGCACCGACACCGGGAATTCGGCGACGATGGTCAGGGTCAGTTGGTCGAGATCTTTGTCCACCGATGTCACCGGCATGACGGGCCTTCTTTCTCGCGGAGGGTGCTGGTGTGGGGTCACTCGTGGTGCTGCTCCTCGGCGAGGAGGGCGTCGAGTCGGTCGATGCGTCCCCGCCAGATGTCCTCGAACCCGTCGAGCAGGCTCTGTGCTCGTCGGATCGCGTCGACATCGCCCCGGACCCGGCGCTCTCGGCCGATCCGGTGGTCACTGATCAGTCCCGCCTCCTCCAGGACGTTGACGTGCTTGCGGACGGCCGCGAACGACATGTCGTAGTGGTCCGCCAGTGAGGAGACGGTGGACTCGCCGGCGAGCGTCCGCCGGAGGATGTCCCGCCGCGTGACGTCGGCCAGCGCGCGGAACAGTCGGTCCACCTCGTCGTCATCGAGGGCCACCTCATCCGTTCGACATGAAACCATGTGGTATCACGTTAGGTCTGTGGGGGCTCGGGGTCAATACCCGGCGGCGGGCCGGCCCTCCCGGCGCCGGCATTCCACAGCCCGCTCCGCCTCCACAGGGACGGGCGGGTACCGCCCGGCGAGCGGCCGTCTCGTCGTCGTCGTCCTCTAGCCTGACGGCGTGCAGGCATCGCTCCCCAGGGTTCCCGAGACCGACGTCGCCTCCTTCGTGGGCGCGGCGGCGCTCGGCCGCGCCCGGGGCTACGCCGACGCCACGCACATCCGGGAGCTGCGGTACGACGCCGCCACCCACCGCCTCGACGCGGACGTCGCGGGCAGCGGCGGCAGGGGCGGCCGCGCCTGGTACTCGACGACCGTCCACCTCACGGCGCCCGACGCGGACGGCTACTCGCGCCCGCGCCGCAGCCTGTGCACGTGCCCCGTCGCGCTGAACTGCAAGCACGCCGCCGCGGTCATGCTGTACGCGGCGACGCTCGCCGACCGCGATGCCGGCGTGTCCGACTGGCGGCGCCAGGCCGAGGAGTCCCTGCGCACGGTCGACGCGGGGCGGGCGTATCAGGAGGCCCCGATCGTCGGGATGCAGCTGTCGGTGGTGCCCGACGAGCTCGCCCCGGACGGCGGCGCGGGCGGCCTGCAACCGGGGCTCGGCAACCGGCTCAAGGCGCGGATCGTGGTGCCCGGCAGCGGCGGGCGCTGGAAGTCGGCGGGCGTCGAGTGGGACCGGCTGCGTTACGGCTGGGACGGCGGGCTGTCGCTCGCCCAGGCCGCGTGGCTGCGGGCGGTCGACGCGCTCGCCCGCAGTCACCGCCAGGCGCGCGTGTGGCTCGACCTGTGCGACGCCGAGGTCCCCGCCCTGTGGCCGCTCGTCTCCACGGCCGCGGAGGCGGAGATGGAGATCGTCCCCGGCGACGGCCTGCGCGAGGTCGTGCCCGGGCCGCCGCGCCGCGTCGGCCTCACCGCGTGGAGCCCGGACGGGTCGGCGCTGGTGGTGGTCGCCGCGGCGGAGGTGGAGCCGGGGTCGGGCGGCGCCTGGGACGCCGGCGGCTACGGCGCGGGGGACGACGGCACAGGGGATGACGGCGACGACGGCGAGGGTCGCGACCGCCCCCTGCCCGGCGCCCTCGTGGGGGAGCACGGGGACATGGTCGCGCTGGTCCGCGACCGGGTGCTGGAGCTGTCCCCCGTCGGGCGGCTGGGGCCCGGCGTGGCCAGGCGGCTGCGGCAGTGGCGCGCCCTGACCGTCCCGGACGAGGCGGTGCCCGAGTTCTGTGCGGACTTCCTGCCCGACCTCGTCGACAGGTTCCCGGTGACCGACCGCGTCGGGCTGCTCGAGCTGCCCCGGTTCGACCGCGTGGAGCTGGAGCTGACGATCCGGCCGCCCGCCGGGGCGGGCCCGGGTGGTGCGACGCACGAGCTGGGGCTGATGTTGCAGTGGCACCGCGTCGACGTGATGCGCATGACCGACGACACCGAGGTGATGCGCCGGCGGCCCCTCAGCGTGGCCGAGATGGGGATCGGCACCCCGCTGCCCGGGGATCCCGCGCTCGTCGCGCTGACCACGGCCGTCTCCGACGCCGGCTGGGGCTGGATCCTCGGCGAGGGCACCCTGCGGGTGACCGGTCGAGAGGCCGGCCTGGTGCTGACCGACGGGCTCGAACAGCTCCGCTCGCTCGACGGCGTCACAGTGGTGCTGGCCGACGAGGTGCCGAGTATCCGTCGGGCCACCGAGGGACCGCGCATCCACGTGGCCACCGAGGACGACCGCTCGGGGATCGACTGGCTGGGACTGACGGTCACCGTCACCGTCGAGGGCCGCCCCGTCCCGTTCGCCGCCATCTTCCGGGCGGTGGTCACCGGGCAGGATGAGTTCCTCACCGAGGACGGCCTGCTCGTCCCGGTGGACCTCGAGCGGTTCGGCGAGCTGCGCGAGCTGCTCGACGAAGCGATGGCGGCCTCCGCCGAGCGGGTCGGCAGGGACCCGGACGGGACGGGCGTGAAGATCGGCCTCGGTCAGGCCGGGGTGCTCGCGGACCTCGCCGAGCTGGCCGACGACCTCGAGCCGCCGTCGGGGCGGGCCCGGGCGCTGCTCGAACTGGCCGCCGACACCCCCGCGCCCGTGCCGGCTCCCGCCGCGCTCGAGGCGGACCTGCGGCCGTACCAGCAGCAGGGGCTGGACTGGCTGGCCATGCTGTGGCGGCACCGGATCGGCGGGATCCTCGCCGACGACATGGGACTGGGCAAGACCATCCAGTCGCTCGCGCTCATCGCCCACGCGCACGAGACCGCCGGCGACCACCCGCCGGGGCCGTTCCTCGTCGTGGCACCCTCGTCTGTCGTGCCCAACTGGGAGGCCGAGGCACGCCGGTTCGTCCGCTCGCTGCGGGTGGCGCGGCGATCGGCGACCGAGGCCCGGTCCACGACGACGGTCGCCGAGGACGCGGCCGCGCACGACATTGTGGTGACCTCCGCCGCGGTCCTGCGGCTGGACGCCGAGTCGTACGCGGGCATCGAGTGGGCCGGCGTGATCCTCGACGAGGCCCAGCAGGCAAAGAACCCGGGCTCGAAGCTCTTCGCCGCGCTGGCCGGGCTGCGGGCGGACTTCCTGCTCGCCGTGACGGGCACTCCGATGGAGAACAACCTCACCGAGCTGTGGGCGGTCGCGGCGCTGTCGTGCCGGGGCGTGCTGCCCGACGCCAAGGAGTTCCGCGCCCGCTTCCGCACCCCCATCGAGAAGGACGGGGACCAGGCCACTCTCGAGCGGCTACGCAGGCGGCTGCGTCCGTTCCTGCTGCGGCGGCGCAAGGAGCTCGTGGCCGCCGACCTGCCCCCGCGCACGGACGCGGTGATGGAGATCGAGCTGTCGGCCACGCACCGCCGGATCTACGAGCGGGAACTGGCCCGGCAGCGGGCCTCACTGCTGGCGCTGCTCGACGACTTCGAGTCCAACCGCATCAGCATCCTCGCCGGGCTCACCGTCCTCCGGCGGCTGTGCCTGGACGCCTCCCTCGTCGACCCGGACCATCTCGGCGTCGCGTCGGTGAAGACCGACGAGCTCATCGCCGCTCTGCGGGAGGTGGTGGCCGAGGGGCACCGCGCGCTGGTGTTCAGCCAGTTCACCACCTACCTCGACACCGTCGTGGAGCGGCTGCGCGACGAGGGGATCACGGTGGCCCACCTCGACGGCAGCACGACGGACCGGGCCGGGGCCGTCGGCGAGTTCACCGAGGGCGGCGCGCAGGTGTTCTGCCTGAGCCTCAAGGCCGGCGGCGTGGGGCTCAACCTGGTCGGCGCCGACTACGTCTTCCTGCTGGACCCGTGGTGGAACCCGGCGACCGAGGCCCAGGCCGTGGACCGCGCACACCGCATCGGCCAGACCCGGCCGGTGCTGGTCTACCGGATGGTCGCCCGCGACACCATCGAGGAACGCGTGGTGGAACTGCAGCAGCGCAAGGCCGAGCTGTTCGCCTCCGTGCTGGACAGTGGCGAGCACTTCTCGGCCGCGCTCACCGCCGACGACCTGCGCGGGCTGCTCGAGTAGGCGCGCCTCACTCAGCGCATCTCCGGCAGCGCCAGCCCCGCGGCGACGGCCGCCCCGAACAGCGCAGTGTCCCGCGACGGCGAGTAGACCACTCGCGGGATGGGCACGGAGATCGGCAGGGACTGCAGCTGCTCGGCGACCGGTCCGTGCAGCGCCTCGCCCAGCCCCACCACGATGCCGCCGGTGAGCAGGACCGTCCGGGGGCGGAAGAGCTGGACGGCGTCCACGAGGAACGACCCGAGCCGGTAGGCGTAAACCTCGGCGGCGCCGTCGCCGTGCTCGCGCTCGAGGTCGTACAGGCCGTGCCCGCCGAGCCCCCACCACGCCTCGGTGTTGGTGCCGTCGCCGACGATCCGCCAGTGCCCGAGGTCCCAGCCGGTGTGGCCGCACGGGTGGATGAGTGCGCCGTGGTGGTTGAGCGCGCCGAACGCCAGGGACGAGCCGAGGGAGATGGCGATGCCGCCGAACTCGACGTCCGGGAGCCGCGTCAGCGCCAGGGCGTGGGCGTCGCCGTCGCCGATGACCGAGACCGGCGCGTCGATCAGCGACACCAGTTCGGTGCGCAGGTCGCCCTCCGCCCACGCGGCGGCGCGCGACATGACCACCCGTCCGCGGTCCGCGTCGACGTGGCCGTTCAGCGACACGCCGACGCCGGCGGGGGAGCGGTCGACGGCGAGGACAGCGGTGGCGAGATCCTGGGCGGTCGCGACCTCGGCACCGTGGACGCCCACGACGTTGCCGTTCACCACGGCACCGATCCGCGTCCCGCTGCCGCCGATGTCCACGACCACGCCGTTGCGCATCGCCGCACCTCCCATTTTCGTGCCTACATTCTCTCCACTTATTCGTAGCGGGCGCGCGGAGGGTTTGCTGCCGGTGGCCGCGGGCCGGGCCAGCGCACCCGGCCGCCGGCCGGTGTGTGGCGAAGATCATGTGCGGCCCGGGGATCGAAAGTCGCCGCACGTCGTTAATAGTAGACATGACCACTACTTTCGACACCCAGAACGTGCTCGCCCTGGATGAGCAGGCGCAGGACCTGCTGTTCCGCGAGGCGCGCACGGCCAACGCCTTCACCGACGAGCCCGTCACCGACGAGCAGATCCGCGCGATCTTCGACCTGGTGAAGTGGGCTCCCACCTCCATGAACATCCAGCCCCTGCGCGCGATCGTCATCCGCTCGGAGGAGGCCAAGGCCCGCCTGCTGCCGCTCCTCGCCGAGGGTAATCGCGCCAAGACGGCCGCGGCCCCGGCCGTCGCGCTGCTCGCGGCCGACATCGACTTCCACGACGAGCTGCCCACGCAGTTCCCGCACTTCCCCGGTGCGCGTGACCTCTTCGCCGATGACGAGGAGGCCCGCGTGAGCACGGCCGAACTCAACGCCGGGCTGCAGATCGGTTACGCGATCATCGGCATCCGTGCCGCCGGCCTCGCGGCGGGCCCGATGACCGGCTTCGACGCCGAGGCGATCTCCCGCGAGTTCTTCCCCGACGGCCGCCACCGCGTGCTCGTGGCCGTCAACATCGGCAAGCCCGCCGAGGAGGGCGCCTGGTTCGACCGGCTCCCGCGGCTCGGGTACGACGAGGTCGTCGAGACCCTCTGACCACCCTTCCCTCCACCTCTCCGACGGGCCGGGCGCTGCGGCGCCCGGCCCGTCGGCGTCATCCGGTGGGCGGCCCCGGGCAGCCCACGACGTGCAGCGCGAACCGGTCGCCGTAGCCGAGCAGGACCTGCGGTGGGTATGCGGGCCGCTCGGCCATGACCTCGGGCCCGTACGGCACCGCGTGGGTGATCCCCACCGCGTGCATGAGTTCGTGCAGCGTCAGGCTCCGTGTCCAGGGGTCGCCGGGAACGGGGCCGATCTGGTCGGGCCGCAGCGTGACCGAGCCCCGCATGATGAGGCCGCGGGGCCAGACGGTGGGCCCGCCGACGCCCGCGACGTCCGTCCCGTGGAATTCCGGGTGGTCGCCGTAGGTCACGGAGAGGGCGCCCTCGGCCTCCCTGTCCGACTCGGTTCCCGGGCCGAGGTAGCGCAGCGGTAGCCCGCTGGCGAAGGCGAGGGTCTCGACCGCCCACGCCAGGTCGGCCTCGGAGCCCGGTGGTGCGTCGAAGGAGCGCACGGGGATCTCGTGGTCGCACGGCCAGTGGGCCACGTAGCCGTCCTCGCTCACCTCGAGGCTGTAGTCGACGCCGGCGACGAGCCCGGCCGGCGGCGGGTAGTCCTCGAGCCGGCGCGGCGACCATTCCCCGTGCAGCGGCCGCGGCGCGCCGGGGATCGTGGTGTCCGCGGCGTTGGCCTCCTGCGAGCGGAAGATCCCGCCGTTGCCGCCGGAGATCCGGACCGCGCCCTCGCCGATCGCCGCGACCGTGTCCCGGTGCTCGGCGGGGACCTTCTCCAGCAGAGAGGGGGTCGTGCCGACCACGGCCAGCGCGATCGCGATCGGCACCACCACCGCGAGGACGTAGATGACGAACCTGGTGGCGCGGGCCACCGGACTGTAGTGGTCCACCGCGCTACAGGCCCGCCGCGAGTGGAAGGACAGGGACGGATGAGGGGAGATCGGTCACGGGGGCTGCCTGGGGTCGAGGTGGAGCGGTCGAGGGAGGGCCGCTGGTGTCGAATGGAGTCTACTCAGTTATGGACGTCCGTTCACATCGGTTCGCGGCACCGCGTGACGAGATTCTTAACTTGAGCGGAATAGACTCAATCTGACAGCCGTTGTAGAGAGTGTCCGGCCGTGAACAGCGCCGGTATTGATTCAAGTACGCTCAACACTACGCCCAGAAAGGACCGGTCGATGAGCCAGTTCAATCCCACGACCAAGACTCAGGCGGCTCTCTCGGCCGCCGTCCAATCCGCGTCCGCGGCGGGTAACCCGGATGTGCGACCCGGGCACCTGCTCGTCGCCCTGCTCGAGCAGCAGGGCGGGATCGCCACCCCCCTCCTCCAGGCCTGCGGGGTCGACCCGCAGCTCGCCCTGACCCAGGCCAAGGCCCTCGTCGGCGGATACCCCAAGGCGTCAGGCTCGGGGATGGCCGCCCCCAACTTCAATCGCGACGCCCTCGCCGTCGTCAACTACTCCCAGACCCTCGCGGCGGAGATGGGCGACGACTACGTCTCCACTGAGCACGTCCTGGTCGGCATCGCCGCAGGTCACACCGGTGGGGACGCCGCCAAGCTCCTAAACGAGCTCGGCGCCACCGAGGACGCCCTCAAGCGGGCGTTCACCGCCGTCCGCGGTAACACCCGCGTGACCACGGAGAACCCTGAGGACCAGTACCAGGCGCTCGAGAAGTACGCCACGGACCTCACCGCCCGAGCGCGGGAGGGCAAGATCGACCCGGTCATCGGGCGCGACTCGGAGATCCGTCGCGTCGTCCAGGTCCTGTCGCGCCGCACCAAGAACAACCCCGTGCTCATCGGTGAGCCCGGCGTCGGCAAGACCGCCATCGTGGAGGGCCTGGCCCGCCGCATCGTCGCCGGGGACGTCCCCGAGTCCCTCAAGGGCAAGACCCTGCTCTCGCTCGACCTGGGCTCGATGGTCGCCGGGGCCAAGTACCGCGGCGAGTTCGAGGAGCGTCTCAAGGCCGTGCTCGACGAGATCACGGCGGCCGAGGGCCAGATCATCACCTTCATCGACGAGATCCACACCATCGTCGGCGCGGGCGCGACCGGCGAGGGCTCGATGGACGCCGGCAACATGATCAAGCCGATGCTCGCCCGCGGCGAGCTGCGGCTGGTCGGCGCCACGACCCTCGACGAGTACCGCAAGCACATCGAGAAGGACGCGGCCCTCGAGCGTCGCTTCCAGCAGGTGTACGTGGGCGAGCCCAGCGTCGAGGACACCGTCGGCATCCTGCGCGGACTCAAGGAGCGCTACGAGGTCCACCACGGCGTGCGCATCACCGACTCCGCCCTGGTCTCGGCGGCCACGCTCTCGGACCGCTACATCACGCAGCGGTTCCTACCCGACAAGGCGATCGACCTGGTCGACGAGGCCGCGAGCCGGCTCAAGATGGAGATCGACTCGCGCCCCGAGGAGATCGACGCCGCCGAGCGGATCGTCCGCCGCCTCGAGATCGAGGAGGTCGCGCTGCAGAAGGAGACCGACGCCGCGTCCAAGGACCGGCTGGTCGCCCTGCAGGCCGAGCTCGCCGACGCCAAGGAGAAGCTGTCCGAGCTGACGGCCCGGTGGCAGAACGAGAAGACCGCCATCGAGGGCGTGCAACGGATCAAGGAGGAACTCGACGCCCTGCGCACCGAGTCCGAGAAGGCCGAGCGCGACGGCGACTACGCGCGAGTGGCCGAGATCCGGTACGGGCGGCTGCCGGAGCTGGAGAAGCAGCTCGCCCAGGCGGAGGAGAGTGAGGCCGCGGCCGGGGCGATGCTCAAGGAGGAGGTCGGCCCCGAGGACGTCGCCGAGGTCGTCTCCGCGTGGACGGGCATCCCCGTGGGCAAGATGCTCGAGGGCGAGACCGAGAAGTTGCTGCGCATGGAGGACGGGCTCGGTCGCCGGGTCGTCGGCCAGCACGAGGCCGTGCGGGCCGTGTCCGATGCGGTCCGCCGCGCCCGGGCCGGGGTCGCCGACCCCAACCGGCCGACCGGCTCGTTCCTGTTCCTCGGCCCGACGGGCGTCGGTAAGACGGAGTTGGCCAAGTCCCTGGCCCAGTTCCTGTTCGACGACGAACGCGCCATGGTCCGGATCGACATGAGCGAGTACTCGGAGAAGCACTCGGTCGCGCGGCTCGTCGGTGCCCCTCCGGGCTACGTCGGCTACGAGGCCGGCGGTCAGCTCACCGAGGCGGTGCGGCGCAGGCCGTACACGATCGTCCTGCTCGACGAGGTGGAGAAGGCCCACCCGGACGTCTTCGACATCCTCCTGCAGGTCCTCGACGACGGCCGCCTGACGGACGGTCAGGGCCGCACGGTCGACTTCCGCAACACCATCCTCGTGCTCACGTCCAACCTGGGCGCGGGCGGGACGCGGGAGCAGATGATGGACGCGGTCAAGCGCGCCTTCAAGCCGGAGTTCATCAACCGCCTGGACGACGTGGTGGTCTTCGACGCGCTCAGCGAGGAGCAGCTGGAGTCGATCGTCGACATCCAGATCGACGAACTCGCGCGACGCCTCCGTGGCCGCCGGCTCGACCTGCGGGTCGACGACGCGGCCAAGGGCTGGCTGGCCCGGAGGGGCTACGACCCGGCCTACGGCGCGCGCCCGCTGCGCCGGCTGGTCCAGCAGGCGATCGGCGACAAACTGGCCCGCGCGCTGCTCGGCGGAGAGGTTCGCGACGGCGACACGGTCGCGGTCTCACTCGCTGAGGACGGGGAGTCGCTGCACTTGGGCTGACGCCCGGCGCGGTCGCTCTGCCGGCCCCCTGCGCATGACCGACGGGTCCGGCCACCACCGGTGGTGGCCGGACCTGTGTCGTCGGGTGCGGCGGAGGAGCCGGGGTGCCTACTTTTGTGCGTCAACGACAAAAGGGAGGCCGGCCTTAAGGATCGCGGCATCGGCTGTGACGAGTTGCAGGCCCTCCGCGCGGGCCTGCGCCACCAGCATGTGGTCGAACGGATCCCGGTGAGGAAGAGCGGCGGGATCGATGGCGGCCACGTGGGTCGACGACACGGTCAGCTCCTCCAGTCCGGCCGCGAGCACGTCCCCGGCGAAATCCAGGGGCAACTGCAACTTCCCGTTGATCTGCTTGATGGCGAGCTCCCACACGCTGGCTGCCGAATACAACACAGTGGGCGCGGCGGTGATCGCCCCACGTGTCGACGGTCCGAGACGCGGGTTGTCGTCCATGAGCCAGACAAGCGCGTGGCTGTCCAGAAGCACGGCGTTCACTCGCCGTCGAACAAGGCGACGATGTCGTCGTCCGGGCCCATCAGGTCTGAGTCGTCGTAGACGATCTGTCCTTTGAGCGCGCCCCACACGATGTCCGTTCTGCGGTGGGGGACGAGGTCCGCGATCGGGCGGCCGGCACGAGCAATCGTGATGGTCTCTCCGCCCTCGATCCGCTCCAATAACTTGGACAGGTGGGTTTTGGCCTCATGGATGTTCACGGTTGCCATGTGGTCCACACTACAGACTAAGTCGGACTAAGTTCACTCTCCGAAGCCGGGCGGTGTCGGCGAGGCCGCCGTTCGGTCCGCCTTTCGGGCGTGGGCGGGCCTCTCTGGGGCGGCTCCTGCAACGCGATCACACGCCGTGGCCGGAGAACGCCGGCCAGGCGGGGGAGTCGGCGCTGGCGGCGCAGGCGGAGACGGGCCACGTGGTGGCCGCCCTGATCTCCGGCGCCTACCCGGCTCCCTGGGAGGTGTTCGGTGGTCCGGCTGGGCTGCCCGACACGGCCTGAGACGGGGCAAGCGCGTAGAGGGCCTGCCCCCGAGTCGGGAGCAGGCCCTCTACGCGTGACTACCATTCCGGTCAGCTCCGTCAGACGGCCCTGAACCGGTGGTGGTCAGTTACGATCCGCCGAGACCGCCGAGGGAGCCGAGCGAACCGGCCGGGAGACCCGGGCCGATGGGGCTGGGGTCGGCGTTCGGGTCGGTGCCCCGCACGATGACGGACACCGGAGCCGGGGTCCGTCCGGTCCACCTCTCGTAACCCTCGACATGGTCGGTGACGAACTCGATCCGATACGCGTGGGAGCGGGTCGCGAGCTCACGCGCCACCACGTCCTCGAAGGTGATCGTGTTGCCCTCGGGCAGAACGAACGGCTCCCCGACCGGCGTGTCACCGCGGAAGAGCTGCGCCTCGGCGTCCGCCGGGACGCCGGCAGCCCGGTTGATGGTGGCGACGATGTCGACCTCGACACCCTCGTCGGTTTCGTCACCGAGCGTGGCGGTCATCACGAACGTGGTCTCGTTGGTGACGGTGGGTTCCGCGGTATTGGTGATGGTAAGGACCTGCGACTCACTCGCGCGGATGTCGCCGTCGATGCCGCCGTACTCGGCCACGTAGGTGTGCAACACGTCGGGCTCGCCGGGCGCGAGCGCGGTGAACGGCTCGAGCGGAAGAGTGGCTCGTCCCGAAGCGTTGATCGGGGCGGTTCCCACGACCTCGCCGGAACCGGTGTGCCGGAACGTCACGTCCTGGCCCGCGAGGCTGACCGGGTACTCGGGGTTGACCAGCGCGACGAGGTTGCCGGGGTCCTGCCCCGGGCCGACACGGCTGTTATCGGCCGAGAGCGCGGTGGAGCTGTCCAGCACCACCGGATCGACGTCGGCGACCGAGGTCAGGGTCAGCGACTCGGCTGCAGCACCGGACGAGCACTGCCGCTGTTGGTTGGTGTTGCCGAACAGTCCGGACGACGTACGTACGTACTGGAAATCCGTGCCCGCCGCGTTACCGTTGGTGCCGCTGTTGCTGTTGTTCCACCCCGGCAGGTTGACCGAGACCTCCTCGCCCGGGGTCAACGGCGCGCGCAAGGTCATCGACAGCTCGGGCAGGCGGAAGTCCGTGCCGCTCCCCGCGGCGAAGAGGCCGTTATCGGCGTTGCTGGTGCTCGAGTTGGGGCCGTAGCGTGCTGACGCGCCGCCCCAGATGCGGGCGACCTGCCCGTTCGCATCATTCCTGGTCTTGTCGGCGTTGAGGCGAACCGCCGACGGGGTGCCGTTGAGGCCGGTCGCACCCGAGACGCCGACTTCGAGTACGTCGGCGTTCTGTGGGAGGCCCACGTCGAAGGTGAACCGCCCCGTGTTGTCCCCCTGCGAGGTACGCATCGGCCCCGGCCGCACCGTCACGTCGAAGACCTCGCCCGGCGCGACCTCTGCCGGGTACGAGACGTCGATGTTCATCGACGGGGTCACTCCGGCGACCTGACCGGCGTTACCGTTACAGGTGAACGGGATAGCTACTGTTTCGGAGATCGCGTTGGATTGCGCGGAGGCAGCGGGGGCGACGGCAAACGAACTGGCGACGGCAACCGTCGCGCCAGCCAGCACCGTTCCGAGTTTCTTCACCGACATGAGGTTCGATCCTTCGAGGGGCGAGTCAGACGCCAAGCACGGATGAGATGGCGAGCGATCGGATGATTGCTAAACAGGACCTTAGCATTTATTCTGTGATTTGCGACACGATCGTTAGGTTACGGCTACGTGCAACGTCCGGCCGGTACTCCCTGACCGCGTGGACCTGCAGTCCCCCTACAAATCGCCCTGAGGAGCTCATAGACATGCGTTCAGTTTCCAAGTCGATGCGGTGCGCGACCGCCGCAACGCTCACATCTGCTTTCGTGATCGCCACCACCGGTGTCGCGTCGGCGCAGATCCCAGGGCAGAACGTCCCCGCCCAGGTCTTCCCGGTGGACGACACGTCCATCCAGCTCGCCGTCAACGAGCCGAATATCGAGACCGGAGCCGTCTCGATCACAATTCAGAACAACACGGCCAACGCCCTCACCTGCACGGGTATCGGCGGCGGCCCGGCGGCGACGGTCACCCGCGACGAGATCGTCGCCCTCGGAGTGGACCACTGGGCGCGGTACCCGTATGCCCCCTTCCAGGACCTCGAGATCGATCTCCAGTTGCCGTCTTCGGGCAGCATCTCCCTCCCGATCCCCGACCTCCCCGATCAGATGGACGTCGACCTGGGCAGCGTCACCGGACTGCTCCCCGGCAGTCTCGGTGAGCTGTTCTGGCCTGAGATCGGAAACGCCGCCGAGATCGGAACCGCCTACGGGCAGGCCAGGCGCGCAGGACAGGTGGCCGTCCTCGGCGACTCCTTCACGGTTCCGGCCAATACCGCCCGAACCGTCACCGGCGAGCTCGGCGTACTCAGCCAGGGCGAGCGTCAGGACTTCTCCGCGGGCGCCATCGCCACGTGCGTGGTCGACGGGCAGCGGTACATCTTCGCCGGCTACGAGAACGGCCGCCCGGACATCGGGGGCGGCTCGAGCAGCGGTTCCCTCAACGCCGGTTCTCTCGGAAGCTGACAGGCATGAGCAACCGCTCACACTCTGATCGTCCCGCACGCTCGTTTCCGGCTTACCCACTCTCCAGGAGAAGTTCATGAAGTTCACGCACACCACCACTCTGCGCGCCGCCGCAGCAGTCGGCCTGGCCGCGGCCGCGACGCTCACCGGCGGTACAGCTGCGGCCCAGTTGCCCGGTGCGGGCAACGGCGGCGTCGTCGTCCGGGTCGACTCGGATCTCGTCACCGTGGCCGTCAATGACAAGGGCGAGTCGCCCACGCAGGTCACCGGCACCATCAGGAACACCAGTACGACGACGGCCATGCGCTGCGCGACCCCCGGTCAGGATGGCGCCGAGTACCCCGGCCAGGTCACCGAAGCCGAGATCGTCGCCCGCTCGATGGCGCACTACGGCAACAGCATCTTCTCGCCGATCGGTGGAGGTGGCGCAGGAGTGGGAGGCCTCGATCTGGGTTCTCTGGCGCCGGGACTCGATATCGGCAGCGTCACCGGCATTCTGCCGTCCGGCGGCGAGGGCCCGCTCGGTTCGCTCATGGGAGACCCGAGCATCGCCGACGCGCAGGCGCTCGCCCGCGATCTCGGCCGCACCGGCGATCCACTCGTCGCGGGCAACGCCGCCTTCACTCTCCAGCCAGGACAGTCCCGCAACTGGACCGCCGCCCTCGCGCGGCCGATCACCCAGGATGGTGACCGCGGTGAATGGCAGGCAGGCGCGATGTTCTTCTGCAGCACCGTCGGTGACCCGACGCTCCACTACGTGTTCGCCGGCTACGAGGGCGGCGAGTACGCCGCGATCCCCGAGGGTTCCCTCGGCAGCTCCGAAAGCGGATCCGGCGGTTCTGTGCAGTCCTGACCCTCGACCCCACCCTCACTTCCACTCCCAAGGAGCATCATGAGCACTTCTCTCAGGCGCGCTGCCGTTGCCGCGGTCGCCGCCGTCGGTATGGCGCTGGCCGCACCGGCTGGCGCAGCGGCGCAGAACGTCATCCCCGGCGATACCCTGCCGCCCGATCCCACCCTCACCAACCTCGCGGGCGTCGAGGTCACCGTCGATGCAGTGGACCGCGGGACCGGTGCGGTGAGCGGCACGTTCGCCAACACCACCGGCCTCAACCTCACGTGCACCAACCCGCACCCCAACCCCGAGCTGGCGCGGGGCGGCACGGTGAGCACCGCGGCCGTGATCGAGCAGTCGATGGACTACTACTCCCGGTTCCGGCCCACCTATCCCGGGGCGATCGACATCGAAGAGAGCCTGCCGGTCGTCGGCGGGATCGCGGTGTACGGGCCCCTGTGGCCGATTCTCCAGCTGATCCCGACCGGCAGCGCCGCCGCGTTCCTCGCCCCCGAGGTCGCGGCCTCAGCAGAGATCTCGAAGCTGCAGAATTACGCGACGTCGCGCGGCCTCACCGGCGCGGTCCCCGTGTTCACCGTGAATGACGGCGACACCCACGATTGGGCATCCACCCTCGGAAGGGCGGGATACGGCGCCCGTGACAACGTCGGGCTCGGCGCCCTCTTCGTGTGCCGCGCGGGCGACGCCCAGAGCCAGCACTACGCCTTCGCCGGCTATGAGGACTTCGAGGTCGAGGAGAACACCGGCAGCCTCTCCGGTGGTTCCCTGGGCGCAGAATCCGGCAACGGCCCGCTCGGCAGCCTGGGTAGCAACGGCGGCGACAACGGCGGCGACAACGGCGGGGACAACGGCGGCGACAACGGCGGGGACAACGGCGGCGACAACGGCGGCGACGAAGGCTAGGAGCAATGCCGTCAACCCGGAGGTCCGGCACGTAGGTGCGTGTAGGTGACGCGGGGCAGGCACGAGTTTCTCTGGCTGGATAGGTATCAGAGCCGCCTACCGCCGCCGAGGACTCGTGCCTGCTCTGCCATCGCTAGTCATCGAACCGTTCTGGGGCCAGCTCAGCCTGCACATCGCTTGGAGGCCTGCGTCAAGACCATCGGCTTGGCCCTAGACGGGGTCGCCGTCGATGCGTGCATTGACCTTGCGCGCTGACGAACTGCATCTCGCGCTCGGCCACGTCGGCCGGATGTACGGCGCGAACGGGGACGGGGGCGACGTCGCCGCTGCCCGGCGACTCCACCGGAAGGTGGGCCAGATCGGCACGACCTGCCGCCTGGTCGAGCTGTCCCTGGCGCGAGAACACGTGGGCCGTGCGGCGGGTACAGCCGCGGCTGTCCCCTTGGCTCGTCAGCTGGACGACGAAGAGGTTGAGGATGTGGCTGGCTCGATGTCGGGATCTTCGCTGCAATGCACCCCGAGTTCGTAGCGTGGGCCGCGGCCGATGATGAGGACCTCGACATGAAGGCTGACCCGAATGAGGTGCGCGACCTGCGGCCGACGACCGTGCGGGATTGGCTGGCACTGTAGCTTCTAACCGCCACCATGCGTGTCGGGAAGGAGACCACAGTGCGGGAGTTGCCGGGCTCGACGCTGAAGATGGCCTTCGGAGGGGCTGTGGCTCATCATCTGAAGAGCGATGGAGCTTCTTGAGATACTTTCCGGGTAAGGTGTTCCTTATAGCGCCGATGTGGAATGCCGTCTGAAGAGATCTTAGCCGCCCTCGACACGGCCGGTGCGCCCGGTGTGAGGCCCACTCGTCGTCAACTCTATTACCATGGACCCGTGACCAGAGCCACCGCACCCGATACCCAGGTCCGCCCCCTGCTCGTTACCGCGCACGAGCTGATCAACGACGTTTCCTCCCTGCCGACCCCCGTCATTCTGGACGTGCGTTGGCAGCTCGGCGACACCCGCGGACGCGAGCACTATTGGTCAGGGCACATCCCGGGCGCGCAGTACATGGACCTGCCCGGCGACCTCGCGGGTCAGCGTAACGTCCGCGAGGGACGCCACCCGCTGCCGTCGCCCGGGGACTTCGAGGACGCGTTGCGCCGGGTCGGGATCGACAACGATAGCCGCGTGGTGCTCTACGACGACTGCGGCAACACCTCCGCCGCCCGCGCCTGGTGGCTCATGCGCTGGGCGGGCAAGGAGGATGTGTTCCTGCTCGACGGCGGGCTCAAGGCGTGGATCGCGGAGGGTGAGGACCTCGCCGTGGGGCCCGGGAACCCGGTCTCGCGTGGCGACTTCGCCTTCGACTTGGACCACATGCTCACCGTCGGCATCGACGACACCGCGACGTGGCCCGAGCGGGGCGTACTCATCGACGCCCGCACCCCGGAGCGCTACGAGGGCCGCACCGAGCCGATGGACTCGCGGGCGGGCCACATCCCGGGTGCGGTCAACATGCCCACCGGGAACTTCCTCGACGAGCGCGGCCACTTCCTTCCGGCCGACCAGATCCGCCGGATGTTCGCCGACGCCGGCGTGACCAGCGGGTCGAACGCGGTCGTGTACTGCGGCTCGGGCATCCACGCCTGTCACGCGCTGGCGGCGATGGCGGTCGCCGGGCTGGAGACGGGTCGGTTGTTTCCGGGGTCGTGGTCGCAGTGGTCGGCGGACCGGAAGCGGCCCGTCGCGCTCGGCGCGGACCCCCGTTAGGCAAGCCCCGCCACGGTCGGCCACCCTCCGCACGATCTGAGATCCTCTTCCTCGCAGGCAGCGCCCGCACGCGCCGCGCCGCCTGGCCGGGCAGACCGCCGCCGCTGACTACCCTTGAGGGCATGGTCTGGATCTGGTTCCTCGTGGCTCTTGTGCTGCTCGTCGCGGCGCTCGTCCTCCTGCGGCTGGACGCCCGGCAGCGCGGCGGCGGCGCAGGTGGCGGCACCCGTCCCCAGAGGGAGGCGGCCGCCGACATGCCGTCGGTGGGGGAGCCCCCGGGCGACGACGAGGGACCGCGTCTCGACGTACCGGCGGACGGGGCCGAGCAGGATCCCGGGGCGGCGGAACGTACGGGGGCGCCCCGTCTCGCGCCGTTCCAGCGGTCCGAGGAGCCGGACATCGCCGGCGAGGTGGCCGGGGGCGGCTCCGGACCGCAGTTGGGCGACGTGCCGGCGCCGGACGCCGGGTTCGGCTCGGAGGAGCGCTGCGACCTCGAGCCCGCGCCTCTCGATCCGACGGAACCTGCGGTGGAGTCCTCGCCACGCCTGCTCGACCGCGTCCGGGCTCTGCTACCCGCGCGTCGCCAGTGGCGTTCGGCGCCCGATTCGGCCGAGGAGCCGGCCGTCGACCCGCTGGCAAATTCGCCGGTCGTGCGCTGGCTGGAGGACCGGGAGTTCGCGCCGACTCCCACGCCGGCGCCGGAGTTCATTCACGGTGACTTCGCGGGCGGGCTCCCCGCTCTGGGCACGGTGTCCCACGGGGCGTTCCGTGGGCGCCGGGCGATCATGGGGGTCACCGGCGGACGCACGGTCCTCGCGCTCCGTAGGGACACTGCCTCCGACGTGGTCCTCGACCTGAGCCGCCCGGACGTCGACGCCGAGCCGGGGTTCCACGACGCCGGCGAGCTCGGGGAGTTGGAGGCCCGGACCTCGGATTACGGACGGCTCGATCTCATCGACCGCGACCGACTGGTCGAGGTCGTCGGCTGTGTCCCCACCGGGGTCCGCCGCATCTGGGCCGAGGGCGAATGGGTCGCCGCGACGATCGACGGCGTCGACGACCCCTCGACCTGGGATGACGTCGTGGTCGCACTGCACGGCGCAGCCGACGCCTTGGCGGCGTTGCCACCGGTAACAGGTCGGGCCCGCGCGCTGCCCGTCGAGATCGATCCGGGTGCGCCCGGCGCATCGGCAGGACCCGAGGCCGACCCCACCGTCGGGATGGACGGTGAAGTCGGTATTGGCATGTACGGCGCCCCGGACAGGGCGGCGCTGCCGGATCCCGAGGACTTCGCCGTCGTCGACGATCGGAGCGGCGGACCGCAGCTCGGCGAGGTCGCCACCGAGATCACCGCCGTGGGCGGCGCCGGGCCAGTCGGTCCGGGCCACGGCGAGGTCTCCGGCGCGGACACCGACGAGACGGACGCCCCGGCGTCCCCAGAACCCCGGCGGGCCGGCCACCTGCGCCTGGTTCCCGACCGCACCAGCGTGCTCGATCTGGCCGACGCGCCGGTCGTGGCCGACCGGGGGGACACCACCGAGGCCGCCACGGGCATCGCCGCCACCGATGCCACAGACGGACCCGAGGCCGACGGTCCCGAGGCCACAGACGGTCCCGATGTCGCCGCGGAACCCGTCGTCGAGGAGCCCGATCCCTTCGCCCAGATCTTGGAGCCGTCGGGTCCGGTCCCGTCGCGCGGCGACGTCGCGGCCGATCACCTGGCACCGAGGCCTCCCTTGTCGCGTCCGACCCGCGGCGTCGGGCAGGCCTACCCGGAGGACGCCTCGGTCCCGCCGCTGGCCGCGGGCGCGGTCACAGGCAGTGCCGGCATCAAGCCGCTCGGCTCGGAGGACGACGAGGACGAGATCCGTGACGAGGTCAAGCGCTTCGACGCCGCCCGGATAGACGGCGGCTCGGACTTGGCCCCGACGTCCGGGGGCCGTCACGGTCCTGGCCTCGCCGACGCGGCGTCGGGCGAGGACACCGGTCGACTCTCGGTAGCTGAGCTCGCGGCCAAGATGGGTGCCGCCCCGTCGGGCGGCCGACACCGCCACCGCCGCGCGGATACCGACGGGGATCCGGCTGCTGATGGCGAGCAGGGTGTCGACGGCGTCTCCTCTGGTGAGGCGGTGCGCGAGTCGGACGATCCCCAATCCGCCGGCCGCGAGCGACCCGGTGTGGACCCGGATGCGGAGCAGACCGCACGCCTTCAGTTGCCGCCTGATATCCGGGACTGAGGTACGGGCTCGCGCCCACGCCGAAGGTTCCCTCCACGCTCGCTGAGCGGACGGGCCCTCTTGGTCGTGTGGGTAGCGCACGGAGATGAAAGGATTTCTCTGCGGAGAGCCGGTGCGAGATCCCGCGTCGATCGCACCGGTCCCGGGTCGGGAAGCGCCTTGGACAGTGGACCAATTGTCGGTCGCCGTGACAGACTCGGAGCCGGCCCACTGGTCGTAGTCGACGCGAACGGTCTCAAGTTCGACGATGTAGCGATGGGTCGCGATGCGGTCCGTCCGAGCGTTATCGCCCTGCCAGGTCAGCGAGTTGCCGATCTCCGCCAGCGTGGCGGCGAACTCGCCGAACAACACCGGCGGGGCCCGAGTCCGCGACAGGTTGAGTTCGGTCACACGGACAAGCTGCGACCGCCGGCCGACTCTCGTTTCCAAGGCGTCGCCGAACCCAGGTGGCCGTTCTGCCTCCGTCGACCACCCGTGCGGCGGTGGGGGCCGGACTACAGTCAGTCGCGGACGGGCTAGGCCCGCCGTCGTATGAATCGCCGACTCTAAGGAGCCAGATGCCCGCCAGCAGTACAGTCGACGCAACGGCACGGGCACGCCTGGCCGAATTGGTGGCCGACCTCGCCGTCGTCCACGGCCGTGTCACCCTCTCGTCGGGGCGGGAGGCCGACTACTACGTGGACCTGCGCCGAGCGACCCTGCACCACGAGGCCTCGCCGCTCATCGGGCGCCTGCTGCGCGAGCTCACCGCGGACTGGGACTTCGACGCCGTCGGCGGGCTCACCCTGGGCGCGGACCCGGTGGCCACGGCGATCATGCACGCGCCCGGTCGCCCGATCGACGCCTTCGTGGTGCGCAAGGAGGCCAAGAAGCACGGCATGCAGCGCCGCATCGAGGGCCCCGACATCGTGGGCCGACGGGTCCTCGTCGTCGAGGACACCACCACCACCGGCAACTCGCCGCTGACCGCCGTCGCCGCCCTGCGCGAGGCGGGCGCTCAGGTCGTAGGCGTGGCCACCGTGGTGGACCGCGCGACCGGCGCCGACGACGTGATCCGCGCCGAGGGCGTGGAGTACCGGGCGTTGCTGGGCCTGACCGACCTGGGATTGGAGTGACCTGAGGTGACGAACAAGACGACGACGACGAGGTCCGCCCTCGACCGCGTGCGGCAGGCGCTGACGGAGCGCGTGGGCGTGCTCACGGGCAGCTCCCGCCCGGAGGGGCCGGCGTTCCTCGCGGCGGCCGCGGGGACGGAGATCGCCAAGGCCACCGGCATCGGCGCGCTGGAGAAGCTGTGCAAGCCGCTCTTCGTGCCGGCGGCGCTGGCGATCGCGCTGCGGGACGGTCCACCGCTCTCGGCGGTCGACACCGCGCTGCTGTCGGCGACCGGGGCGGCGTACACGACGGGCGATGTCATCCTCATGCTCGGCGGCGGTCACGCCAGCCGGGACGTGGGCAGGCTGGCCGCGGGGGCGGCGGCGTTCGCGACCGGCCACCTCACGCTGGGCGCGCTCATGCTGCGCTCGGGCCTGCGGTTCAAGCCGGTGCAGTCGGCCGTACACGGAGTGGTCGCCGGGGCGGCCGCCGCGGTGCTGCTGTCCGAGGGGCGGGAGAACGCGCCGCTGGCCGCGTACGGCGGGCTGCTCGCGACACTGTCGGCGCTCGCGACCTCGGTCGACCGTTCGCACGGCCGGGCCGCGTCGGTGCTGTCGATGGCCGGCCCGGTGTTCCTGCTCAGCGACTCGCTCATCCTCGCTCGCCGCACGGTGAAGGGCGGCACGGTGCCGGCCCGCGCCCTGGACGTCGGCGTGATCGACACCTACGCCACCGCCGCGCTGCTGCTGCTCACGGGCACCGCCGCCGCGGCCCGCCACGCCGGGAGCCGGGCGTGAGCGCCGGGCCGGGCTCGGAAGGCGGGGCTGCGGGCGGGGCCGCGGGAGCGGCCGTGCGCACCGTCCTCGTGACCGGCGCCGGGCGGGGGATCGGTGAGGCCACGGCCCGCCGGTTCGCCGACGCCGGTTACCTCGTCGGCGCGTACGACCTGCAGCCGTGCGCATGGGCCGAGGGCGACGACCGGTTCGTCACCGGCGCGCTCGACGTCACCGACCCCGCCGCGTGGGAGGCCGCGCTCGCCGAGCTCACCGGCCGCAGCGGCGGGGCGCTGGACGTGCTGGTCAACAACGCCGGGCTGTTGTACGGCACGCCGTTCATGGACGCGAGCTACGAGAAGGACTCGGCGCTGGTCGACGTCAACGTCAAGGGCGTGCTCTACGGCTGTCGCGCGGCCTTCCCGTACCTGCAGGCGTCGTCTGCGCCAACCGTGGTCAACCTGTGCTCGGCGTCGGCGATCTACGGCCAGGCCGAGATGGCCACCTACTCGGCCACCAAGTTCGCCGTCCGCGGCATCACCGAGGCGCTCGACCTGGAGTGGTCCCGGCACGGGATCCGCGTGTGCTCGGTGTGGCCGCTCTACGTGGGTACCGAGATGCTCTCCGGCGTCGACACCGCGGGCATGCGCAACATGGGCGTCCGTCTGACCGAGGGCGACGTCGCCGGCGAGATCCTCGACCTCGCCGAGCAGACCCGCCGCACGCCGCGCGGCCTGCTCGGCCGGATCCGCGGAGCGTTTGGCCGCGAGGTCCACCGCCCGGTCGGCACGCAGGCCACCGCGATGTACCTCGCGTCGCAGGTCGCGCCGGGACGCCTCACCCGGCTGACCAACAAGCGCCTCACCTCGTGACGGAGGCCGGCGAGCCCGCGCCCGGGCCGGCGGAACCCGGCGAGCCCGCGCCCGGGCCGACCGAGTGGGGCGACGGCGTGGTCGGCGTGGGCCCGTGGGAGGTCGAGCACCCCGGCGAGCCCCGCCCGACGGGCGAGACCTGGGACCCCGAGCTGCTCGACGCCGGCGACCGCCGCAACGTCGTCGACCGCTACCGCTACTGGCGGCGCGAGGCGATCGTCGCCGACCTCGACACGCGCCGGCACCCGTTCCACGTGGCGATCGAGAACTTCGGCCACGACGCCAACATCGGCACCGTCGTGCGCACGGCCAACGCCTTCCTGGCGGCCGAGGTGCACATCGTGGGCCGCCGCCGCTGGAACCGCCGCGGCGCCATGGTGACCGACCGCTACCAGCACCTGCGGCACCACGACGACGTCGGCGCCCTCATGGAATGGGCCGCGACCGAGGGGCTGCCGGTCGTCGCCGTCGACAATCTCCCCGGCGCCGAGCCGCTCGAGGCGGTGAGCCTGCCGCGCGAGTGCGTCCTGCTGTTCGGCCAGGAGGGTCCAGGCGTGAGCGACGACGCCCGCCTGCGCGCGGCCCGCACGGTCTCGATCGCCCAGTTCGGCTCGACCCGCTCGATCAACGCGGGCGTCGCCGCCGGCATCGCCATGCACGCCTGGATCCGGGAGCACGCTGCCTATTGATTCTCGATAGGTTTCGGTCCATAGTCGGTGTATGAACATCGAAAGGCGGGCGGTCCTGCCGCTCCGGATCTTCCTCGTGGTGCTGTTCGCCGTGCTCCTCCTGCTGGAGGTGATGTCGCTGCCGGGGCAGTTCGCCCACATGGCCGAGACGAACCCCGGGTCCGCGCACCTGCGGTGGCCGCTCACGGCCGTGTCCATCTACTGGGTGGTGTGCATCCAGGTCGTGGTGGTGGCCACGTGGAAACTGCTGTCCCTCGTCGAATCCGACCGCATCTTCACCGACGCCTCCCTGAAGTGGGTCGACGTGATCCTCGGGGCGATCGTCGCCGCCTGGGCCATGCTCGTGGTGGTGCTCGCCCTGGTCGGATTCACGGCGGATGACCCCGGCCTGCCGCTGCTGCTCTTCGTCGTCGTCGTCATCATCACCGTCGCGGCGCTGCTCATGGTCGTCATGCGCGCCCTCCTCCGGCAGGCCACCGGCCTGCGCTCCGAGATGGACACGGTGGTCTGATGCCGATCGTCGTGCGGATCGACGTGGAACTCGCCAGGCGCAAGATGAGCGTCGGCGAGTTCGCCGAGAAGGTGGGCCTGACGCCCGCCAACGTGTCGGTGCTGAAGAACGGGCGGGCCAAGGCGGTGCGGTTCAGCACGCTCGAAGCCATGTGCCGGGTGCTCGAGTGTCAGCCCGGTGACCTGCTGGAATGGGTGGAGGACGAGGAATGAGGAACGCGGTGGTGTTCCTGGCGGTCCTGGTCGGCGTCCTGGCGCTGCTCGCGCTGGGCGGGGCGGCGATCGTGCTCGGCGAGGCCGACGATTCCCCGGGGCTGCAGGGGATCGGCGTCCTCGTGGTCATCGGCGCGACGGTCGTCGCGCTCCGATGGCGGGGAGCATGATCCCGGGCGGCCGGACCCGGCAGCACGCGGGACCGCCCGTGTGGCGGACGCCGCTACGGTGGGGTCGTGGCCCCCATCGCTCTGCCGGATTCGCTCCGACTGTCCGTGTTGGCCAGGTCCCGGACCCGCGACGGTGAGTCCCACGTAGAGGCGATCGAGGCGACGCTGCGCCGCGCCGAGCACGCCGACGAGCTGGGCCTGCACCGGTACTGGACCGCCGAGCACCACGCCGTCCCCGGCATCGCGAGCGGCAGCCCGCCGCTTCTCATCGCGGCCGCCGCCGCCCGCACGGCGCGCATCAGGCTCGGCTCGGGCGGGGTGATGCTGCCCAATCACCGCCCGCTGGTCGTGGCCGAGCAGTTCGCCATGCTCGAGGCCATGCACCCGGGCCGCATCGACCTCGGCGTCGGCCGGTCGCTCGGCTTCACCGCCCCGGTCCGCGAGGCGCTCGGTGTGAGCGAGTACGACACCGACGCGTTCGACCGCGACATCACCGCCGTGCGGGACTTCCTCCACGGCCGCGGCCCCGTCACCGCGCTGCCGGTGGTGGAGGACCCGCCACCGATGTTCGTGCTGGCCACCGGTCGCGGCCTGGAGGTCGCCGCCCGCGCCGGCCTGCCGGTCGTCGTCGGCGGCCCGCGCCTGCTGGCCGACCCGACGCCGTTGGAGCGCTACCGGGAGTCGTTCCGGCCGGGCGGGGCCGCCTCCGAGCCCTATGTCGTGGTGAGCCTCGAGGTGATGATCGCCGACTCGACCGACGCCGCACGGGAGTTGCTGCTTCCGGAGTCGTGGGCGATGGCCGAGTCACGCGAGACCGGCGCGTTCGGACCTCTGCTGCCGGTCGGGGAGATCCTGGACCGGAAGTTCCGGCCCCAGCAGCTCCGGCGGATGGAGGAGTGGATGGGCACCGCCGTCCACGGAGACGCGGAGAAGGTGGCCGGGGAGATCGCCGCTCTCGTCGAGCGCACGGGCGCCGATGAGATCATGGCGGCGACGTCGACCTACGACCGGGACGCGCTCGCGCGGGCCGACGCGGCGTTCGCGGGACTTCTCCCGGGGTGACCGCTCCGGCCGGCGCGGCGCGGCTGCCGGGCGGCCCCGCCCCGCCTCGTCGAGGGAGTCGTCCCCGCCCTGTCGAGGGCGGCGCCGCGCGGCTCCCGGGTGGGCGCGGTGGGGCTGGCCTAGTCTGGTGGGGTGCGCCCGCCGTCACAACGGCGCCGGCGCCCCGGCCGAGGCCATCCGCACCAGAACTGAACCACCGGAGGAGACCACATGCCCATCGCAACTCCCGAACAGTACAAGGACATGCTCGACCGAGCCCGCCGGGAGGGTTTCGCGTACCCCGCGATCAACTGCACCTCCTCGGAGACCATCAACGCCGCCATCAAGGGCTTCGCGGACGCGGGTTCCGACGGCATCATCCAGTTCTCCACCGGTGGCTCCGAGTTCGGCTCCGGCCTGAACCTCAAGGACATGGTCACCGGCGCGGTGGCCCTGGCCGAGTTCGCCCACGTGGTGGCGGCCAAGTACGACGTCCTCGTGGCGCTGCACACCGACCACTGCCCCGAGGACAAGCTGGACGGCTTCGTCCGCCCGCTCATCGAGATCTCCCAGGAGCGCGTGGACCGCGGCGAGAACCCGCTGTTCCAGTCGCACATGTGGGACGGCTCGGCCACGCCGCTCGACCGCAACCTCGAGATCGCCAAGGAGCTCCTCGAGAAGACGGCCAAGGCCAAGCAGATCCTCGAGATCGAGATCGGCGTCGTCGGCGGCGAGGAGGACGGTGTCGAGAACGAGATCAACGAGAAGCTCTACACCACGCGTGAGGACTTCGAGGCGACCATCGACGCGCTCGGCGCCGGCAACACCGGCCAGCGCTACCTGCTGGCCGCCACCTTCGGCAACGTCCACGGCGTCTACAAGCCGGGCAACGTCAAGCTCAAGCCCGAGGTCCTCAAGATGGGCCAGGAGGTCGCGGTCGAGAAGCTGGGTCTGAACGAGGGCGACCTGCCGTTCGACTTCGTCTTCCACGGCGGTTCGGGCTCGGCGAAGAGCGAGATCGAGGAGGCGCTGAGCTACGGCGTCATCAAGATGAACGTCGACACCGACACGCAGTACGCCTTCACCCGGCCCATCGCCGCGCACATGTTCAGCAACTACGACGGCGTGCTCAAGGTCGACGGCGACGTCGGCAACAAGAAGACCTACGACCCCCGCTCCTACCTCAAGAAGGCCGAGCAGGCCATGTCCGAGCGCGTGGTCGAGGCGTGCAACGACCTGAAGTCGGCGGGCAAGTCCAAGGGCGCCTGACGCCCTTAGTCGGTTGGCTCGCCAGGCACGTTCGGCCCGGTATGCCCGGTTGGCCCGGTCAGCGGCGCCCCTCCCGTGTGGGAGGGGCGCCGCTGTCGTCTGCGGGCATGTTGAGGGGCGGCTGTGTCGAACGCTTGTGCGGGCCTGGTAGCGGCAGTAGAATCGATCACAAGTTCGATAGAGCTGCGACGCGGGCGGGGGTGACGGGGTTGGATACGACGACGACGAGGGCGTTCGGTCTCGGCGCGCTGCGCGCGGTGGACGAGCCGTTGGAGTTGTTGGACGCGTCCGCGCTGAGCGAGGTGGCGCGGTCGGTGACGCTGGCGCAGAACCTGGCGGGAGCCACTCGGCTGCATGCCGCGCACCTGCTGGTCGAGAGCTTCAAGTCCCTGGACGAGGCCGCCCACGGCGAGCCGGGCGCCGATGCCCGTCCCGCGCATGCCCGCCTGGATCCGGCCGACCGGGCCCGCCACCACCTCGCCGCGGCACTGGCGATGACCGGCTGGCACGCCCGCCACCTGGTCACCGCCGGCGTGCAGATCCACACCCGCCTGCCCCGCCTGCGCGAGGCCGTCGAGCGGGGGCTGCTGCCCGAGCAGTTGGCCATCGACGCCGCCTGCCGCCTGGCCTCGATCCCCGACGACATCATCGGCGGCGTCGAATCCGATGTCGTGGCCCGCCTGGCCCGTGACCTGGCCGGCGGTCACCGACCCAGCCGCACCGCCCTGGACACCACCGTCGACGCCTCCCGCGAACGCCACGACCCCCAAGGCGCCGGCGACGCCGTCGACGCGGCCGCCGACAAGCGTACCGTGCGGTTCCGCCCCGAACGCGACGGCATGACCAGCATGTGGGCCCACCTGCCCTCCGGGGACGCCGAGAAACTGCGCCGCCGCATCGACGCCGCCGCCCGCGCCGCCGCCGAGACCGGCCACCCCCGCACCCGCGACCAACTACGCGCCGACGCCCTGGTCGCACTCGGCGACCCCAACACCACCGACATCGCAGACCCCCCACCCGACCACCCGGCCGACAACAGTGCGGCCGACCCGGCCACCGCAGGCGCGACCGCCACCGCCGCCGACACCGATGGCGGTGGTGCGCCGCTGGGGGCCTCGTGGGGCACCGACCAACCGGTGCGGATCTCGGTGATCGACAGCATCGCCCAGGGCCTGCCCAACCGCGTGGAGTTCGTCACTGGCGCCTACGCCAGCTTCGACTGGCTCTGCGAGGAACTGCTCTCCGGCGGCGACGCGAAAGTCCGGTTCGAACTGCTCGACCCGCAACCCGGCACCGAGGACACCCCCGACGCCGCGCTGAAGTACCGCATCAGCCCGGCCCTGGCCGAACGGATCCGGCTACGCGACGGCACCTGCCGCCACCCCGGCTGCACGGTCGACGCCCACGACTGTGAGATCGACCATGTCATCGCCTTCGACCACCAGCGTCCCGACCTGGGCGGGCCGACCGCCGAGTGGAACCTGGTGTGCCTGTGCCGAAAACACCACCGGGAGAGAACCTTCGGCCACTGCGCCTACCGGGCAGGACCCCTCGGCGAGCTGACCATCATCACCGAAACCGGACACGAACACCACACCAGACCCCATGGCCCCCTGGCCCAGGCCCGCGACCGCATCCTCGACCACCGCTGGCACCAACACCTCGACCGACTCATCGCCGACGACGGCCACCTCACCAACCCGCCCGGCGTCGAAGGCACCCTGCGCGCCACCTCCCGCGGCGACAGGCCGGAGCAGTCGACGTCGCCAGAACGCCCAGGGCGGCCGGCGTGACCAGGCAGACCCGATCAGCCCGGCTGCTGGTCCTCGGGCACCGAGCCCATTCCGACGCCGGGCTGGCACAGCTTCCAGGCGCCGTCCTCGTCGCGCATCCGCACCTGCTCCGGAACGGAACCGTCCGACTCGGATTCGACCGTCGCCATCGCCTCCGCGCCGCCGTCGGCGATCTCGACCCCGGTCACCTCGAGATCCTGCGGGAACGACCCCGCGATCGACTCGCGGAACATCGAATCGAGATCAGGCCCCGTCGCCTCGCTCGACGCGGTGATCGTGTCCACCAGCTCCTGCGGGACCCGGTTCTCCGCGCACATATGACTGTTGAACTCGTCGAACGACTCCGCCGAGCTCATCTGCTCCAGCGTCTCGGCCACAGCCCGCTCGGCCCGCGCCGACGACGACAACGGCCCGGCCAGGAACGCCCACGCGACCGCGGCGACCACGACCAGCGCCACCACGGCCACCGCCGCGAGCACACCACCCCGGCCCGGGCGACCGACCCGCCCGTCACCCGACGGACGTGCCCCACCCTTCGGGCCACCGCCCGGTCGTCCTCCGGGGGTCGGCTCCCCGGCGGGCGGCTGCTGGCTCGTCGTCATCCACTACTCCCGATACACCCGTCGTCGGCCCCGGACGGGCCGCGTCGACCCGCCACCGTAGCGGACCAACCTGTGACTCGGCGGGTGCAGGGCGGAGCCCGGCAGCCCCGTCAACGGATCAGGGAAGCGGACCGACGGGCTCCAGCTGGTCCGTGCCATGGCGACTGCGCCAGCTGGCCAGCGGATACGCGCCGCTGTTCGGCTCCTCGCGAGCGACGACCGCCCAGAAGTCGGCGTGCGCGTAGTCGGTGGTGAACTCGACCACCGTAAAGCCGTGGCGGTCCAGATCCACACAGCGCACGTGTCGGTTGAGCTGGGAGAGTGCCGCCTGTGCGGTCTGCGAGAGCGGATTGCCCTCGGGCAGGTTCAACATGTCGTCGATGTTGTTACTGGTGATCGACGGGGTCACGAACTCGATCGCCCCCACACCGGCTCCCGGGTAGTTCGCCGCCTCGAACGGCACCTCGATGGCCCACGAGGTGTGGATGTCACCGGTGAGGAACACGGTGTTGCGGGTCCCGGCAGTGCGGATGACCTCCATCAGGCGGCGGCGCTCGCCCGCGTAGCCGTCCCACTGGTCGGGGTTGTAGGTGATGCCCTCGCGGGGAGCGCCCAGCAGCTCGGTGAGCGCAGCGGTGGTGCGCGGCTCGAGCGGCGGGAGGAGGACCGGTGAGAACATCACCGAGTTGCCGATGACGTTCCACCGGGCGGTCGACGAGCTCAGGCCGCGGGCCAGCCACTCGAACTGATCGGCGCCGGTCATGGTGCCCGTGACGTCGATGGCGTGACCGTCGAAGCGGCCCGGCTCCTCGGAACGGTAGGACCGCAGGTCAAGCATGCTGATCTCGGCCAGCGAGCCCCACCGCAGCCGCCGGTAGAGGTGCCCGCCGTCGCGCAGGGCCTCCGGCCGCACGGGCATCCACTCGAAGTAGGCCTGCCAGCTGGCGGCCTTGCGGTCCTCGAACGGCCCCTGCTCCGGACTGTGGTTCGCCGCACCGTGCGCCCAGTTGTTGTCGGCGAGCTCGTGGTCGTCCCACGTGACGATCCACGGCACGTGCGCGTGCAGCGACTGCAGATCGGGGTCGGTGCGGTACTGGGCGAGGCGGATCCGGTAGTCGGCCAGCGTCACGATGTCGTGCGCGGGATCGTGCGGGCGGACCGCGCCGAACTTGCCCGTGTACTCGCCGTGGCCGTACTCGTAGATGTAGTCGCCGAGCTCGATGATCGCGTCGAGGTCGCCGCGCGCCTCGAGGTGGCGGTAGCCGGAGAAGTACCCGGCCTCCCAGTTGGAGCAGGAGACCACCCCGATGCGCCAGCGGCCGGTGACCGGGAGCGTCCCGTCGGCGGGCGCCGTGCGGGTGCGACCGGAGGGCGAGGTCTGCCCTAGTGCGCGGAAACGGTAGTGGTACCAGCGGTCGGGAGCCAGACCGGTGCAGTCGAACTTGACGGTGTGGTCGCGGCCGGCGTCGGTGACGATCGAGCCGGACCGGACGATGGTCGCAAAGCCGGGGTCCAGAGCCACCTCCCAACCGACTGCGACGGGGGCGCCCAGTCCGGATCCGGGGACGGCCTCCGGCGACGAGGTCACACGCGTCCAAAGGATGACACGGTCGGGCATCGGGTCACCGGAGGCGACGCCGTGCTGGAAAACGTCGCCGACCGCTGGCGCCCCTACAGCGCCACCACCTCCCCCCGCCGCCGCGGACACGATCGCGGAGCGCCCCGCCAGAGCGCTGGTGCCGACCGCAGCACCGGCCAGAGCGCCGGCTTTGAGGGCGCTTCGGCGGGTGATTCCGGGCGTGGTGCGGGCGGGCTCAGATGGTGAAGATACGGTCATGTGTCCAGTTTTGCGGGTTTCCTTATCCTGTGGAAGGAAACGTCCGGACTGGTCACCGGGATGTCATGCTGCCGTCGCCGACCGTTCGCCTTCCCGGGAACTCCGCGCCGTTTCACCGGTGCCCTCTTCTTCCCCGCGGTCCGGCACCTCGACAACCGGTTCGCCGATCCGCTCCGGAGCGGCGGTCTCCCGGACCAAGCTGTTCAAGCGGCCCTGCTTCCGGATCGCAGGTCGATACGGCCCCATCGAAAGAAAAGCTCTCATCGCAAGGGGAGACGAGTTTTCGTGGACAATGGGCGGCATGACCCAGTTCGGAGATCTCCTCGGCCCCCCGCCCACCCGTCTGACCGGCGATCCGGAGGCGGAGGACGCCCTCGCCGCGGGCGAGGACCCCCGCACGGTCGCAGCCGACCATCCGGCGGCGTCGATCGCGTGGGCCGAGCTCGCCGAGCGCGCACTCGACGCCGGCGACGCGGTGACCGCGTACGCCTTCGCCCGCACCGGTTACCACCGCGGGCTGGACCAGCTCCGCCGCCACGGTTGGAAGGGCTTCGGCCCGGTGCCGTACGACCACGAGCCGAACCGCGGATTCCTCCGCGCGGTCGCGGCGCTGGCCCGCGCCGCGCAGTCGATCGGCGAGGAGGACGAGTACATCCGTTGCCTGGATTTGATCAATGAGTCGGACCCGCACGCCGCCGCGCCTCTCGGCCTGGCGTGATCGTCTAGACGCCCGCGCGCTGGGCGTCTACGCCGCGCTACCGGTTCCGCTGAGGACGCGGACCCGGCGACTGGCGTACGCGCTCCTGCCGATCCTGCAGTGCGGCCTGGCCGCCGGGATCGCCTGGTACATCGCGTTCGACCTGCTCGGACACCCCGCGCCGTTCTTCGCGCCCATCGCGGCGGCCATCGCCCTGGGCACCGGCATGGGCCGGCGGGTGCGCCGCGGCATCGAGCTGGTGATCGGCGTCGTGGTGGGCGTCGGCCTGGGCGATCTGCTCATCGCGCAGATCGGCTCCGGCCCGTGGCAGATCGCCGCGGTCGTGGTGCTGGCGATGTCTGCGGCCGTGTTCCTCGACCGGGGCGCGCTGGTCGGGACGCAGGCGGCGTCGTCCGCGATCCTCGTGGCCACCATCCTGCCGCCGGGCTCGGCGGGCGGCTACGAGCGGATGGTGGACGCCGCCGTCGGCGGTGTCGTCGCGCTGGTGGCGATGTCGCTCATCCCCGTGCACCCGCTGCGGCGCGCCCGGCGCGAGGCCGCGTCGCTGTTGGGCGTGGCCTCGTCGGTCCTGGCAGAGGTCGCCGAGGGGTTGGACCGCCGCGACTCCGACCTCATCCGCGAGGCGCTGCAGGACGCCCGTGACACCCAGCCGGCGATCGACGCGGTGTCCGAACAGCTCGCGGGGGCCCAGGAGCTGGTGCGGATCTCGCCGTTCTACCGCCGGCGCCGTCCGGAGGAGGTGGAGCTGACCCGCATCCTCCACCCGCTCGACAACGGCATCCGCAACATCCGCGTGCTGGCGCGGCGGGCGATCGTGGCCGTCGACGACCAGGTGGACGTCCCGCCCGCGCTCAGTTCGCTGCTGGCCGCGCTCGCCGACGCGGTCGAGCTGCTCGCCCAGCGGGTGGCCGCCGACCCCGACGCGCCCGGCGCCGCGAAGGTGCTGCGGGAGTTGCGCGCGGTGTCGGCGCGGGCCAAACGGGAGCTGGTGATCGGCTCCGGAATGACCGAGACGGTGATGCTCGCGCAGATCCGGTCGATCCTCGTGGACGTGATGCAGGTGGCGGGCCTGAGCAAGATCTCGGCGCTGGCCACGCTGCCGCCGACGGTGCGGACGCCGGCCGTGTCGCCGGAGCTGCTCGAGGAGGAGTGGCCGGACTCGCCCGACCGGCCCGCGCCGGAGATGCCGCCGTTCAGGGCGACACGAGCCTCCATGGCTCGGTATGACGGTAGAAGGTCGTCCTCTTGACGGCCCGCCGGCCGGTCACCCCGTCGCGGGTGAGCAGGCCTGCCTCGGTCCCCAGCTGGACCGCGCGCGCGGCGAGCCACGGCCGTCGTCGCAGCCAGCGGGGACGGGCGGCCGTGGCGACGACGCCCGGCAGGTCCGGCGTCGGGCGGACGGTGAGGGCGTCGATCTCGCCGGAGAAGACCCGGTTGTCGTCGGCGTAGGCCTCGCCCACCAGGTGGCCCCCTTCGGGACCGCGGACGGTGGCCTCGCCCACGAGGGCGGTTCCGGTGTCGTCGCGCACGAGGGGCACCTCGCGGGCACTGCCCCGGACGCCGAGCTTGGCGGCCTCCGAGCCGGTCGGAAGGCCGTACGCCCTGGTGGCAGGCGTGGGTTCGTCGGCGACGTAGGCGATCTCCACGTCGAGGTTCTCGGTGCGCATGAGGCGGGTGAGCAGCGCGGACAGTCCGGCGTCGGTACCGCACACGACCAGCCGTCGGCGGGTGCCGACCTCGGAGAGCGCGCGGGTGACCTCCTCCTTGGTGGGGACCGCACTGACCTCGACGCGAGGGTGTTCGCCGAGGACCGTCGGAACCGGCGCGGAGCCGCAGCGGATGACGATCATGACCTCCATCATGACCGCAGCGGCCGGAGTGGGCGAACCTGGGGCAGGATGGAGGTGTGCATGCACAGGCGCACGACATCGATCGCGGCAGCATCGATCTCAACTGCGACCTCGGGGAGGCCCGCCGGGGCACTCCGAGGTGGTCGGCCTCGCTCGCGCCGCACGCCGGGCCCGACCCCGGCGACGCCGCCCTGCTCGACGTGGTGACCTCCGCCAACGTCGCGTGCGGCTTCCACGCCGGCAACCGGCCCACGATGAACGCGACGGTCGTGGCAGCCGCCGAGCGGGGCGTGGCGGTGGGCGCGCACCCCTCGTACCGGGACGCGGAGAACTTCGGGCGCGTCGAGCACGACCTCGACCGCGAGGCGGTCGCCCGGATCGTGGCGTTCCAGCTGATCGAGCTCGACATGGCCGCGCGGCGCCACGGCTCGCGGGTGAGTTACGTCAAGCCCCACGGGGCCCTCTACAACCGCATCGTCCACGATCGCGAGCAGGCCGCGGGCGTCGTCGATGCGGTCCTGGCCTACGCCGCGGTCGCCGACGAGGATCCGCTGCCGATCCTCGGCCTGCCCGGCGCGGTGGTCCTGGCCGAGGCCGAGAAGGCGGGCCTGCGGGCCGTGACCGAGGCGTTCGCCGACCGCGGCTACCGACCCGACGGCACCCTCGTGCCGCGCGGCGAGCCGGGAGCCGTCATCACGGACGCCGACGAGGTCGCCGCCCGGGTGGTGGCTATGGCCACGGGGCGGGAGATCACGGCGTCGGACGGGTCGCCGGTGGTGGTCCGGGCCGCGTCGATCTGCGTCCACGGGGACACGCCCGGTGCCGTCGACCTGGCGCGCCGGGTGCGGTCGGCGCTCGAGGCCGCCGGGGTCGCGTTGGCGCCGTTCGCGCACGCGCGCGGTGGAGAGCCGGGGCGGCCGGGGGAGAGATGACGACGACGAGGATCCGCCGCTGCGGAGAGGCCGCGCTGCTGCTCGAGTGTGCGGGTCTGGCGGAGGCGGTGCAGCTTGCCGGGAGGGTCCGCGGGTTGCGGCCGGATGCCGTCGACGTGGTCGCGGCGGCCCGCACCGTGCTGGTGACCGCGCGGGAGGCCTCCGCGCTGCCCGGGCTGCGGCGGCGGGTCGAGGCGCTTCTCGCCGAGGAGCCGCCGCCCACCCCGAATCCGTCGCCCACCCCGAATCCGTCGCCCACCCCGAATCCGCCGTCCACCCCGAATCCGCTACCCGGGGACCGGATCCGCTACCCCGGTGCGGGTAGCGGATCCGGAGGGGGAGTAGCGGATCCTGGGGCCGCGGGTTGGGCCGGGGCTGCGGGTGGGGCGGCCGAGGTGATCCTCGACGTCCGCTACGACGGGCCCGACCTGTCCGCCGTCGCCGACCTGGCCGGGCTGTCGACCGAGGCGTTCGTGCGGACCCACACGTCGATCACGTGGCGGGCCGCGTTCGGCGGATTCGCGCCCGGTTTCGCCTATCTCGTGGACGCGCGGGAGCTCGACGCGCGCGGGCGCGATACGCCCGGGCGCGAGCAGCGCGAGCAGCGCGGGCTCGAGCAGCGCGGCGCCGCCGAGCCGCGGCCGCTGCCGACCGTGCCGCGGCTGCCGTCCCCGCGGGCGCGGGTGCCGGCCGGATCGGTGGGCCTGGCGGACCGGTTCTGCGCCGTCTATCCCGGCGTCTCACCCGGCGGGTGGCAGCTCATCGGCACCACCGACGCCCGGCTCTGGGACGTCGACCGCGCCGACCCCGCCCTGCTGACGCCCGGGACGACCGTGCGGTTCCGCGACGCCGGCGGCAGTCATGGCTCCGGCAGCACCGCCGGCTCCGGTAGCCGGGGCGCGGACCGATGAGCCTGCTCGTCCTCCGGGCCGGGCCCGCGGTTCTCGTGCAGGACCTCGGCCGCCCCGGACACGCCGACCTCGGGGTGACCGCCTCCGGGGCCGCCGACCGCGCCGCCGCGGCCACCGCCCTCCGGGCCGTCGGCACCGACCCCGCAGCCGCGGTGCTCGAGGTGCTGCTCGGCGGGCTCACCGTCCTCACGGACGCCCCCGCGGTCGTGGCGGTCACGGGTGCGGAGGCCCTCGTCGTCGTCGTCACCCCCGACGGTTCCCGACGCACCGCCGCCACCGGCGACGTCCTCCGCCTGGACACCGGGTCGACGCTGGAGATCGGCCGGCCCGTCGCCGGGGTGCGCAGCTACGTGGGCGTGCGCGGGGGGATCGACGTGCCGCCGGTGCTGGGCAGCCGCTCCCGCGACACCCTGTCCGGGCTCGGCCCGCCGCCCGTCACCGTCGGGGACGTCCTCGACGTCGGCGACGCGGTCGTGGGCCCGTGGGCGGACGGATGGCAGGCGGCCGTCGGCGGCACCGACCCCCGCCAGCCCGTCGACCTCGACGTCATCCCCGGCCCGCGCGACGACCTCTTCCCACCCGAGGCGTGGGACGTCCTCGCGGCGACCGGCCACGTCAGCGGCCACGCCGACCGGGTGGGCGTGCGCATCGACCCCGCCCGGCCCGTACCGCGGCGGTCGAGGGGCGAGATCCCCAGCGAGGGCATGGTGCGCGGCGCCGTCCAGATCCCCGCCGACGGCTGCCCGGTCGTGTTCGGCCCCGACCACCCCGTCACCGGCGGCTACCCCGTGATCGGCGTTCTCACCTCCCACAGCGCGGACCGGATCTCGCAGCTCCTGCCCGGAACGCCCGTGAGACTACGCAGGGTGCGGGGGGCCGGCGACTAGGGTGAGAGCACTCAGACGACTAATCTGGAGTGCTGGTGTGCGCGGAATCACGAGAAGGTGTCCGTCCCTCACCGTGTAGACGACTCTTTTCGAGGTGAAAGCGAACCATGCCAGCGATCGTTCTGATCGGCGCCCAGTGGGGCGACGAGGGCAAGGGTAAGGCCACCGACATCCTGGGCGGCCGCGTGGACTACGTGGTCAAGCCCAACGGCGGGAACAACGCCGGCCACACCGTGGTCGTCGGTGGCGAGAAGTACGAACTCAAGCTCCTGCCCGCCGGCATCCTCTCGCCCACCGCGGTACCCGTGATCGGCAACGGCGTCGTGGTGAACCTCGAGGCGCTGTTCGACGAGATCGAGGGGCTGCAGGCCCGCGGCGCCGACACCTCCCGGCTCCGGATCTCCGCCGATGCGCACCTCGTCGCGCCGTACCACCAGGCGCTCGACAAGGTCACCGAACGGTTCCTCGGCAAGAAGGCCATCGGCACCACCGGCCGCGGCATCGGCCCCACCTACGCCGACAAGGTCTCCCGCGTGGGCATCCGCGTCCAGGACGTGTTCGACGAATCGATCCTGCGGCAGAAGATCGAGGGCGCGCTGCACCTCAAGAACCAGATCCTCGTGAAGATCTACAACCGCCGCGCGGTCGAGGTCGAGGAGATGGTCGAGTACTTCCTCTCCTATGCCGACCGCCTGCGGCCGATGGTCGCCGACACCACCCTCATGCTCAACGAGGCGCTCGACCGTGGCCAGTCCGTCCTCATGGAGGGCGGCCAGGCCACCATGCTGGACGTCGACCACGGCACCTACCCGTTCGTCACCTCGTCCAACCCCACCGCGGGCGGCGCCTGCGTCGGCTCCGGGATCGGGCCCACCAAGATCACCCACTCGCTGGGCATCGTCAAGGCGTACACCACCCGCGTGGGCGCAGGGCCGTTCCCCACCGAGCTGTTCGACAAGTGGGGCGAGTACCTGCAGGTCACCGGTGGTGAGGTGGGCGTCAACACCGGCCGCGTGCGCCGCTGCGGCTGGTACGACGCCGTGATCGCCCGCTACGCCGCCCGCGTCAACGGCTTCACCGACTACTTCCTCACCAAGCTCGACGTGCTCACCGGCATCGGCGAGATCCCCATCTGCGTGGCCTACGACGTGGACGGCGTGCGGCACGACGAGATGCCCATGACGCAGACCGACTTCCACCACGCCACCCCGATCTACGAGACCATGCCGGGCTGGGACGAGGACATCACCGGGGCCCGCGAGTTCGGCGACCTGCCTGCTGCGGCGCGCGACTACGTGCTGCGGCTCGAGGAGTTGGCCGGCTGCCACATGTCGTACATCGGCGTGGGGCCGGGCCGCGACCAGAACGTGGTGCGGCGCGACATTCTGGGGTGACGCCGGCGGCGGTGCGCTCGGCGCGGTGGGCGCGGTGGGCGTGGGGCGCGGCGGCCCGGCTCGCCCGGCGGTGCCCTCGGCGGCCGCGGCGGCGCATTCATCGAGAAGACGGTTCCGCCCGCATCGCTCGAGTAGCGGTGTGCGGAACTGTCTTCTCGACGAACCGCCACGGCGATGATGTGGCGCATGTGGCAGGTGGGGATCGAGGTGCCAGACAGGGTGCGACCGTACGACACATGACCGACGAACGGACGACAGCATCCGGGTCGGGAATGCGGTGAGGTGGATCTCAGGTGGCCACCCGGCCATCATCCCTCCGTGAGTCTGGAGTCCCTCATGCGTACCTCTACTCGTGTCGGCGTAGCCGCCGCAACGGCCGCCATCGCCTCAGTCACCGCTCTCGCCGGAGCGGGTGCCGCGCCCAGTTCGGCGGAGACACCGGCAGCGTCGCCGCCGACGCGTTCACGACCACGTCTGCCTCGACGATCTAAGCGGAGCGCTCGTCGGACGGCGTCACGGTGACGTACACGAACAGGACTGACCGGTCGCTGGCGTGCGGCGGCGTCTCGGCGCCCGCCGCGGTGGCCGTCGTCGGTGACACCGGCAACCCGGACTTCGGTGACTACGACTTCTTCGTCGATGCCGGCGGTGGATATCCGTACCTTACTGACTGTTCATGCCGGGCGATCGAGCACGCTGGGACGATTGTCAACGTTGTCAGGGTGGAGTGAGACTTCACTTACGCCCCGCACCCCGCGTTTGTGATGTGCATCATGCGAAGTTATCGTCGCACACAGTGGTTGAGATCCAACTGCGATTCAAGGCAAGGAGGACACTTATGCGTCTTTCCACCAAGATCGGTGCAACTCTCTCCACCGCAGCCCTCAGTGGTGCGGCAGTCCTCGGCGGCGCAGGCGTCGCCCAGGCACAGTCCCTCGGCTCGCTCGGATCCTCGGATCCCGCCCCAGTCGTCCTCACCGTCGCGGGTGATGAGGACGCGGTCGGCGGCACGATCAGCAACAACACCGAAGAGGCGGTCACCTGCACGATCACGGTCAGTGACGCCGAGGTGATGTCGGACATCGAGGCCGTCTTCAACGAGGGGACGACCATCGGCGAGGCAATTGATGTGTCGGCCGACTTCATTGCTGCTGGATTTGAGGGTAAGAACACCGTCACAACTGTCGATGTCGCCGCGAACGACACCGAGGTGTGGGCCGGTAACGCGACCTACAACCCGGAAGCTGACTTCCGCGCGGGTGCGTCTGCGCAGTGTGGCGAGGAGGGCGCCTTCGCCTACGAGCCCGGTGGGGTGTTCGGCTCGCTGAGCATGGGTTCGCTCGGTGGCTGATTGGTGAGCGACCTGCGCCGAACGCCCCACCATCGCACCTGGCGGTGGTGGGGCGTTCGTGTGTCGATCGGGGGTGGGCCGCGTTAGCCGTCCCGCTCGAATGCATCCCGCACGGCGCGACAGGCGTCGTCGGCGGACGCTCCGGATGCGGAGGCCAGCGCGACGAATTCCTCCGCGGCCCTAATCAGGGCGGCCCTACGGACGTCGCCGGCCGCCACGAATGTGCCCGAACGCCCCCGGCTCTCGAGCACGCCAGTCTCTTCAAGTTCGCGATAGACCTTGGCCGCAGTGGCGGTGGAGACGCCCGCCTCGTCCGACAGTTTTCTCACGGGTGGCATGCGAGTGCCCGGCGTCAGCCTCCCACGCGTGACCGCCTCGACGATCTGGCCCTTGAGTTGGCGAAACGGTGGCTCTGCGGAGCCAGGGTCCACGGCGAGCGTCACCTCGGCCACGCGGGAGCCGGTAGCGGCTGAGACCCGACCGGTGTGGCGGGACTCGATGCTCCCCGCCCCGGAATCCGCCTCACCCATCCTCAGGACCAGACCTCGACGATCGCTGTCACCGCACGCGGCGGCTCGGCCGGAACGGCGGCAGCCGGGGTACGGGAGAAACGCGGCGCGGGCGCCGGTCCCACATCGCCGGCCACCTCGACGAACGTCTCACGAGCCGAGTTGTGGGGATGGCCCAACGCCTCCGTATAGGACAGGACGGGCGTGGTGCAGGCGTCGGTGCCGTAGAACACCTCGGCCCACTCGTCACGGGTCTTCTCGGCGAACTTGCCCGAGATCAGCTCGCGCAGCTCGTCCCAGCGGTCCATGTCGAACTGGCCGGGCATGCCCTCGCCGTCGACGCCGAGCAGTCGCGCGAACTCAGCGTAGAACTGGGGCTCGAGGCAGCCCACGGCCATGTACTTGCCGTCCGAGCACTCGTAGACGTCATAGAAGGGGTAGCCCGTGTCGAGCATGTTGGTTCCGGCGACGTCGGACCACTGGCCCCGCGCCCGCATCGCCCACTGGAACTGGCCGAGCACGGAGGCGCCATCGGTCATGGCGGCGTCGATGACCTGCCCCTTGCCCGAGGTGGCGCGCTCGATGATCGCGGCGAGGATCCCCTGGATGAGGAACATGGATCCGCCGCCGAAGTCGCCGACGAGGTTGAGCGGCGGCACCGGGCGCTCGCCCTTCCGGCCGATGGCGTTGAGATGCCCGGTCAGGGAGATGTAGTTGAGGTCGTGACCCGCGGTGTGGGCGAGCGGCCCGTGCTGGCCCCAGCCGGTCATGCGGGCGTAGACCAGCCGCGGGTTGAGCTCGAGGCATTCGTCCGGGCCCAGGCCCATGCGCTCGGTGACGCCCGGGCGGAAGCCCTCGACCAGCACGTCCGCCTTCCCGATGAGCGTGCGGACCTGCGCCAGGCCCTCGTCGCTCTTGAGGTCCGCCTCGACCACGGTCCGGCCGCGGCGCGTGATGTGGGCCCAGCCGTCGACGGACTTGGCCAGCTCACCGGGGCGCATGACGGTCACCACGTCGGCACCGAGGTCCGCCAGCATCATGCAGGCGTGCGGGCCGGGGCCGATGCCGTTGAGTTCGACGACGCGGATACCGGCCAGGGGGCCGGAGGAGGCAGTGGTCACGGGTGTATGCCCTTTCTTGTGGCGTTTAACACACCGTATATCCTCGGCCGGCGCGCGAGGGACACAGGCGCGTCCGGGATGGCGGCTACGAGGTGAGACGGGTCAGGGGCTGAGCAGATACTCCAGATCGGAGGCGTCCACCAGGGGGTCGTCCAGGTCGATGGTGATCCGTGAATGGGCCAGGAACCGGGCACGTCCGGTGACGGTCGTGTGCAGGGCAGGGAAGTCTCCGACCACGCCCTCCACGAGCGCGGTGCCCAGGAACCGGTTCCCGCGTGGCGAGATGGTCTCCAAGGTGTCGCCGGGTGCGACATCACCCAGCGCGGCCATCAACGCGAGCCTGGCTGAGGTGCCGGTCCCGGTCGGGCTCCGGCAGATCACGCCCGGATGGACGTACGTCGCCGACGGCGACTCGAACCTACCGGCCCCCAGCGTGCGTACGCGGCCCATGAAGTGGACGAACGGCAGCGGGCCCACATCGCCGAGCGAGGGGTGCTCCCGCCTCAGCCCGGGGCGGGCCGCCCGGACGAAGGAATCGCCGAACGCGGTGAGTGCGAATTGTTCGTCGGCCGTGAGTTCGAAACCGTGATCGGCCGCGCGGATCAGCGCGAAGTAGGCCCCGCTCCACACGAGATCGAAGCCGACCCGGCCATAGTGGGGGACTTCCACGGCGAGCCCCCGTTCGGCGACGAACGCCGGCTCCCCTCGCGTGGTGATCGACTCCACCCGGCCGTCGACGATTCGTGCAGTGTTGCGGGACAACCCCGCCGGGGACTCCAGGATGATTTCTTGCAGCCCCTCGGTCGCCGGGATCATCCCACTCTGGAGCAGGGCGGTCGCGGTGCAGATAGTGTTGGAGCCCGAGTACAGCGGATACCCCATCGCCTCCATGATGATGTACCCGGCCACGGCCTCCGGATGAGAGGGCTCCACGATGAGGTTCACCGACATCGCCGGGTCGCCATACGGCTCCGAGAGCAGCAACCGGCGCAGACCGTCGCCCTCTTTCTCCAGGTAGCGAGCCTTCTCCAACACGTTCTTTCCCGGCAGTGGCTCGATGCCGGAGGTGACGATCCGGCTGACGTCGCCGCCGCTGTGGGTGTCGATCAGCTCTAGGACACGTTCACGATCCATGGGGGGCTCCAACCGTGTCCCAGTGTCGGTCGGGGACCACGACCAGGTTGCCGACGTAGGTCTTGCTCATGAAGGCGCGCTGCGCCTCGTGGAACTCGGAGAGCCGGAAGGTGCGGTGCAGTAGAGGACGGATGCGGCCGTCCTCGATGTACCCGACCAACCGCCGGAACGCGGTCCTCGTACCCTGCGAGGAACCGTGGAGCTCGAGCTGCTTGAGGTACATGGTGCGTAGATCGAGCTTCACGACCGGCCCGCCGATGGCCCCGGCCGTCCCGTACCGGCCTTCCGGACGCAGAATTCTCAGCAGGTCGTTGAACAGTGGGCCCGCCACCAGGTCGCCCACCACGTCGATCGGGCCGTCGACGCCCCGCTCCACCTCGCCGACGAGATCGTCCGAGTCGCGGAGGAATACCGCCTCGGCGCCGATCTCGCCGAGGGCTGCTTCCTTTCCGGCGCTGGTCACCGCATAGGGGATGGCGCCGCGAACGCGGGCGAGTTGGATCAGGGCCGAGCCCACTCCTCCGGAGGCACCGGTGACGAGGATCCGTTCGCCCACGCTCAGGCGCGTCCGGTCGAGGATCTGTTCCGCGGTCAGGTAGGCGCAGCAGAAAGTGGCCAGGCCGGCGTCGTCGATGTCCGTGGTGACCTGGTAGGCGTTCACTGCGGGGACCGCCACGTACTCGGCGTAACCGCCGTCCCGCCCGTGGCCGATGTAGTCGATGTCGGACAGGCTCTCGTCGCTCTCCGGTCGGTTGTAGAGGCTGAAGTCGACCAACACTCTCTGCCCGATGCGATCCTCGGACACCGAGTCCCCGACGGCGACGATCCGGCCGACGATGTCGGTGCCCTGGATGCGGGGGAACTCGAGCGTGGAGCGGCCACGCCGCCACGAGGAGACGGCCTTCGGATCGGTGTCGCTGCCGTAGGCACCCTGGCGGACCCACACGTCGGTGTTGTTCATCCCGCAGGCGTGGACATCGATCAGCACCTCCCCCGGGGCCGGACTCGGGGTAGGGACGTCGTGCGAGTACACCAGCTGGTCCAGGTCGCCGTGGCCCAGGAGCTGCACCGCGTTCATTGTCGGCGGGTGTGACGGCATCCGTGCTCCTCCTCCGCTCGCACTGCCGGGACCGCAGGCCGCGGGTGCTTGGCGAAGAGTGTGTCACCTGCCGACCTCCCCGGTCTATCGGTGTGGTCCACCTTTTTTCAGAGCCGTGGATCACGCCTGATCCGGGCTCGCCACACCGGCTCGGGGAGAGTTCATCCAGGCGAGGCTTTGTGGGCTCGGCGCGGTCGTTCGCAGGTCTACTAGCGTGGGAGCCATGACCGAAGCGCCCGTCCCGTCAGCGCACGATCCCCTCGCCCCGCCCGCCGTGGACCGCATCGGCACGCCGGGCTCGCCGGGCGCGACCCGGGTCATGCTGCTCGGCTCGGGCGAACTGGGCAAAGAGGTGACGATCGCCCTGCAGCGGTTCGGCGTGGAGGTGATCGCCGTGGACCGCTACGACGGCGCGCCCGCCCACCAGGTCGCGCACCGGAGCCACGCCATCGACATGACCGACGCCGACGAGGTGCGCCGGGTCGTCGACCTCGAGAAGCCGCACGTGATCCTCCCCGAGATCGAGGCCATCGCCACCTCCGCGCTCGAGGAGATCGAGCAGGAGGGGCTCGCCCGCGTCGTGCCCACCGCGCGGGCCGCCCGGCTGACCATGGACCGTGAGGGCATCCGCCGCCTCGCCGCGGAGGAGCTGGGCCTGCCGACCAGCGGGTACGCCTTCGCCTCGTCCGTCGGGGAACTGCGGGACGCGTGCTCCGCGATCGGCTTCCCCTGCCTGGTCAAGCCCACGATGTCGTCGTCGGGTAAAGGCCAGTCCACCCTCCACGGTCCCGAGGACGTGGAGGCGGCGTGGAGCGCGGCGCAGACCGGCGCCCGCGTCGCGGGGGCGCGGGTGATCGTCGAGTCGTTCGTCGACTTCGAGTACGAGATCACGCTCCTCACCGTCCGCAGCGTCGACCCCGAGACCGGGCGGATCCTGACCGGCTTCTGCGAGCCGATCGGTCATCGGCAGGAGCGCGGCGACTACGTCGAGTCGTGGCAGCCGCAGCCCATGACGCAGGACGCCTACGACTCCGCCCGGTCGGTGGCCGCGCGGATCACCGGTGCGCTCGGCGGCGTCGGGGTGTTCGGCGTGGAGCTGTTCGTCAACGGCGTCGACGTCTATTTCTCGGAGGTCAGCCCCCGCCCCCACGACACGGGCCTGGTGACGCTGCGCAGTCAGGTCCTCAGTGAGTTCGAGATGCACGCGCGCGCGGTGCTCGGCCTGCCGGTCGTCACGACGATGGCCAGTCCGGGCGCGTCGGCGGTGATCTACGGCGGGGCGGAGATCGGCGAGGGGAGCGTCGAGGCGGTCGGCTTCGAGGGCGTGGCGCGGGCGCTGGCGGTACCGGAGGCCGACGTGCGGTTGTTCGGCAAGCCGTCGGCCAGCGAGTACCGCCGCATGGGCGTGGCGGTGGCGACCGCCGAGGACGTGGACGGCGCCCGGGAGCGGGCGCGCGAGGCGGCCGCGCGGGTGCGGGTCGTGGTGTAGGTGGGGAGGTCGGGAGTATGACGACGACGAGGTCCGCGGCAGACGACGCACGCGATCTGCCCGCCGAGCCGACGGCCCCGTGGATTCTCGTGCTGGCCGGGGGTGTGGTCCTGCTGTGGCTGGGTGTGCTGGCCTGGCAGGTGGCCGTCCTGCCCGAGCGGGTGCCGACGCATTTCGCCGCCGACGGGCGGGCCGACGGCTGGTCCAGCCGGAACGGGGCCCTCGCGTTCTCCGCGCTGATCCCATTGCTCGTCGTGCTGCCGATGCCGGTGCTGTCCCGGCTGGTGCTGTGGGCCCCGGGCCAGATCAACGCGCCCAACAAGCAGTGGTGGACGGCCACCGGCCCGAGGCTGCGACGGTTCGAGCGGCTGATGCGAGAGGACCTGTGGCTGATCACGACGGTCACACTGCTCCTGCTGGTGGCCGGGCAGGTGGGCATCGTGCTCGCCGCGCGGTCCGGCGGCGACGCGATGCCGACATGGATCCTCCCGGTCGCGCTGGTGGTCTTCCTCGTGGCGATCGGGGCGGTGATGGCCCGGATGTTCATCGGCGGACGGTATGCCGCGCAGCCCGATCTGGACTGAGTTGTGCCCCTGTGGATGGTCGTCGACCCCGTCCACAGGTACCCGTCGGCGAGGGCTTCTTGTCGGTGCGGACCCCTAGCGTGACCTGACGAGCGGCGCGGAGTGCCGGGCCGGAGGGGAGCGGGGTCGATGGCGGGGCAGGACGGGGGAGCGGCCGCTGCGGCCGTGGGGAACACGGCGGCCGCGGCGGCGGGAGAGACGGCGGCCGCGGTGGCGCAGGGGCCGCTGGGGGCGGTCGTGCTGGCGTTCGAGCAGGTGGCGGTGACGGCGGAGGCCGCGCGGGTCCGCGAGGCCGGGCGGGAGCTGGCCGAGGGAGCGGTGTCGCTGAGCGCGGCGCTCGAGGAGGCGTCCGTGGTGGCGGCCGCGGCACAGGCCGGAGGTGCCGGCGGGCTGCTCACCGGTGGCGCGCTCGCCGAGTGTGCGGCCCTGCTCGCCCGCCGGGCCCGCGACCTCGAGGAGGAGACGGAGCGGTCGGCGGACGGGATGGCGCGGGCGGCGGGCCTGCTGGCGGCGGCCGACGAGGAGGTGGCCGGTCGTGTCGCCGGCGCAGGGCCCTGACGCGCTGGCCGCGGCGATCGACCTGGCGGCCGCGCGGGCGGCGGAGGTGGGCCGACGGATCGCGGACTCCGCCGAGGACCTCGACTCGGTCGCCCGCAGGCTCGGCGGGCGCGCGGGAGACGGAGGGTGGTCGGGCCGGACGGGGGACCGGGCCCGCGGCGAGGCCGCCGACGCCGCCGCCGAGGCGCGGATGCTCTCCGGGAACTGCCTCTTCGTGGCCGATGTCCTCAGAGTCGAGGGGAGTCGGCTCGCCCGCGCCGTGACCGGGTGGGACGCCGCCGAAGCGGCCGAGCCCGGAACCGGGGACGCGGTCCCGGTTCAGGACGCCGACCGGGTTCTCGCCATGCGTCTGCGGGAGGCGGCGGACGGACTGGCCGGCCGGGTCGATCCCGCGACGAGGCCGTGCCTGGACCTCTCGGGATCGACCGACGACAACCCGCACGAGGTCGCCCGGCTGTGGCACTTGCTCGGGCCCGCAGACCGCACACGGCTGGCGCGCGACCACCCCGAGCTCGGCTCGGTGGCCGGGCTGTCGTCGGCGACGCGCGACGCCCTCAACCGGACCCGGCTGCGTCGGCTGCTCGACGCGACCGGGGCCGGGGCCTGGGTCGGCGGGCGGATACCCGACGAGGTGGCGCGGGACCTGACGGCGTTGGCCGCGTATCTCGAGCAGGATCCCCGGCGGCACCTTCTCGACCTGCATCGCGATGGCCGGGCGGTGGTCGCCAGCGCCGACCCCGATTCCGCAGAGCGGGTGGTGACGCTCGTGCCGGGGACGGGGTCCTCGCTGGCCGACCTCGGGCGCACCGGGGAGCGGGCCGGCGCGGTGTGCGAGGCGGCGGACCCGGCCGGAGCGTGCGTGGCGGTGTCGTGGCAGGGCTACGACGCGCCGGACGGCGTCGTCTCCGCCGGCTCCTCCGCCGGGCCGGCGTGGGCGCACGCGGGCGACCTCCGGACCTACGCGGCCGGGCTGGACGCGGTCGAGGGCCTGGACGGCGACGACGCCCCGCACGCGGCCGTGGGCTACAGCTACGGCTCGGTGGTCCTCGGCGCGGCCGCGGCGGACCCCGAGGGGCTCGCGGCCGACCTGATGATCCACGTCGGCAGCCCCGGCGCGGGAGTCGAGTCGCTCGACCGGCAGTGGGTGGACGAGGGGGGCGTCAGCCGTCCGGCGGTCGACGACGACGTGGTGGCCGTGGCCTCACGCTGGGATCCCGTGCCCTGGTGGTCGATCACGGGAGTCTCCGGCGAGAGGCCGGGGACCAACGAGTTCGGCGGCCGCTCCGTCGACGTCACCGAGCCCGGCGCGGGACCGGAGGCGGTGCGCACCGCGCACTCCCGCTACTTCGACCCGGGGACGGTCTCGCTGATGGAGATCGGCCGCCTCGTCAGCGGGATCGAGTAGGCCGCGAGGAGCGGGCGATGTCGAGCATCTCCGCCCGTCCCGGCAGCTTGGTGCGCTCGCGGCCGGCCGCCTCGCCGAGCTCACGCTCGTGGGCGTCGATCGCCAGCCAGGCGTCGCCGTCGACGACGTCCACGCCGCGGTCGGCGAGCAGGTCGCGCACGGCGGACGGATCGGGGTCGGCGGGCTCGGGCAGCGTGCCGGACTCGAGTTCGGTGGTCAGATGACCGACCGTCTCCACAGCGCACGACCGATTGGTGCCGATGACGCCGGACGGCCCGCGCTTGACCCACCCCGCCGTGAACAACCCCGGCAGGTGCTCCCCGCCCGGCGCGTCGAGCACCCGTCCGCCGTCGTTGGGGATGGTCGCCCGGGAGTCGTCGAACGGCACGCCCTCCAGGGCGGCGGAGCGGTACCCCACCGCCCGGTACACGGCCTCCACCGGCAGGTTTTCGACGTGGCCCGTGCCGCGCACCCGGCCGGCGGCCGCCCCGGAGTCGGCCGGCGCGGGATCGGGCTCGGTGATCTCCAGTCGCAACCCGGAGACCCGGCCGTCGTCGCCCACCATCTCGACGGGGGACCGGTGGAAGCGGAACCGCACCACCTTCCCGCCGGCCGCGAGCGCGGCGGCCTCGGCCTCATCCGCCGTCTCGAGCCCGGCCTCGCGCTGCGCCTCGACCCATTTCTCGAGTTGCGCGCACACCTGCCCCACCCGGCGATCGCCGTCGCGGAGGGCGCGCGCCTCGTCGTCGTACTCCAGGTCGTCGGGATCCACCACCACGGTGACGCCCTCCACCTTGGCCATCTCCCGCAGCTCCAGGGGCGTGAACTTGGCGTGCGCCGGTCCACGGCGCCCGATCACCGACACCACGCGCGTCACGTTGGTGCCGAAGCCGTCCCGCACGTGGGCGGGGATGTCCGTCGGCTCGAGCTGCTCCGGACTGCGCACCAGCATGCGCGCCACGTCCAGGGCCACGTTCCCCACGCCGACCACGGCCGCCCGCTCGGCGGTGAGCGCCCACTCCGGGTGCGAATCGGGATGACCGTCGTACCAGGTCACGAACTCGGCCGCCCCGTACGAGCCCTCCAGGTCCTCGCCCGGGACGCCCAGGCGACGGTCGGCCAGCGCGCCGGTGGAGAACACGACCGCGTGGTAGAAGCGCCGCGCGTCCTCCACGGTCAGGTCGCGGCCGAACTCCACGTTGCCCAGGAACCGGATGCGCGGATCCGCGGCGATCCCCTCGAGCGTCCGCGCGATGCCCTTGATGCGGGGGTGATCCGGGGCCACGCCGTGACGCAGCAGCCCGTACGGCACGGGCAGGCGGTCGAGCAGGTCCACCACGATCCCGCGCCCCGACGAATCACGCGAGTCGCTCCAGTCCAGCAGGGCCTCGCACGCATACACGCCCGCCGGGCCGGACCCGACGACGGCCACACGGTAGGGGTGATCTGTGAGCGGCGTCATATCCGGATCGTCGCACAGAACGACCACCGGGGTACCTCGACCCCGCCGATCGGCGTCGGGGGAGCATAATCGACACCCATGAGCGACTACGCCGGGGACCTACCGCCCCGCCAGGCCTGGGAACTGCTCGCCTCCGATCCCGACGCCGTACTGGTGGACGTCCGCACCAGCGCCGAATGGCAGTGGGTCGGCGGCGCCGATCTGTCGGAGCTCGGCAAGCGCACGCTGGGCATCGAGTGGATGACCTCGGCGGGCCAGCCCAACGCCCGGTTCGTGGAACAGCTGAGTGAGGCCGGGGTCGAGCCCGGCGCGCCCGTGCTGTTCCTGTGCCGCAGCGGACACCGGTCGGCGGCCGCGGCCCGGGTCGCCACCGCCGCCGGATACGGCGCCGCCTACAACGTGACCGGCGGCTTCGAGGGCGACCCCGACGCTGAAGGACACCGCGGCACGGTCAACGGCTGGAAGGTCGCGGGCCTGGCCTGGCGCCAGTCCTGACCGGGCTCGACCGGACACGCCCGTCCCGTCCACACACCCGGCCCGCCCACACACCCGGCCCGCCCACACACGCACGCACGAGTACACAGAAAGCAGCGGATGAGAAACAACGAGCTCCCCGACGGTCTCCACCCCGACACCCTGGGGGTCCGCGCCGGCCAGATGCGCACGGCCTTCGAGGAGACCACCGAGCCGATGTTCCTCAACTCCGGCTACGTCTACGAGTCCGCCGAGGCGGCCGAGGCGTCGTTCAACGGCGAGAGGCAGCGCTTCGTCTACTCCCGCTACGGCAATCCCACCGTCGCGATGTTCCAGGAGCGCCTGCGCCAGATCGAGGGCGCCGAGGCGTGCTTCGCCACCAGCTCCGGCATGTCCGCGGTGTTCGTGGCGCTGGCCGCGCTCTGCGGCAACGGGTCCCGGCTCGTGGCCTCCCGCGCGCTGTTCGGCTCCTGCTACGTGATCTGCGCGGAGATCCTGCCGCGGTGGGGCGTGGAGACGGTGTTCGTCGACGGCGCCGACCTCGACCAGTGGCGCGAGGCGCTCAGCGAGCCCACCGACGCCGTGTTCTTCGAGACCCCGTCCAACCCCATGCAGGAGCTGGTCGACGTGCGCGCGGTCTGCGACCTGGCCCACGAGGCCGGCGCGCAGGTCGTGGTGGACAACGTCTTCGCCACCGTCCTGCACCAGAAGCCGCTCGAGCTGGGTGCCGACGTGGTGGTGTACTCCACGACCAAGCACATCGACGGCCAGGGCCGCGTCCTCGGCGGCGCCGTCCTGGGGACCGAGGAGTACATCACCGGGCCGGTCCAGAACCTCATGCGCCACGCCGGGTTCGGCATGAGCGCGTTCAACGCGTGGGTGCTGGTCAAGGGCTTGGAGACCATGGGTCTGCGCGTCGAGCGGATGTCCGCCAACGCGCTCGAGGTGGCGCGGTTCCTCGAGTCCCACCCGGCGGTGGACTGGGTGACGTACCCGATGCTCGAGTCGCACCCCCAGTACGAGCTGGCGCGCGCGCAGATGTCCGGCGGCGGGTCCGTGGTGACGTTCGGGCTGAAGTGCGGCGAGGGTGACGACGGCGAGATCGGCAGCGGCAAGAGGGAGTCCTTCGCCCTGCTCAACGCGTTGGAGGTCATCGACATCTCCAACAACCTGGGCGACGCCAAGACGCTCGTGACCCATCCGGCGACGACGACCCACGCGTCCATGGAGCCCGAGGCCCGTGCCGCGGTGGGGATCGGCGACAACGTCATCCGCCTCTCGGTGGGCCTGGAATTCGTCGGAGATCTGATCGAGGACCTGCGCCGCGGTCTAGACTGACGCCCATGAGCGTCCTGGGTGGCGGGTCGCGGACGAGGGTGGCGGTGCTGCCCGCCGCGCATCCGGCCGTGCGCCGCATCATCGGCCTGGACGGGGCCGAGCACGTGGAGCTCGTGCCCGTGCGGCCCGGCGTGGTCAACGGGCACACCCCGGCCGAGGCGGTGACCCCCGCCGAGCTCGACCCGGATTCCGACGCCTCCGGCGAGATCCACCGGGACGCCGATCCTCTGCAGGACGTCGATCTGGCGCACGTGCACTTCGGCTACGACTACCTCGAGCCCGAGAGCGTGGACGACGTCGTCGAGCACTTCGAGACGGCCGGGATCCCGTTCGTGCTGACCGTGCACGACATCGTCTACCCGACGCACGAGGACGAGCTGCCGCACCGGGATCACACCGGCACGCTGGTGGAGGCGGCGTCCGCGGTGATCACACTGACCGAGGTGGCGGCCCACGAACTGTGGGTGCGCTGGGGTGTGGAGCCGGTCGTGGTGCCGCACCCGCGATTGCTGGACGAGGCGGAGATCTCCGCCGCCGTGCGCGCGGGCAAGCACCTGCGCGGGCCGGGTGACCCGCTCGTGGTGGGGGTCCTGCTGGAGCGGATGGGCGAGAACATCGAGGGCCCCGAGCTGCTGGACCAGTTGGCGCTCGTGGTGCAGGGCCGACGCGGCGCCCACCTGCGGATCGTGGTGGAGGCACAGGCGTGGCGCGACGCGTGCGGCGAGGACCGCGAGGCCGGCGGCCACCACCTCGTCGCGGAGCTGGCGGCCGAGGGCGGCTGGGAGTCGGTGCGGTTGGTGCGCTACGAGTCGCTGGATCTGGGGCCCGTGCTGCCGGAGTTCGCCGCGCTCGACGTGTGCGTCCTGCCCTACCGGTTCGCCACCCACTCAACGTGGCTGGAACTGTGCCGTGATCTCGGGGTTGCGCCGGTGTTCCCGTCGGTGGGGTTCCTGCGGGACCAGTGGTTCGACCGGTGCGACCCGGGCGAGCACTCGGGCGAGGTCTACGACCCGCGCGATCCGTCCGCGGTGGCGGTGGCCGTGCGGGCGGCGTTGGAGGATCCGCGGGCCGTGCCGCCGCGGGTGGCGGGCGCCGATCCGGCGACCGTCGTGGCCACCCATGCGCGGATCTACCGGGAGGCCGCCGGCGGCTGAGTAGGCGACCGGGCGGGCGGCTCAGGCGGTGGCGTCGCTGCGGGCGATGTCGACGGGCCACGCCAGCGTGAGGACCGAGTCGGGCGCCGGGGAGTCGGCGTCCATGCTCAGTTCGAGGCACACGGTCACCGCCGCGCCGGGTGTGGTGCGGGTGGCGGCGGGCAGGCTCAGCGGGACGTCCGAGGTGGGGGCGTCGACGGGCACCGGCTGCTCACCGTCTCCGGCGAGGATGTTGTCCGAGTCGAGGTGGAAGGCCGGAGCCGCGCAGGCCCCGCCGCGGGAGGCGACCGCCCTGATCCGCACGTCGGCGGCGGTGGCCGGGTCGCCCTCCACGAGGACACCCTCGCCGATCGCCACGTGGGCGTCGGCGCGCGAGTCGACGCTCGTGCGGAGGGTGAGCGGCTGGTAGGCCGAACGGTCCCGCAGTCCGGCGGTGTCGACGCGGACGGGGAAGTGGCCACCGTAGGACGAGATGGGCGCGGTCCAGGTGGTGCCGAAGTCGGTGGACGCCTGGACGGACCAGGCGGAGCTGCGGAGTTCGGACTCGCGGGCCTGCTCTTCGCGGTCCTGGAGGACCATCGTGGTGCCGAGGGCGCAGGCGGAGGAGGCAGCGAGGGCCACCAGGGCGGTGGCCGCGTGCCTGATCCGCATGACTCCTCCGATAATGCGCTCTCCCGGAGGTCGGTTCAGGGGAGGGGACCCTGGCCACGCGATGCGCGGTGACTTCCGGTTCATGAAGAATATTGCTGACGCAACCGTATTCGTTACGCCTCGTCTCGGCGTGTGGCCAAATTCACAGACCGCACGCCATCGCGCCCCCGGGGAACTGTCCGGTCCGTCGGCAACCGGTCATCGAACGCACACGATTGCGAGCCCGAGACCCGCAAGGCTGGCTGACGACGCCGACCTACTCTCCGCGTCCGCCTCCGGCGCCCCTCCCGCTGAGGCGGTGTTGGAGCAGTGAGGTGGGGACAGGGCGCTACGAGTGTCGTAGGCCACTGGCATACTCGGCGCAGTGGCCCGCGCGACGAAGTTGACGTCGAAACGAACCTGGCCACACGCCTAGACGCAGGAGAAGCCGATGCCCGACACCCCCTCCCTCAAGCTCGGATACAAGGCCTCGGCCGAGCAGTTCGGGCCGCGTGACCTCGTGGAGTTCGCGGTGATGGCGGAGCAGGCGGGCATGGACTCGGCCACGGTCTCCGACCATTTCCAGCCCTGGCGCCACGACGGCGGCCACGCCCCGTTCTCCCTGTCCTGGCTCACGGCCGTGGGGGAGCGGACCAGCACGATCCAGCTGGGCACGTCCGTGCTCACCCCGACGTTCCGCTACAACCCCGCGGTGCTGGCCCAGGCGTTCGCCACCATGGCGTGCCTCTACCCGGGGCGCGTCTTCCTCGGCGTGGGCACCGGTGAGGCACTCAACGAGATCGCCACGGGCCACCAGGGCGAGTGGCCGGAGTTCAAGGAGCGCTTCGCGCGACTGCGGGAGTCCGTCCGCCTCATGCGCGAGCTCTGGACCGGCGAGACCACCAGCTTCTCCGGCGACTTCTACTCCACCAAGGACGCGTTCCTGTACGACGTGCCCGAGGGAGGCGTGCCGGTCTACATCGCGGCGGGTGGCCCGGTGGTGGCCAAGTACGCCGGCCGCGTCGGCGACGGCTTCATCTGCACCTCCGGCAAGGGCATGGAGCTTTACACGGACAAGCTCCTGCCCGCCGTGGAGGAGGGCGCGCGGATCAACGAGCGTGACTCCTCGGCGATCGACCGGATGATCGAGATCAAGATCAGCTACGACCCCGACCCGGTGAAGGCCCTCGAGAACTGCCGCTTCTGGGCGCCGCTGAGCCTGACGCCGGAGCAGAAGCACTCGGTGGACTCGCCGCGCGAGATGGAGCGCCTGGCCGACGAGCTGCCGATCGAGCAGGTCGCCAAGCGCTGGATCGTCGCCTCGGACCCGGACGACGCCGTCGAGCAGGTCAAGCAGTACGTCGACGCGGGCCTCAACCACCTGGTCTTCCACGCGCCCGGTCACGACCAGAAGCGCTTCCTCGACCTGTTCAAGGCCGACCTCGAACCACGTCTGCGAGCACTCGTATGAGCGACGAGAACACTCTCCCCGGCCCGGACGCGGCCGATCTCTCCGGCCTCGAGGGCATCCTCGGGGGCAAGGACAAGGTCCGCGTCCTGCGCTACCCGCACGAGACCGAGCCGGACGAGGAGGGGAAGACCACCGAATGGCATTGCGACATCGTCGTCGTCGACAACGTCCCCGCCGTCGGCTTCTCCACCTACGCCACCATCGGCGCGCGGGAGCTGCCCACCAACGTCACCACGCCCGAGGGGCGCCAGATCCGCAGTGAGTTCGTCACGGTCGGCCGCACGGGGCACCGCGCGATGGCCGACGTCCTGGACGCGTGCGCGCTGGCGGTGGCGACCGGCTCAATCCACGTCGCGCCCGGCGCGGTGATCCCCAACGCGGTCGGTCTGGTCGATCCCGGGCGGCGCTGCGAGCACCTCGTCCTCACACCGCCGTTCCTGTGGCCGGAACTACAGGTCGTCGACGAGACCGGCGGCCCCGACGGCACCGGCCCCCTGCTCACGCGCCTGCAGGCCGTGCCCATCACCACCGCCGAGATGTCCGCGCTCGGGCGCGACGGTGCCGACGCCCTGTTCGAGAAGCTCGACACCGCCGACGCCGACGTCACCGACCCGGACCGTCCGAGCGTGGTGTGAGCGTGCGCGCGGCCCGGACGCCCGGCGTCGCCGCGCGGCTGCTCGAGACCTCGGCCGGCCTCATGATCGTCGAGGCCACGGCCGTGGGAGTGTCACGTCTGCAGCAGGTCGACGAGAGCGAACTCCACGCCGCCGACGCGTGGTTCGACGTGAAACACGGTGGCGGCGGGGGAGAGGACGACGACGAGGACCTCGACCGCGGGCCCGGCGGCGCGAGTGGGCTCCTGGACCGCCTCTCGGGGCAGGTGAGGGCCTACCTGGCCGGGGAGCTACGCGACTTCGACGTCCCGCTCGACTGGGCCGCTGCTGGCGTCCACGACGAGTTCTCGCGGGAGGCCTACCGCGAGATCCAGCGCATCCCGTATGGCGAGACCTCCACCTACGGGCAGATCAGCGTGGACGCCGGCCGGCCGCGCAACGCCCGGCGGGTGGGTCGGCTGTGCAGCATCGTGCCGGTGCCGTTCGTCATCCCCGTGCATCGCGTGATCCGCGCCGACGGCGGTATGGGCAACTGCCCGGAGTACCGACTGCGGCTGCTGGAGCACGAGCGCCGCAACCTCGCCGCCGCACGCGGCGGGTCGCACAGTCCGGTCCCGTTCGTCTAGCGGATCGGTGGGCGGTGTCGTAGGCCGTGGCTAGGGTGGCGGAAACGCCGGGGACCGACCGGTCCCCGCCCCAGACCGCCTGCCGTCGACCACGAACCACGGGGGATTCCATGACAGTCGGATCCGTCTGCACCGCTCCGCGCACGGGGAGCACCGTCGAGAGATTCATGCGGGTCCGCGGGCTCACGGATCTGCTCGCGTCCCGGCTCAGTCCCGAGGACCAGATCCCCCAGTCCATGACCGCCGCCAGCCCCGCGGCGTGGCACCGCGCGCACACCACGTGGTTCTTCGAGGAGTTCGTCCTGGCCCGGGTGCCCGGGTACGTGGCGCCGGAGCCGGTGTTTCGCTTCCTGTTCAACTCCTATTACGAGGCGGTCGGGCCCCGGCAGCCGCGCCCCGAGCGCGGGCTCATCACGCGGCCGTCGGTCGCGGAGATCTCCGACTTCCGGGCGCGGGTCGACGAGGCCGTCGTCGCGGCCCTCGAGGCGGGCGACGTCGACGAGCGCGGCCTCGAGCTGCTCGAGCTGGGCTGCCATCACGAACAGCAGCACCAGGAACTGCTGCTCATGGACATCAAGCACCTCTTCTCCCACAACCCGATCGATCCCGTGTACGTCGACAGGTCCGCCGACCCGGCCGCCGCGACGCCGGGAGAGACGGAATGGCTCGCCGTCGTCGAGGGGGTCGCGCAGATCGGCGCGCCCGATCCCACGGGCGGCGACGCACCCGGCGTCCACGCGCACGACGGCCACGCACCGTCCGGGGGGTTCTCCTACGACAACGAACGGCCCCGCCACCGCGTGTGGATCCCGGGCGGCGAGGTCGCCACGCGCCAGGTCACCGTCGGCGAGTGGAAGCGGTTCATGGCCGACGGCGGCTACTCACGTCCCGAGTTATGGCTCTCGGACGGGTGGGCCACCGTGCAGGCCGAGGGCTGGGACGCGCCCGGGTACTGGCGGCGGGAGGACGGTACGGGCGACGCGCGCGCCGACGCCGAGAGCGCCGTCTACGGCGAGTGGACCACCTTCACGCTCAGCGGGCGGCGGCCGGTCGTCGACGCCGAGCCCGTCCTCCACGTCTCGTTCTACGAGGCCGACGCCTATGCGCGCTGGGCCGGGGCACGGCTGCCCACCGAGTTCGAGTGGGAGGTCGCCACCACCGGCTGGCAGATCCGCGACGAGCTCGACCCCGACCGGTGTCACCCGCGGACCGTCGCCGACCGCACGATCGGCGGTGTGTGGGAGTGGACCTCGAGCGCCTACCTGCCGTACCCCGGCTTCGTCACCGAGGAGGGCGCGGCCGGCGAGTACAACGGCAAGTTCATGTCCGACCAGCACGTCCTGCGCGGTGGCAGCGCCCTCACACCGGCCGGCCACACGCGGCACACGTACCGGAACTTCTTCCCCGCAGCGTCGCGGTGGGCGGCCGCCGGCCTGAGGCTCGCGCGGTGACCGGCGCGCGCGAGGCCGCCGCGCGGGAGGCTGCTGCTGGCGAGACCGCCGCGCGGGAGAACGCTGCTGGTGGCGGCGCCGCACCCGGGGACACCGTTGGTGAGATCGCCGCGCGTGGGGACGTAGCGGTGCCGGCCGACGTCGCGGGGCCCCCGGGTTCGACGGCGACGACGACGAGCCCTGCCGATCCCGATATCACCGCCCTCGAATCGGACCTGCGCGAGGGGTTCTTCTCGGACCCGCCGACGGTGCCACCGCGGTGGTTCTACGACGAGAAGGGCAGCCTGCTGTTCGACCGGATCACCCGGCTGGCCGAGTACTACCCCACCCGTGCGGAGGCCGAGATCCTGCGGTCGCGGGCCGTGGACATCGTCGGCGACGCGAGCACGGTGGTCGAGCTCGGAGCCGGCACCTGCGAGAAGACGCGGGTGCTGCTCGACGTCTTCGCCGCTCCGCCGGGCGGCGGCGGGGCACGCGCGGATGCCGCGCCGCTCTTCGTGCCCGTCGACATCTCCACCGAGATGCTCTTCGACTCCGCCCGCGCCCTCACCGCCGAGTACCCGGGCCTGACGGTCGAGCCGGTCGTCGCCGACCTCACCGCCCTCGACGGACCCCTGCCCGGCGAGTCGGGCGGCAGGCTCGTGCTGTTCCTCGGTGGGACGGTCGGCAACTTCAGCGAGGACCAGCGCGCGGACTTCCTCGCCATGCTGCGTGGCGTCATGGATTCCGGCGACCGCCTGGTGCTGGGCTTCGACCTGGTCAAGGACCCGGCGCGCCTGGTCGCGGCCTATGACGACGCCGACGGTGTCACCGCGGAGTTCAACCTCAACATGCTCGACGTCATCGCCCGCACCGTCGAGTGCACCGGCCTGGACCGCGTCG